>JAFGER010000105.1 GCA_016931495.1 Chlorobiaceae bacterium | reverse complement strand
CTGGAGCGCAGAAACCGGAGCGTACACGGAGTACGTGAGGATTTCGAGCACCACCCAAGCGCCGACAATCGTGACGCGCAATAAGTTATTAGAGGTGCCCTGGATTTTTCGCCCGACTGCGCCTGACTCAGAATGACAAGAGAGATCAATGGGTTCATCTGAAAATATACACCGCCCCGACCGGAAATTGAAGTTGTCCTGACTTCTCGCCAGGCGCCGAAAATTTTTTCACGAAAAAGAATCCATAGGGAATTTTTCCGATTCCGTTTGGATTTTGATGAACTGATACTAAATTGGTATCAGTAATTCAGCAACACCTGGCACCACCTCATGAAAGTACTCAACAAAGAAACCGACTATGCCGTCCGGGCGCTGATCTCCCTCGGGATGAAAGCCGACGGCTGGGTGTCGGCCAAGGCGATCTCCGAAGAGCAGGCGATTCCCTACCAGTTCCTGCGGCGCATTTTGCAGGAGCTGATCCGCAACGGGCTGGTGGAGTCCAAAGAGGGCGCGGGCGGCGGCGTGCGGCTGGGTAAAATTCCCGCCGAAATCGGCGTGGCGGAGGTGATCGAAATCTTCCAGGGCAAGGTGCAGCTTTCGGAGTGCATGTTCCGCAAGCAGCTCTGCTCGAACCGCGCCAACTGCGTCTTGCGCCACGAAATCATGCGCATCGAAAAGATGGTGAACAACGAGTTTTCACAAATCACCATCGGCAAGCTGATCGACGACTTGAAAGCGGTGGAAGCGATGAAGGGGTGAGTGTCAAGGGTTCCCCGGCTTGAAAGCCGGGGCAACGTGAATGTAAGAGTGCTGAATGTCCGGAGGGTTGAAACCCTCCTGAATAAAAAAACAGGAAACAATGATGAAACGGCAGATCATAACGATAGATGAGAAAAAATGCACCGGTTGCGCGGACTGCATTCCGGCCTGCCCGGAGGGCGCGCTTCAGGTGATTGACGGCAAGGCGCGGCTGGTGAGTGACCTGTTCTGCGACGGACTCGGCGCGTGCGTCGGCCACTGCCCGACCGGCGCGATGCGGGTCGAGACGCGCGATGCCGAGCCGTACGACGAGCGGCGCGTGATGGCCGAGAGCATCGTGAAGGCCGGGCCGAACGTCATTGCGGCGCACCTGCGCCACCTGCGTGACCACGGCGCCAGCGATTACCTGCGCGAAGCGGTCGCATATCTGGAGGAGCAGGGGATACCGAATCCGCTCGAACACTCCGCCGATCCGGCTCCACAGGCGGCGCATCCGGCTCATGCGCATCACGGGGGAGGATGCCCCGGCAGTAAAATGATGGATTTCCGTCCGGCGAACGGAAACGCGCAGGCTTCACCGGTATCAGCGGTTGGGGGCGCGGTTCATGCGCCAAGCGAGCTTCGCCAGTGGCCGGTGCAGTTGCACCTGGTCAACCCGATTGCCCCCTATTTCGAGGGTTCCGACCTGCTGCTCGCCGCCGACTGCGTGGCATTCGCGGCAGGCGATTTTCACAACAGGCTTTTGCGCGGCAAAACACTCGCGGTTGCCTGCCCGAAGCTCGACAGCGGCCTCGATGTTTACGTGGAGAAACTTGCCGCCATGATCGACCATGCGCGCATCAACACCATCACCGTGGCGATCATGGAGGTGCCGTGCTGCGGAGGCCTGCTTTCGATTGTCGAGGAGGCGTCGCGGAGAGCTTCACGCAAGGTTCCGGTCAAAAAGGTTGTCATCGGCGTGCAGGGCGACACCCTGAGCGAGGAGTGGGTGTGAGATGCTGAAGGACGCACTTGGAGCGTGGCGCGGGTCGGAGGAGGAGATCAGTCGCATGATCGACGCCGAGCCGCAGAACGCCGATGCATGGAGCAGCCGGGCGGCAGTCCGGAGCGCGTCGGGCGATCTCGATGGAGCGCTGGCCGATTTCAGCATGGCCATCAAGCTTGGCCTGCGATTCCGTGAGCGGATCATCGCCTACGGCAATCGCGGCATCATCCGATCCGAAACCGGCGACTACGAGGGAGCTATCGAAGACTTCAGCGCCATCATCGAGGCGCGGCCCCGGAAGGGGATCATGAAAACAGCGCTCATGCAAAGGGCGCTGGCGAAAGAAAAAATTGGTGACCGGGAGGGCAGCGCAGCCGACCGAAAGCTTGCGGGCATCCTGTCACCGGACCTGAACAAACCACCAAAAAAGGAGAACATACCATGAGTATGCATTGCGACCAATGTCAAGAGAGCGTCAAGGGAACAGGATGTTTCGTCCGGGGCGTGTGCGGAAAGGATGAATTGACCGCCAAACTTCAGGATACGCTGATCTACGCGACCGAGGGCATCGCCCTGTGCGCCGAAGCGCTCGAAGGGCCGGTTAACCGGAAGTACGGGCAGTTCATCAGCGAGTGCCTGTTCGTGACCGTCACCAACACCAATTTCGACGACGTGGCCATCGTGGCGCAGATCAACAAGGCGCTCGCCATGCGCGACGAAGTCAGGGCGCTCGCCGGCAAGACGCCGGAGCACGACGCGGCGACCTGGAGCGGCAGCACGCGCGAGGAGTTCCTCGCCAAGGGCGAGACCCACGGCATCGACAGCCTCAGCAGCGATCCCGATCTGTGCTCGCTCAAGAAACTCGTTCTTTACGGCGTCAAGGGTCTTGCCGCCTACACCGACCACGCCGCCGTGCTCGGTTACCACGACGACGATATTTACGCTTTTTACGTCAAGGGCCTCGCCGCGCTGCTGCGTGACCACTCCGCCGACGAGCTGCTCGGCCTCGTGATGGAGACCGGCGCAACCGCCGTCAAGGCAATGGCGCTGCTCGACAAGGCCAACACCGAAACCTACGGCAACCCGGAGATCACTAAGGTCAAGACCGGTGTCGGCACCCGTCCGGGCATCCTCATCTCGGGTCACGACCTGCGCGACATGGAAGACCTCCTCAAGCAGACCGAAGGCACCGGCGTGGACGTATACACCCACTGCGAAATGCTTCCGGCGCACTACTACCCGGCCTTCAAGAAGTACGAACACTTCGTCGGCAACTACGGTGGATCGTGGTGGAAGCAGGATCGCGAGTTCGAGAGCTTCAACGGCCCGATTCTCATGACCACCAACTGCATCGTGCCGGTTCGCGAGTCCTATCGCGGACGCATGTTCACCACCGGCATGGCGGGCTGGCCGGGTCTGAAGCACATTCCGGCGCGCGTCGAAGGCGGCCAGAAGGACTTCTCGGAGATCATCGAGCTGGCCAAAACCTGCAAGGCTCCGGTCGAAATCGAGAACGGCGAGATCGTCGGCGGCTTCGCCCACACCCAGGTGATCGCTCTTGCCGACAAGGTGGTCGATGCAGTCAAGTCGGGCGCGATCAAGCGCTTCGTGGTCATGGCCGGCTGCGACGGACGCCACGCCACGCGCCAGTACTACACCGACGTAGCCGGAGCGCTGCCGCAGGACACGGTGATTCTCACCGCTGGATGCGCCAAGTACCGCTACAACAAGCTGCCGCTCGGCGACATCGGCGGCATCCCGCGCGTGCTCGACGCCGGTCAGTGCAACGACAGCTACTCGCTGGCCGTGATCGCCATGAAACTCCAGGAGGTGTTCGGACTGGAGAACATCAACGACCTGCCGATCTCCTACGACATCGCCTGGTACGAGCAGAAAGCCGTCACGGTGCTGCTCGCCCTGCTCTACCTCGGCGTCAAAGGCATCCGCCTCGGTCCAACACTGCCGGAGTTCCTGACCCCGAACGTCGCCGCCGCGATCGTCGAAAAGTTCGATTTGAAGGGCATCGGCACGGTCGAAGCCGACGTCGAAGCGATGATGGCCGAGAATTGATTCGCGGGATTGATTGGATAGCAAAACTACGACGGCGGGCTTTTGTCCGCCGTTTGTGGTTTTGGGAGGATTGGTAAAGTATAAATGATGTATTGAGTGTGGGGTTTTTCATAGTGTGCATTTCCAGCAAATGAGCCCTTCGCCAGTATGCTGATTCGTATTGATGGTTTTACGTTTATTCAAATATTGCGCTCCTTCTTTGCTGCCTGAGCAGCGATAAATGACTGCTTGTGTTCATCTCTTAGCTTTGGTCCAAGTGCGGTTCCTTTTGCGACTTGATCAGTAGCTCCTAATTCAATATAGGCAGCAAAGGTATCATTAATTGCACTTATGATCGATGTGCTGGTAAGTTGTGTAAGATCAACAGCAGCGACTTGATTAATAGTTGGTTTTGGAACACCACAAGCGCGAAGTGTCCAGAGAGTTGCTACATAAAATCTTAAGTTATTTGAATGTGAGCGGTGTTCGGGTATATCGCTTCGCTTAAGTTCAGTCTCAACAGCCTGTACAATGACAGGGCATTTCCAGAATATATCTAGAGGGTAGCTTGGGCTAAACACTTTGACGTAGGTATCATTGTTTTTAATGAGGCTTGAGGGCCTTGCTCGTGCGTTAGCTGGGTCCGAGAGTGCGCAGGCCATTACTGATTGTGCAACAAACGGGATGCTAACAATTTTCTTGATAGGTTTTCCGATATTTTTATAATAGTTTTTTCGTCGGTCATAGAAGTATCCTTTTGAGTATAGATACTCCTCAATATCTCTATGAATCTTGTCAGTGGCTCGAAGAGAAGCTGCAGGTATTGGCGTTTGGCTGTTTGTTGCTTTGATTATTCGATCTCTGCTTTCTGCGGTTTGTGGTTTTAAAATTCGAAGCATTATATTCCGAGCCTCTGAAGATAAGTCTTTTCCGTGTAGCGTATGGTATATTTCACGGGATGTCTGTAAACCATTGACTATTTCCGCATCTTCTATAGTTAGAGTTTTGCCAGAAAGACTTGCATTTGTGCAAATGATAGAAACACCATTATTCAGCCACCAAAAGTCTTCAGCAGCAGCCGTCTCAAGCGAATTGCGAATTTCTTTGTTTACCTCAGTTTGGCCTTGATAGTCGCGAACGTTTCCTTCAAATAGATGAGCGCGAATATGACCATCTTCATCGGTTATGAATGGGAGGAAATCTTTGATTGCAACCAAGCAAACAAAACCTTCTTGCCCAGTTGAAATGGGCGTCTCAGCAAGGCGTAATGTACTTGTTGTCGCAGGTGCTCGGCGTGCTGAAGCAAGTAGTGCGGATGTATTTAAAAACTTAAAATTGAAAACGACAGGATTGAACAACCTTTCTATAGCGCTCTTTAGGTCAGCAACTTTCCTTTCTACGTTCGGATGTACATTTGTCGATTTTGCTGCAGAAAAATACTCAAATGAGATTGTTGGAAATTTTGACGCAAGAGCTAAATAGATTGACCTGAAACGCTCTACAGTCTGAAGTAATTCTCTATTATATACTGAGGTGAGTTGTGATATTTCTTTATTCAAATCAAAAAGATCGTTTGCGCTTGCTATCAGTTTGTTCATTGATTCCTCTGAGAACCCAGAAGTAGTTTTTGATTGAATCAGAACGAAACGCAGAGTGGTGTTTCTTTTTAGTGAACTAATATCAATATCCTCATTATAAATCCTATCGTTGATGAAGACGTATGCAGAATCAACCCCGCCGTCTCCTCCACCATCGACAATGCCGGCAACTATTTCATCATACGATAGGTCATCGTCTTTGAGTGCTTGCTCAGCTGAAAATATCTCGAAATATTCTGATTCATTAAGGCCTTCGCCGATCTCTAGCATCCTCTGATCAAGAAGTTGATTCAGAAGTATAAGGTCGTTCGTTGTTATAGTATTCACCGTACCCCTTTATTATAAAATTGATTCTAATAACTCAGTATATTAAAAAAAAAGAAAAATTGTTCTTTTTTTAGCCCTACAATATCCCATCACTCCATCTTGTCCGGTGTTGTTTGCCGGGGCGGCTTTTTTTTCTGACCCCTCGCTTTCAGTCGTCTCCAGCTTGCCGCTCCAGTGGCGGACCAGCGCATCACGCCTGCAAGTCCGTCGGCAAGCTCGCTGCTGACATCGTGGCCTCGATTGTCATAGAAATCGTGTATATTTCATCCTCTCACCGTGTTTCCGCCAGTTTGGGGTACCTTGCATTTCCGTCCAGCATCTTTCTGATCCGAATTCAAACCGGCTATGGCGTATTACAGGAACATCTGTTTTGTCGAGGCGCCGCAGGCGATTGTTACGCCATTTCCGAGGTTTATCAGCGACTGTATCGGTGTCTGCTATCTTGCTGCCGCAGTTGAAGATATCGTCGAAAGCATGGCGATGCCCGAGAACTATTATAACGAAAGGATTTTCGAGAGCTTCGAACAGTTGCTGAAAGAGCGTTCGTTCGATCTGGTGGCGATTTCGTCGATGACCGGCGGATTCAACAATGCGGTGAAGCTGGCGCGGATCGCAAAGAATCATGGCGTAACGGTGGTGATGGGCGGCTTCCATCCGACGGCGATGCCCGAGGAGGCGCTCGATCACGGCTTTGCAGATATTGTCGTGATCGGCGAAGGGGAGGCGACCTTCCGCGAACTGGTCAAAAAAGGTCCGTCGCGCGAGGTGAAAGGGCTTGTCTGGAAGGAGAACTGCGAGTTTGTTTATACCGGAATGCGCGAGCTGATCATGGATGTGGACTCGATCCGTTTTCCGCTCCGTTCGATCCGGCCCGAACGCTTCAGCGAGAAGAGCGGCGACTACACCATCGAAACCATCTACACCTCACGCGGCTGTCCGTGGAAGTGTTCTTTCTGCGCGAACGACAGGATGCACAAAAACTGGCGGGGTCGTAGCGCGGAGAACGTTGTCGATGAGATAGCCCTGATTCACGATCCGAAAAAGAAGAAGCTGCTCAAAATCTGGGATGCCAACTTCCTGACCAACATCAAACGGGTCGAAAAAATCTGCGACCTCATGATCGAGCGGGGCCTGACCAACTTCCGGATCGTTACCGAGACTCGTGCCAAGGATGTGATCCGGGCGGAGCGGATTCTCGACAAGCTGCATCAGGTCGGGCTCAGGAAGGTCGGTCTCGGTATCGAAAGCCCGAATCCGGAGACGCTCGCGAAGATGAACAAGCAGAACACGCTCGGTGATATTTCCAGGTCAATTGACCTGCTCGGAAAACACAGTATCGGAGTTGAAGGCTATTTCATCGTCGGACACCACAGCGAAACCGAAGCCGATACAATGGTTTATCCCGACTTTGCCCGTTCGCTCGGTCTCAGGAATGCGCTTTTCATGGCCATGACTCCCTATCCCGGTACGAAAATCTTCGAGGAGTACCGGAGCGAGGACAACATCACCTCATACAACTGGGATCTTTATAACAACTTCTGCCCGGTGGTGAAGACCGGGTTCATGAGCAATAAGCGGTTGATGACGATAATGGTCTATTGCTATGTTGCCTTTTTCAATTACCGGACTTTGCTGAAGCAGGAGAGCGAGCGCGGGATGTTGCAGATTTTTCTGCGGGATTTCACTCAGTTTGTTTTTCTGACGCTGGTAAACCGGAGTCTTGGAAAGCAGGAGATCGAGTCAACCATCTATGAGGCATACGAGCGATTCGCCAGCACAGAGCCGCGCATCGAACAGCCATCAAAAACGAAACTGAAAAAGCCGGTGTCGTTTTTCCTCGAAGAGAGCGGTGGACGACGAATCGAGTTCCGCATCACCCAGGAGTCTGGTCAGAGGGTTCTGATTGTCCGGCGGGCCTCCGGGAGTATTCCAGAGAGCGGGCAGGTGGTGAGCATCAAGGCTGCGGTCGAAGTCACGGCATCGGTAGCGCCTGAAGCTGTTATGCGCTTTCTTTACAGGAAAGAGCTGATGCGCTACAACTCCTCCGCCAAACCCGCGCAAATTCTGGCACTCGCCGCCGACCGCGACCTCCGCCGCGCCGTCGCCTCATTTTACCGCCTGTACCGGGAGTGCATAAGAAAGCGGTGATGGCGCGGGCCTTGCGAAGTTCGCCCTGCTTGAGCATCACAGGAATCTCGTACTTCAGGCACAGTCACACGCCCTTCTGATTGGAGGCGATGGTGCGATCCCGGTTCTCCTCCGTGCATTTGGTCGTCTTGGAACCATGTCCCCCTCGATTCCGGCATTGTTGTGCGCGAAGTCCAACCCGTCGTATGCATTCACAGCCTCATTGACCATCGCCTCGACTTCGGCCGCTTTGGAAACATCGGCCTTCACAAAGAGCGCCTCGCCGCCGGTTTCCCGGATCATGCGCACGGTCTCTTCGACGTTTTCTACCATGTCATTAACCACTACAACCCTGGTACTTTTCCGTGCAAAAGCCAACGCCGTCGCCCGTCCGATTCCTGATCCCGCGCCGGTCACCAGCGCCACCTTGCCATCCATCCGTCCTGCCATGATGCACCTGCCTGTTGAGCGTTTGATCTTACATGTGAGACGTGCGGCTGATGCTTGCTTTATAATAATTACCGGTTTGAAATCGATGCTATAATGTCTGTGAAAAGAAGAGTGTAGAAACGTATTTGGTTGGTCTGTAAAGTCAATGATTTTAGCGAATTACAGCTTTTTTTGAGGCTTGCGCTGACCTTCGGAAGAGCGTTGTATTCGCTCTTTTTGATGAGGTTGCTCTATTTTTTTAGAGTTACGGAAATCTGGTGATAATTGCGATGACGGGAGGAGGAATCGATGGAGATTTGAGGGCAGGCAATCGGTGCTGTTTCAGTGTTGATCGCTGAGATGTATTTTTTGTTTCTTTGCTACACTGATATAGAGTTTCTTCGCTTTTTATGCGATCTATTACGTTTTTTGATATGTTTCTGGTAGCCATTCTTCAATGGTTCCTTTGCCTCTGTCCCAGGAAAATATAGTGGGTGCGTATTCGCATGATTTGCATTTTTCGCTGGGCTTTGAAAGATAGTTGATGATTTCTCTACCGGTATGTTTGTATATATTAATTCCGTTTCCAGTTGTGATTGATTTGTTGAATTTTTCATTAAAAATATGTATTAAGGCTGGTTGTGGACATACGAAGATATTTCCGTCCTTTAAGAAAGGGATGTAAAACATTTTTCTGCAAGCCTTGAATGCTCGTTCTTTATCAGAATTTCCGTGTATATTTATATTTGTAAAAAAAGTCCATGTAATAGGTGAATCTGTGAGTTTGACATTGTTTTTGTTAGCTAACTCTACAAGATGAGAAACTGTGTTGCGTGTTGGCGGGTAAACAGTTAGAGCAATTGTTGTATTTGTTTCGCGGCACGTATCCCAAAACGTGCGATCAGCTTTTTTTAATAGAGTGCCATTTGTTATGATGTCGATTTTGGCAGAAGGAAATGAGCGTCTTGCTGATTTTATAAAAGAACTTAAATTCGGGTGTAGTAGCGGCTCGCCACCCATCAACCTTATTGTTTTTATATTGTTAAATATTTTGGACAGTTGTGTCATGTCTCTTTCGAAGACAGAGGGATCGGCAAAAAATTTATCCGCAATGTTTGAGTAGTGCCAGCATGCTTTGCACTTTAAATTGCAGTGATCTGTGACGTGAAATTCAAGATACTGTAACTCGTTTTTAAAATAGCTGTCTGCAAAAGTTAATGAATCCTTGATTCTGTCAAGTATTTTCTTCTTTATTTTGAGAAATTTATGATTTATTCTTTTGATGTTTTCTAACATGCCTGGTTTGTTCTTGTTTTAAAAACGGCACTAAAAAAAATGAGGATCTATTGCTGAGTTTATACTCTCTGAGGGTATTTTTTTTGCAACTTTTTTTAACCATGTTGATAAAGTAATAGTCAAAATTATTTTTTTATATATAAGTCTGTAAATAGCCGAAAAATTCTACTCACCCCATAAATTTCCCACGAACGCCGGCCTTTGCATCGCTTCACGCTAATCCCGACCGCCAGCCTGTCGGCGCACTCCAATCCGGCATCCTGGCCTCGATTGTCATATAAATCCCGTATATTCCCACTTCACGCGCCTTGCCCGCCAGTTGGCGGAACTTCGCGTTTCCATCCATCGCTCTCGTTGAGCTGAACCTGATCCGGAACCAATCCCACCGTATGGCGTATTACAAACACATCTGCTTCGTCGAGGCTCCGCAGGCGATTGTTACGCCGTTTCCAAGGTATATCAGCGACTGCATCGGCGTCTGCTATCTTGCGGCCGCGGTTGAAGATATCGTCGAGAGCATGGCGATGCCGGAGAACTATTACAGCGACGGGATTTTCGAGAGCTTCGAGAAGTTGCTCAAATCCCGGCGGTTCGATCTCGTCGCCATCTCCTCGATGACCGGCGGGTTCAACAATGCGGAGAAGCTGGCGCGGATTGCGAAAAAGCATGGCGTGACGGTGGTGATGGGCGGATTCCATCCGACCGCGCTGCCCGAACAGGTGCTCGATCTCGGGTGCGTCGATCTGGTGGTGGTCGGTGAGGGCGAGGCGACCTTCCGCGAGCTGGTCGAAAAAGGGCCGTCCCGCGAGGTGAAGGGGCTTTGCTGGAAGGAGAACGGCGCATTCGTCCATACCGGAATCCGCGAGCTTATCAAAAATGTCGATTCAATTCGCTTGCCGCTGCGCTCGATCCGCCCAGAGCGGTTCGGCGAGAAGAGCAGCGACTACACCATCGACACGATCTATACCTCGCGCGGCTGCCCGTGGGTCTGCTCGTTCTGCGCGAACGACAGGATGCACAAGCAGTGGCGCGGACGGAGCGCGGAGAACGTAGTCGAGGAGATCGCGCAGTTGCACGACCGCAAAAAGAAGAAGCTGCTCAAAATCTGGGACGCGAACTTTTTGACCAACATCAAGCGGGTCGAGCGGATTTGCGACCTGATGATCGAGCGCGGTCTGACCAACTTCCGGATCGTCACCGAAACGCGGGCCAAGGATGTAATCCGCGCCGAGCGCATTCTGCCGAAGCTGCGCAAGATCGGATTGAACAAGGTGGGCCTCGGCATCGAGAGTCCGAATCCGAAGACGCTCGCCTTGATGAACAAGGAGAACTCGCTCGACGAGGTGACGACCGCGATCAATCTGTTGAACAAGTACGGCGTCGGCTCCGAGGGGTACTTCATCGTCGGCCATTATTCGGAGAGCGTCGAGGACACGATGCCCTACCCGAAATTTGCCCGTGCGCTCGGCCTGCGCCAGACGCTCTTCATGGCGATGACGCCGTATCCCGGCACCCGGATTTTCGACGAGTACGCCCGCGACAACAACATCACCTCCTTCGACTGGGATCTGTACAACAACTTCGTGCCGGTGATTCGCACGGCGCACATGGAGAACCGCGATATCATGCGCATGATGGTCTATTGCAACGTGGCCTTCTGCGACTACCGCTCCGTGCTCAAGCGCGACGACAACCGCGGCGTGCTGCTTGCGTTTTTGAAGGATCTGTTCCAGCTCGTGTTTCTCCTGAAGGTCAACAAGACGCTCGACCGCAAGGAGGCTTCGCAGATCGTTTTCGAGGCGTTCGAGCTGTGGCTCGGCACTTCGCCCGCGCTCGACTACGCCAAAGCGAAGACAATGCTCAAAGAGCCGACCGGCGTCTGCCTCGCGCACGCGGCATCGGAAGAGCGTATCGACTTCGTCGTCGAGCAGGCGGGCGACCGGCGCTTGCTGAAGCTGCGCAAGGTCGCCTCCAGCAAACCGGCGGAGTTCCCGGTGGTTCGCCTCGACGAGGTGGTCGATGCGGCCTTTTCACTCTCGATGGACGCGCTCATGCGCCTGCTCTACCGCAATGAACTGATGCGCAACAACCCGCGCCTCACCGGCAGGCAGTTGCTTGCGCTCGTGGCCGACCACGACATTCGCAAGGTTGCGATGCGCTTCTGGAGGCTCTATCGCGGGTGTATGCGGTGAAGTATCTCGATGACGAGATGAGCATCCATTGATTGTAATCGTTCTTACAGAAAGAAATTGGGCTGAAGCCCTGATTTATTTTTTTTTCCATAAACCCCGGACTAAAGTCCGGGGCAATTGTTTAGGAATTTTAGGGCACCTCTAAAAACTTATTGCGCGTCACGATTGCTGCGTTGGGTGGTGCTCGAAATCCTCGCGTACTCCGTGTACGCTCCGGTTTCTGCGCTCCAGCCGCCTTGCACTCGGGCCGCTCATGACACTTTTTAGAGGTGCCCTTTAATCGCCGCAGCAAGAACATTCAGGAGGGTTTTAACCCTCTGGACATTCTGTTCTCTTGCATTCAAAATTGCCCCGGCTTTCAAGCCGGGGTTACAGATGCCAATAAATACTATGGGCTTCAGCCCAATTTCTTTTTCAGGTAAGTTTTGTGAATTATTGCTGCCGGAGTAACGAACCGGTTTAAGCGCAGAAGCCAATTATTGATCGTATTCGTCATCGTGTATCTGACCCCGATACCGATGCGATCGGTAACCTTTTCAGCAAACGACGGAACAGACTTTTTATGATCGAAGCGATTTTGTGGGATAACGACGGGGTGCTGGTGGATAGCGAGGCGCTCTTTTTCGAGATGACGCGGAGCTTTTTCGCCGAGGCGGGGTTGCAGCTCGATGCGGAGTACTGGGGCGTCGAGTATCTCGGCAACGCGAAGCACAGCTATCAGATTGCCGGTGAACTCGGTCTTGCGCCGGAGCTGATTCCGCCGCTGCTGGAGCGGCGCAACGAGGCGTTCGTCGAGCGGTTGCAGCGTCCGGTGCCGCTGATGCCGAAGGTTCGCGAAACCATCGAGGCGCTCTCCGGCAACGTTCGCCTCGCCATCGTGACCGGCAGCCCGCGCGACAAGGTGCTGCTGATGCACGCGGCGCACGGCCTGCTCGACCACTTCGAGGTGATCGTGACCGATGACGAAATCACGAATGCCAAGCCTCATCCCGAACCCTATCTCAAGGCGATGGAGCTGCTTGGCGTCGAGCCGTCGCGGTGCCTGGCCGTGGAGGACTCGCGGCGCGGGATGGATTCAGCGGTCGCCGCCGGGCTGCGCTGCATCGCGGTGCCCAACGCGCTGACCCGCGTGCAGCGCTTCGATCATGCTCATGCGATAGAATCTGACGTGTCGGGCGTGCTGAAGCATCTCGATTCCGGAAAACGCCCGGCAGGCTGAATCCGGTTCACCTCACATCGTTTCCAGCCCGGTGTTCATCACCCGGTCGATCGCCCTGATGAAATCGTTGATGGCGAAAGGCTTCTGGATGAAGTCCGTTTCGTTGCTGAGCCTCTTTTGCCGGATGACGTTTTCCGGAGCGTGGGCTGACATGAAGAGGCATTTCAGCTCCGGATTCCTCTGCTGGAGCGCCTGGCTCAGTTCGATGCCGTTCATGGTCGGCAGCACCACGTCGGTTACCAGCAGATTGATGCCGGTACGCTGTTTGTCGGCGATGCCAAGGCACTCCTCGGCGTCCTGCGCGGTGAAGACCGTGAAGTCGTGACTTTCGAGGATGTCCTGGATCAGCTTGAGGATGTAAGGTTCGTCCTCGACCACCATGATCGTCCCTTTCGATTGCACGACAAGCTCCTCCGGCTCTCCGGCGGGCGCCTCCGGCTGCTCCTCCTCCGGTTCCTGGTGGCGGGGAAGCCAGACGTCGAAGGTGGTGCCCTTGCCGGGTTCGGAGCGGCATTCGACGCAGCCGCTGTTCTGCATCACGATGCCATAGACCGTCGAAAGGCCCAGCCCGGTGCCTTTGCCCACCTCCTTGGTGGTGAAGAACGGCTCGAAGATGTGCGGGAGCACCGCCGGTTCGATGCCGCTGCCGTTATCGCTGACCGACAGCTTCACATACTCGCCTGGTGACAGGCCGGAGCAACGGTCGTCGGAATCGTTCGGCCCGAGCTGCTCGGCGCAGCATTCGACCCTGATGCAGCCGTTGTCCGTGATGGCGTCGCGCGCGTTGATGATAAGGTTCGAGAGTATCTGTTCGAGTTGCGTGGGGTCAAGTTTCAGCAGAAGCTGTTCCGGGCAGGGAGTCCATTCGATCCGGATTTTTTCGTCGAGAAGCCGGCAGTGCAGGCCCAGACATTCCGATACCGCTTCGACCAGGTTGAACACCTTTGGCATGGCGATCTGCTTGCGTGCGAAGGTGAGCAACTGGCGGGTCATGTCCGCCGAGCGCCGGGCGAGCGTATGAATGTCCCTGATGTTCGAGACGGCGGGGTTATCCGGGTCGAGCTTGCCCAGCACCAGTTCCGTGTTGCCGATGATGGCCGCGAGGGCGTTGTTGAAGTCGTGCGCGATGCCGCCGGCAAGCTGGCCGATCAGCTCCATTTTCTGGTACTGGAACAGCTGTTCCTGGAGCTTTTTCTGCTGCTCCTCGGCCTCCTTGAGTTCAGTAATTTCGGTGACCACGCAGACGACACAGGGGGTATTGTCAATAATGGCTCGCTTACCCCGGAACATGGCCCATTTGTAGGGCGGGCCGTTTTTGTGAAACATTCTGAACTCCCCGCTCTCCTCGGCATCGTGGTGGAGGATGTTGTGCACTTTCCGTCTTATTTCAGGCAGATCGTCGGGATGCACGCGCTTCAGGGGGTTGATGCCAGGCATTTCGGCTTCGTTCAGCCCGTTGATGCTTTCGCGCGAAAAGCGGTTCCAGCCGACCAGCTTCATGCGCGCATCGACAATGATGACCGAAGCCGGGATGGCGTCATACATTCCGGTGATGGCGGCAAGGCTGTTGGTGACGCTTTGTCCGGATTCCTGCCCCTCTGTTTTTGTACGGACAGACAGCAGCAGATGGGTGATGCTGCCGCCGGACGAAAAGAGCGGCTGGATGGTGTTGCTCAGAACAAATCCGTCCTGAACCGTGTCAAAATGTTTCGGCTGTGCAGTGCGGATAACCTCGGCGGCAACTCTTTTTCTGGTTTCGATATCGACGATCTCGTCCGGATGTTTTTCACCAGGCAGCGGCTTGCTGCGCCCGGCCGGAAGGTCGTCCCTGAACACTCCTTCAGCATCGAGAAGTTTGCCCTCCCGATTCATGACAAAGACGGTTTCCGGCAAGATGCCGGGAGTGGAAATTTGCAGGTCGGTCAGGAACGATGCGTGGAGGTTTTCAGACATTGGGTTCGATGGATATCGCTGAGCATTCATGCAGCGCATTGTTCGTGGTCAGGTCAGTGCAACGCATTTCAGGGTGCCTCTACTACCTGTTACGAGCCCCGATTGCTGCGTTGGGTGGTGCTCAAAATCCTCACGCGCTCATTGCCCGTTCCGTTTTTTGTGCTCCATTCGCCTTGCACACGGGCCTCTCATGACACTCTTTCGAGGCGCTCTTCAATGAATGTAGGTGATTTTTTTCAATAACAGGAAACGGCGTTAACGATGAGGTCTTTTTGTGCTTCATCCGCCTTGCACCCATCTCGTTCATGACACTTTTTCGGGGTGCGCCTCGAAACCGTTTTCGGCATCGCGATCCTCTTGCCGGCCTGAAGAGCGGGGGCGAGCTGCATGCAGGCGCGGCTTCCGTTTCCGAGCTTTTTTCAGCCGGGCCGAACGGTGTTTGCTGGTGCTTTCAACGCGCTCCTCCATTCCATGGAAAAATCGTATTATCCTGTCATTCCATTGTCAATTGTTTATCCCCTTCCCCTTATGCAGGACTCATCCCGCGCGAGCATTCGCGACGTTTTCTCTCTTCCGGTCATCGTGGCCGCGCTCGGTTATTTCGTGGATATTTACGACCTCGTGCTCTTCAGCATCGTGCGCGTGCCGAGCCTCAAGGCGCTCGGGTTGCAGGGGCAGGAGCTGATCGATTACGGCGTCTTTCTGCTCAACATGCAGATGATCGGCATGCTGTTCGGCGGCATTTTGTGGGGCTGGCTTGGTGATGTGAAGGGGCGGCTGAAGATCATGTTCGGCTCGATTCTGATCTACTCGCTGGCCAACATCGCCAACGGTTTCGCTACCTCGCTGGAGGCCTACGCGGTGCTGCGCTTCATTGCGGGCGTCGGGCTGGCGGGCGAGCTTGGCGCGGGCATCACGCTGGTTTCGGAGGTGCTGCACACCAAAGTGCGCGGCTATGGCACGATGCTGGTAGCCTCGATTGGCGTGAGCGGCGCGATTCTGGCCAACGCGGTTGCGACGCACTATGACTGGCGGACGGCCTTTGTCATCGGCGGTGTGCTTGGCCTGCTGCTGCTGCTGGCGCGGTTCAGGGTATCGGAATCGGGCATGTTCCAGAAGATCGAGTCGAAGGCTGCGGTCAGCAAAGGCAATCTGCTGGCGCTCTTCACCAGCCGCGACCGCTTTTTCCGCTATCTCAATTCGATTCTCATCGGCGTGCCGATCTGGTTTGTGGTGGGCGTGCTCATCACCTTTTCGCCCGAATTCGCCACGGCGCTTGGCATCAAGGGCGCGGTCTCGGCGGGTAACGCCGTGATGTTCTGCTACCTCGGTCTGGTGTTCGGCGACCTGTCGAGCGGCCTGTTGAGCCAGGTGCTGCAAAGCCGCAAAAAGGCGGTGCTGGTGTTTCTCGTGCTGAACATCGTTTCCATCGCGATCTATTTCATGCAGCGCGGCGCGACGCCGACCGCTTTCTACTGGGTCTCGTTCGCCCTCGGATTTTCGGGCGGATACTGGGCGATTTTCGTGACCGTCGCTGCCGAGCAGTTCGGCACCAACCTCCGCGCCACGGTCGCCACCACCGTCCCGAACCTCGTGCGCGGCATGGTGGTGCCGATCACGATGCTCTTTCAGTACACGAGAGGCCACTTCGGCCTCGAAGGCGGCGCGATCATCGTCGGCGTGATCTGCATGGTCGCAGCGTTCGTTTCACTCGCCGCGCTGGAAGAGACTTTCCACAAGGATCTCGACTATTTCGAGGAGTTTATGTAGGGAAAAGTGAGACGGTTGGGATGGTTGTGGCCGATGGGACTTGTTGGTAAATGCAGGATTCTGCTGTGCGCGGTTTTCTTCTTTTTCTCAGAAGTTTCACGAGTCCCAATAGTCCCAGAAGATAAACTACTTCCTCTCCCTCAACTCGTTAATCAGCTCCATCTGAATCTCTTGTATTTCAACCAGCCGTTCCCATTGCTTTGAGAGCAGGTGATCGACTTTTTGGTGGAGTTGGCGGATTTCGAGTTCGGCTTTCAGGTTCACCTTGTAGTCGTAGATTGCCCGCTTGCGGTCGCGTTCTTCCTGGCGGTTTTGGCTCATCATGATGACTGGCGCTTGTATCGCCGCCAGCGTCGAAAGTACGAGGTTGAGCAGAATGAAGGGGTAGGGGTCGAAGGGTTTGGCGAAGACCGCCACGACGTTGATCGTCATCCATGCGAAGATGAAAACGCCGAAGATGATGATGAACTTCCAGCTTCCGCCGAAATCGGCGATGTGGTCGGCGAGGCGCTGGCCGAGGGAGAGATTTTTTTCGAAATCGATGTCGGGGTTCGCCGAGAGGATTTCGTGCTTTCTGAGTCCCTCGATCACCTCCTTGTCCAGCTCCGACAGCTCGCCCTTCTCCTCCTCCAGCAGCGACTCGACGTAAAGATGCTGGAACTGTTGCAGGTCGTCCATGCAGATCCAGCCATTCTCGTCCCACTTGCCGGTTTTGCTGTGGATGATCTTCGAGACGGCGGGGCGCACCGTCATGGCTCGCCGCAGCTCGGAGCGTTTTTTCGTGCCGCAAATCTGGCATTCGGGCGTCTGCGCGTCGGTCGCTGTCATGATGGTCCGGCGTTGGTTTGATGTTCAGTCCGTGCCGTTGAGCAGCGCTCCGGCGTCGAGCTTGAGGAAGTGGCCCGTGTGAGTGTCCGCCCGTCGCGCGATCTCTTCCGGCGTGCCTTCGGCGACGATCATGCCGCCGCCGCTGCCACCTTCGGGGCCGAGGTCGATGACCCAGTCGCTGTTGCGCACGATGTCGAGGTTGTGCTCGATGACGATCACCGTGTTGCCTTTGTCCACCAGCTTGCGGAGCACTTCGAGCAGGTGCTGGATGTCCTGGAAGTGCAGGCCGGTGGTCGGCTCGTCGAGAATATAGAGCGTTTTGCCGGTCTGGATTTTGGCCAGCTCCGCCGAGAGCTTGATGCGCTGCGCTTCGCCGCCGGAGAGCAGCGGCGACGGCTGGCCGAGCTTGAGGTAGCCGAGCCCGACGCTCTGCATCGTATCCAGAATCCGGCGGATGCGCGGGAAATCCTCGAAGAACAGCGCCGCCTCCTCGATGGGCATTTCAAGCACGTCAGCGATCGATTTGCCTTTGTACTTTACCTGCAAGGTCTCGCGGTTGTAGCGCTCGCCCTTGCAATGCTCGCACTGGACGTACACGTCCGGCAGGAAGTTCATCTCGATCTTCATCGTGCCCGCACCCTGGCACACCTCGCAGCGCCCGCCCTTGACGTTGAAGCTGAAGCGCCCGGCCTTGTAGCCGCGAATCTGCGCTTCGGGCAGGCGGGTGAAGAAGTCGCGGATGAAGGTGAACGCGCCAGTGTAGGTGGCCGGGTTGGAGCGCGGCGTGCGCCCGATTGGCGACTGATCGACGTTGACCACCTTGTCGATCAGCTCGATCCCCTCGACGCCGTCGCACGGCAGGGCGAGAATCTTCGAGCGGTAGAAGTGGCGGGCGAGGATCGGGTAGAGCGTTTCGTTGATGAGGGTCGATTTGCCCGAGCCGCTCACGCCGGTGACGCTGATGAGCGAGCCGAGCGGAAAGGCGGCATCGACGTTTTTGAGGTTGTTGCCCCGGCACCCCTTCACTTTGAGGTAGCGCGGCTTCGCCTCCTTGCCGTCGGTCGAAGGCGGAAACGAGACCGTCAGCGAGCCGTTCAGGTAGCCTGCCGTCACGGAGTCCGGCCCGAGCGTCGTCGCCGTGCCCTGCGCCACTACGAGGCCGCCGTGCTCGCCCGCGCCGGGGCCGAGATCGATGATCTCGTCCGCCTGGAGCATCGTGTCCTTGTCGTGCTCGACCACGAGCACCGTGTTGCCGAGATCGCGCAGGCGATGCAGCGAATCAATGAGCTTGTGGTTGTCGCGCTGGTGCAGGCCGATGCTTGGCTCGTCGAGCACGTAGAGCACCCCGCTGAGCTGCGAGCCGAGCTGCGAGGCGAGCCGGATGCGCTGCGCTTCGCCGCCGGAGAGCGTCTGCGAACTGCGGTCGAGCGTGAGATAGCCGAGGCCGACGTTGAGCAGGAACTCGATGCGCTTGGTGATTTCATGCAGCACCGGCGCGGCGACGAGCTGCTCCTTGGCCGTGAGCTTCGGTGGCAGGGCGCGGAAGAATTCGAGCGCTTCGGGCAGCGGCAATGCCTCGGCCTCGGCGATGTTGAGGTCGTCCACCTTCACATGCAGGCTCTCCTGCTTCAGCCGCGAGCCGCCGCACACCGGGCAGGTCTGGCGGATCATGAAGCTCTCGGCCCACTCCCGCAGCTTCGGCGTCGCGGCGTTCACCCGCACCTCCTCCACGTAGGGCACCGCCCCCTGGAAGCTCTGCGGGTAGAGATGCTCCTTTCCGGCGTAGCTGTAACCGACGTCAAACGTTTTACTGCCGGAGCCGTAAAGCAGGATGTCGAGCGCCTCGACCGGAATGCCCGCCACCGGCGTGGTAAGCGAGAAGCCGTATTTTTTCGCGATGGCGCGAATCACCTGCCAGAGGTTGCGCTTGCCGGGCTTGCCGAACGGCTCGATGGCTCCCTCGTCGAGCGAGCGCGTCATGTCGGGCACCATCAGCTCCGCCGAGAGCTGCATGATGTCACCAAGACCGTTGCACTCCGGGCAGGCGCCGTAAGGGGAGTTGAAACTGAACTGGTTCGGCGCGAGCACATCCACCGGCACGGTGCCGTCCGAATAGGCGTACTGTGTGCTGAAATAGCGCTCTCCCTCCTCCGTGTCGCAGATCACCGACGACTTGTGCTCCGACATCGAAATGGCGAGGTTCACCGCCTGCCCGATCCGCTCTGCCGCGCCCGGCCCGACGACCAGCCGGTCTACCACCAGCTCGATGTTGTGGCTCTTGTAGCGTTCGAGCTGCATTCCGGCAGTCATCTCCACATACTCGCCATCGATGCGCGCTCGGAGGTAGCCACGCTTGATATAGCGGTCGAACAGCTCGCGGTAATGGCCTTTGCGCCCCGTCACGAGTGGCGAGAGAATCTGAAGCTTCGTCCCCTCCGGCAGAGCGAGAATCGCCTCGCGGATGCTCTCCTCGCTCTGCTTTTGCAGCATTTGTCCCGTCACGGGATCGTAGCGCCGCCCCGCCTTCGCGTAAAGAAGCCGAACGAAATCGTGAATTTCGGTCACGGTGCCCACCGTCGAGCGCGGCGAACGGCTCGTGCTCTTCTGGTCGATCGAGATGACCGGCGACAGCCCCTCGATGAAATCGACGTCGGGCCGCTCGATGTTGCCGATGAACTGCCGCGCGTAGGGCGAGAGCGTCTCCATGAAGCGCCGCTGCCCCTCGGCGTAGATAGTATCGAACGCCAGACTCGACTTGCCCGACCCCGAAATGCCGGTAATCACGACCAGCTTGTTGCGCGGAATGTCGAGCGAGATGTTCCTGAGATTGTGAACCCGTGCGCCTCGTATGCTGATGTGGCTGAAATCCATTCGTTGTATCGTGAGCCTCTTAAAAATTTCCGTCTTTCAATCTATCAATGTTCTTTGAAACATCAACCCCGAACTGTCGGGTTACCGCCTCAAACAGTTACGGTTCAGATAAGGTTTCTTGGGGGGGACAAGGCCTGTGAAAATTCGGAGGGAAGCGTATATTCCAGCCGTCCGCCATGAGGCGGCCCACAAACACGAGAACCGATAAAACAGCATAACGAACATGGAGATCATGTATAAACAGAAGGCCGAACCCGGCAAGCAGTGCCAGGAGTGCCAGAGCTTCACCGTCAATCCGTCGAATCCTTCCGTCGGCACCTGCTTCGGCAAAGAGGTCGTCGCTGAGGGTGGTTGCATGTTTTTCAAGGCCAAAGAACAGGCCGCCGAAACGAACTGAGCTTTCCTGAACAGCGGGCGCCATTCATTCCTCGCCCTTTTCAGAACGGCAAGGCCATAGCGGTGAGGGTCTCCGGACGGGTATCAGCAAGCCCTGCCGGAGACCCTCGCTGTTTTTTTGCTGTCCGGTTTCAGTCCATTTCGGTGATTCTCGAAACCAGGGCTTCACCCCCGGCTTGCATTCCGGAGTTTCCGCAATAGCGCTTTCCGATTGGTTGCATGCTTCAATCCGGTCAATGCAAAGCTACAGGCAGGTTTGTCGTATGCATGCGTTTTTGAACTGATTCACATCATTTTCTGCATCGCAAGCCAGGCGAGCACAAGCATGATGAGGGAAAGAAAACTGTTGAGTATATGAATAACTTTGCCGGCAAACAGGCGGAACACGGATCATTTATTTGTTTCTCCAAAATCCTGTTACGCATTCTGTTCGACGCATTGGATCGTGCTCTGAATCCTCAGGTGAACCATGTGTTTCGGGCGGTTGCCTGTGCGTCTGCAAGCGAATGGCAGGGCATGGCTGCTGCAGGGGCTTGTGCTTATGATAGTCTGTCATGAAGGCCGTTTTTTTGTTTCTTTCTTTTCCTGAACGAGCATAATGCTTATTTTCGAAAGGGTGTTAATAGCTCTGAATATCCATAGTATCTCCTGTAAATCTTTTCATCCAGCCTCATTATCAGTTGTGCTGGTGATGGCTTGGCAAACATTTATCAGCGGACGTCAACAGATTCATGCATGTAATTGAAAACAATTCTTCGCACCTATGCGTCAACTTTAAGGGTTCCGTTGACCAGGAACAGCTTTTTCAGGCATTGAAAGAGATTTTTCTGCATCCAGAATATCCTCACAAGAACTCTATCTGGATGTTTGACGGGTGCGAGTGCGATTTTTCGAGTATCAGCCTTTTTGATTTGATGGAGATGATTAAAGCGTATTATCCTCGTGAGGCCACCAGAACAAAAACAGCGATTGTCACTTCAACAGGAACGCATCACGCCATGGCGAAGCTGTTCTGCGAAGAGGCTGGCCAAGAGATACGCCGTTTTGCCATGCAGGCTTTCATGAACCATGATGCAGCGGCGGTCTGGGTGACGGAGTCTTGAGAAACGAGCGGAATGACATCGCTGTCTTGAGGCGGGGCTCCAATCTGAGAGGCGCAGGGTCAATGACCCAAGGCGCTGCTCCTCATGCCTGGCGTGGGGTGTGGCGGTGTGCTGGCGTTGAACGATCTTTTTGTATATTCAAAAAACTGCTTGTAACGGAAGCAGTTACCTGTGGACATTGAGAAAGTCGCTTTCCGGCGCGATCCGGTTCCGGAGGGTGGCCGGTTGTTCGATGTGTCCTTTCAAAATGTAACTATCCTGATCATAAACCTTGACGGAGCAGCCATGAAGAAAAATATGGGGCAAAAAGATCGTACCGTTCGTGCGTTCATAGGCGTCATAATGCTTGTCTATGCAATCGTATTTCACAACCTTGTCGGAATCGTCGGCCTGATTCCGTTGGCTACGGCAATCATCGGTTACTGCCCTCTTTATGAAGTGCTCGGGGTTACCTCCAACAAATACGCAGAGTAAAGCGTCTGCGCCATCCGGTTTTTATGGGGGATTTGCGAGCAGCTTCGTGACGGAATGAAGGCTGCCCGTTGTCCGTACGCTCGATGTTTCGGGGAGATGCGTTTCGCGTCTCCCTTTTCTTTTGGTGACCCGCCTTTTTTCTGCCGCAACCGCCTGTTTTGACCTTCAACTCGTTCCTGTTCCGCACGCTGTCCGGTTTTCCGTCCTTCCGGCGGCAACAATCAATCATTTTGCCGGCGATCCTTTTTCCGTCTGTGGTCGGCAGCGTGAATCGATTTCCTGTCCTCTTGTCTGGCAATGGCATCGCGACTGTTTTCTGCGCTTGCCGTAACCGGTTCAACGAGAAAGTCTCTGGCGCCGAAACGGCAGGGTTGTCCTGAAATAAAAATCATCAATCGGTCAGCCATGAAACAGCAAAGGCGGCCCGTCGGGAGCCGCCTTTGTGATTGTCCATTGTCGCTGTACGCTCGTCAGAGCAGGGCCGCGCGGGCGGCGGCCAGCCGGGCGATCGGTACGCGGAACGGGCTGCACGAAACGTAGTTCAGGCCAGTCTTGTGGCAGAACTCGACCGTGGCCGGGTCGCCGCCGTGCTCGCCGCAGATGCCGAGCTTGAGGTCGGGCTTGACCGAGCGGCCCTCTTTGGCCGAGATGCTGACCAGACGGCCAACGCCATCGATGTCGATGCTTTCGAACGGGTTGCGCGCGAAGATCTCCTGCTGCTGGTAGATCGGCAGGAACTGGCCGGAGTCGTCACGGCTCATGCCGAGGCCCATCTGGGTCAGGTCGTTGGTGCCGTAGCTGAAGAAGTCGGCAGCCTGGGCGATCTGGTCGGAGGTGATGGCCGCGCGCGGTACTTCGATCATCGTACCCACGAGGTACTTAACTCCGACGCCCTGCTCGGCGATGACGCTGCGGGCGGTCTTGTGAATCACCTCGCTGGTGATTTCGAGCTCCTTGACGGTGCTGACCAGCGGAACCATGATTTCCGGCACGATATCGAGACCCTCTTCCTGCCTGATGCGGCAGGCGGCTTCGATGATGGCGCGAACCTGCATCACGGTGATCTCCGGGTGCAGGATGCCGAGGCGGCAGCCGCGCAGGCCGAGCATCGGGTTGAACTCGTGCAGGCTTGCGATGCGCGCCTTGATTTCGGCGCTCGATTTGCCGATCTTGGCGGCGAGGTCATCGATCTCGGCGTCGGTGTGCGGCAGGAACTCGTGCAGCGGCGGATCGAGCAGCCTGACGGTGACCGGGCGCGAGCCCATCGCCTTGAAGAGGCCGAAGAAGTCGTCGCGCTGGTAGGGAAGCAGCTTTTCAAGCGCAATCTTGCGGCCCTTGATATCGTCGGCCAGAATCATCTCGCGCATGGCGTCGATGCGGTCGCCGCCGAAGAACATGTGCTCGGTACGGCACAGACCGATGCCTTCCGCGCCGAAGGTGACGGCGATCTCGGCCTGGTCGGGCTGGTCGGCGTTGGTGCGGATATTGAGCTTGCGGTACTTGTCGGCCCACTGCATGAGCTGGTCGTAAATCTTGAAGGTCGGGGCATCTGCCGGATCGAGGGTCTTGTCGATCAGCACTTCGAGAATTTCGGAGTTCTTGGTCTTGACCTCACCGGCGATCACTTCGCCCGTCGTGCCGTCGATGGAGATGTACTCGCCCTCCTTGATGACGGTGTCTTTGCCATAGACCCGCATTTCGCCGGCCTTGTAGTCGATCCTGAGCGCGCCGCAGCCGGCCACGCACACCTTGCCCATCTGGCGGGCGACGAGCGCTGCGTGCGAAGTCATGCCGCCGCGTTCGGTAAGGATGCCTTCGGAGGCGTTCATGCCCTTGATGTCTTCAGGCGAGGTTTCGATTCGCACGAGAATCACCTCTTCGCCTCGGGCGTTGGCTTCCATCGCGTCGTCGGCGTTGAAGTAAACGCGGCCGCAGGCGGCTCCCGGGCCGGCGTTGAGGCCGGTGGCGAGCAGGCGTCCGCCGTCAATGGCGGCTTTCTTTTCGGCAAGGTCGAAGACCGGGCGGAGAAGCTGGTTGAGCTGTTCGGGCTCGATGCGGCGCAGCACCTCTTTCTCGTCGATCAGTCCTTCGTTGAACATGTCAACGGCGATCTTGATGGCGGCGAAGCCGGTGCGCTTGCCGACGCGGCACTGGAGCATGAAGAGCTTGTCGTTCTCGATGGTGAACTCGATGTCCATCATGTCGCGATAGTGCTTTTCGAGGATCGAGCGGATCTCTTCGAGCTGGTTGTACATCTCCGGTTTGCCCTCGGCAAGCTGCGCGATCTTGAGCGGCGTACGGGTTCCGGCCACCACATCCTCGCCCTGGGCGTTCATGAGGAACTCGCCGTAGAAGATGTTCTCGCCCGAAGCAGCGTCGCGGGTGAAGGCCACGCCGGTGCCGCAGTCATCGCCCATGTTGCCGAACACCATCGCCTGGACGTTGCAGGCCGTGCCCCACCAGCCGGGGATGTGGTTCAGTTTGCGATAGACGATCGCGCGTTCGTTGTTCCAGCTGTTGAAGACGGCGCCGATGGCTCCGCGAAGCTGCTCGGTCGGATCTTCGGGGAAGGTCTTGCCGGTCTTTTCGAAGATGGCTTTCTTGTAGCGGGCCACGAGGTCCTTGAGGTCTTCGACCTGGAACTCGGTGTCGAGGTGGATGCCAAGCTCGTGCTTTTTCTGTTCGAGAATCTCCTCGAAGGGATCGATTTGCTTCTTGTCTGCCGGTTTGAGGTCGAGCACGACGTCGCCGTACATCGACACGAAGCGGCGGTAGCAGTCCCAGGCGAAGCGGGGGTTGCCCGATTTGCGGGCCAGGCCTTCGACGGTCGTGTCGTTGAGGCCGAGGTTGAGGATCGTGTCCATCATGCCGGGCATCGAGGCGCGGGCGCCGGAGCGGACGGAGACGAGCAGCGGGTTTTCGGGGTCGCCGAACTTTTTGCCGAGGTAATCCTCGACTTTTTTGAGCGCAGCCGGAATTTCGGTTTCGAAGAGATTCGCGGGGTAGGTTTTCTGATGATCGTAGTAGTAGGTGCAGACCTCGGTCGAAAGGGTGAAGCCCGGAGGGACGGGCAGTCCGATGTTGGCCATTTCAGCCAGGTTTGCGCCCTTGCCTCCGAGGAGGTTTTTCATTGAGGCATCCCCTTCTGCGGAGCCACCAGCAAAACTGTAGATGTATTGCTTGGTTACGGCGGATTCTTCGTTAACGTGCGTATTCGGCATGTTCCTGATGGTTGGTTGACCCGAAAAAACAGATAAATTCATGGATATTGCGTTGGAAACGTAGATTTTCCAAGTCATCAATTTAACAGAAAAAAACGTTCGGAAAAACCCGTAATAGCGTTCAAACCCCCAGTTTCATGGAGAGTTTAGCAGTTGTTTTCATTCTGCAGGTGTTCAGGATTTCGGTGCCCTATCTTTTCGCTTCGGCAGGGGCGGTTTTTTCGGAACGGGGCGGCGTGGTCAATCTGGCGCTCGAAGGTCTGATTCTCGCGGGAGCTTTCGGCGCGATGCTCGGCCAGCACCTGACCGGTTCGGCCTGGGCGGGCATGGTATTCGCGGTGGCTCTCGGGCTGACGATCGCGCTCTTGCACGCCTTTGTGACCGTGACGCTCCGGGCTGACCAGATCGTCAGCGGCATCGCCATCAACCTTCTCGTCATGGGTGCGACCCGGTTCGGTCTTGGCCTCCTGTTCGGCAGCGCGATGAATTCGCCCCGCATCGCCGGCATGGAGGTTCCGATGCCGCTGTTCGATCCGCTGCTCGTCATTGCCGTGCTCTCGGTCGCGTTTGGCCAGTTCGTGCTCTTCCGGACGCCTTATGGCCTGCGGCTCCGCGCGGCGGGCGAGAGCGCCGAAGCGGTCGAGACGGCGGGCCTCAGCGTCCGCCGCCTGCGCTACTCCGGCGTACTGATTTCCGGTGCGCTGGCCGCGCTCGGCGGCGCGTTCCTCGTCTTCCAGCAGCACAGTTTTACGGACAACATGTCCGCCGGGCGCGGTTACATCGCGCTGGCGGCGATGATCATCGGTAAGTGGTCGCCGGTTGGCGCGGCGCTGGCGAGCCTGTTGTTCGCCGCCGCCGAAGCGCTGTCGATGTGGTTGCCATCCGGCTGGCTGCCCTCGCAGCTCGTGCAGTCGCTGCCCTATCTCGTTACCCTGTTCGTGCTTGCCGGTTTCGTCGGCAAAGCCACGCCGCCGAAAGAGGTCGGCGTTCCGTACGAACCCAAGTAGGGGCGCATGGTGCGCGCCCAATGGTATATGATCGGACGTATCGGACGGATCTGACTGATTTAATGTTTTTTACGCCAGTTCGAGGACTTTGGCGACCAGTTTGTCGATGCCTTTGGCTATATCGCTGATGCCGGGGCCGAGCATGTAGGCCGGGGTGGTGACGATTTTCTCGCCGGGGCTGACGACGATCTCATCGACCGGGGCGGTGATGTGCTTCGCTCCCATCGCCGCGATGTCCTCCGCCGTCTGCTGGTCGCTGCCGATGGTCACTTCCACACCCTCCGGACCGAACAGCTTTGCCGCGATGACCGGCGCGATGCAGAGAAAGCCGACCGGTTTGCCGCTTTTGCGGAACCGCGTGACCGCCTCGGCAACCTCGGGAAGCACTTCGCATTTCGCTCCGGCGAGGGCGTAATCGCTCAGATTTTTTGCTGCGCCGTAGCCGCCGGGAATGATGAGGCCGTCCAGGATCATCGTGTCGATGTCCCTGAGGTTTCGGATCGAACCGCGGGCGATTCTGGCTGATTCGACCAGCACGTTCCGGGTTTCGTTTTCCGACACCTCGCCCGTGAGATGGTTGACGACATGGCGCTGCGGAATGTCGGGCGCCAGGCAGACTGCTTCGGCCTGGGCCTTGTCGAGCGAAAGCAGGGTAAGCACCGCCTCGTGAATCTCCGATCCGTCATAGACGCCGCATCCCGAAAGAATGACTCCGATCTTTTTCATGATGGTCAGGATTTAGTGATTGGCAGAGAGGTATATTTTTATGGTATGAAAAAGCTTGAGCTTTTGAAAATAGACGGTTTTCCTGAACCGTTCATCCCTGAAAGTCCAGATGATCCATCAAGCCGTATATTCTTTATATAAAAAAAGGGGTGTTCTTGCCCTGCTCGCCGTCGTTCTGGTGCTGGCGTCCGGCTGCGCTAAACGTGATGCCGTCCAAAGCATCGCCATCGGCAAGCAGGTGTGGATGGCCGAAAACCTTGACACTGAAAAGTACCGCAACGGCGACCTGATTCGCCATGCGCGAAGCGTCGAGGATTGGAACGACGCCATCTCGAAGCAGGAGGGCGCGTACTGCGACTACGGCAACGAACCGGATGGAGGGCGCCTCTACAACTGGTTCGCCGTCGCTGACCCGCGCGGCCTCGCACCAGAAGGATGGCGCGTGCCAACCGACGAAGATTGGCGCGAACTCGAAGCGGCGACTGGTGGGCGAGGCTTCGAGACCGCCTTCACTGGGAGCCGCAACTGCCTCGGCTACTTTTTCGGCAAAGGGCAGGCCGCCTTTTTCTGGACGGCCACGCCATCAGGCGAGTTCGACGCCTGGAACCGCGAAATCAGCGAAGGCAGCCGAAAGCTGCAGCGGGTCAGCGTCGCCAAAGGGCTGGGGCTGTCGGTGCGGTGCGTGAGGGAGCGTGAAGAATGATCAGTCGGATCCGACTGAGCTGGCGAAAATCACTCTATTTTTTCAACTTCCCCACCCCCGGCACGAATTTGCCCACCCGTGCGGCGTAGTCGCGGTACTCGGGGTGGCGTTCGGTGAGCCAGGCTTCCTCTTTCGAGGCTTTGTAGTTGAAGAAGAGTGCGGCCACAATCGTCACCAGCAGGTGCGAAAGGCTTAACGAGAAAACGGCCCATCCGGCGGCGGCGAAGAGCTGCGAGCTGTAGAGCGGATGGCGCACATACGCATAGACACCGGTATCGACCAGCTTGCTGTGATCGACCGGGTAGGGGAGCGGGGTGAGGTACCTGCGAATCGTGAGTGAGCCGCCGATGCCGAGTATGGCGGCAATGATCATTCCGGCAACAAGGCTGCCCCAGCGAAGAACCGCGAGTTGCCGGTAAAGCTCCCCGTTCCTGAAGTCAGGCCATTCGGGAGTGAAAAAAAAGAGCGCCACGAGCGCCATCTGGATGACGACCAGAAGTTCACCCCGTGTTCCCGGTTTCATTGATTTCATTGATGCCTTTTCCATACTGCGCTCTTGAGAAACGTTTCCATTGTTCTATCTTCAGAAATTTCAAAATTGTAGGAAATCCTCTCCTGAAACAGGATCAATACTCTCATCGCCGATACCCATGATAACTCCCAAAGAGACCTTGCTGCTTGTTATCGACATTCAGGGCAAGCTCGCCACATCAGTATTCCAGCCGGATCGCGTTGTCAAAAACGTCAGCAAGCTGATCCGGGCCTGTAATCTCCTCGATGTTCCGGTGATCTGCACCGAACAGTACCCGAAAGGGCTTGGTCGCACAGTCGATGAGTTGAAGGAGCTGATCCCGGAAGAAACGCCGTTCGAGAAGCTTTCGTTCAGCTGCTGCGGCAACGACGACTTCATGAAGCGCCTGCGCGCGCTTGGCCGCAACGATATTCTGGTCGTCGGCATGGAGACCCACGTGTGCGTTTACCAGACCAGCGTGGAGTTGCTCGAATTCGGCTACAACGTTCATCTGGTTACCGATGCCGTCTCGTCCCGAACGGAAGAGAATCGTGCGCTCGGCATCCGCTGCATCGAACGCGCCGGAGCCGCACTCACCAGCACCGAGATGGCTATTTTCGAACTCCTGCGCGTGGCGGGAGGGGAGAATTTCAAGGCCATATCGAAGATCGTCAAGGAGGACTGACGAACCTTCTTTTGAAATCGAAGCGCATGCGCTCGCGACTATGGTAGGGGCGGATTTTTTGCTCGTCCTCTTTACGCCCGATCACAACGAAACCCCGGCTTGAAAGCCGGGGCAACGTGAATGTAAGAGGGTTCAAATGTCCGCCGGGTTAAAACCCTCCTGAATGCAAGATCGATCAGCGCTTCACCACGCCCATCAGCCGCTTTTCCAGCTCCGCCGTGCCGTCCGGGAATTCGGGGTCAATCGTCAGATAGCTGCAGCCGGCTTTTTCGAGCATTTCGGCAAGCTCCGGGTTATCGGCGAGGCGGAACCAGTCCTTTTCCGTCGTGACCGGCACGAGTTCTTTTTGGGCTGATTCCTCGACAATCGAGCGTACTGCGGCCTTTGTGTAGGGTTCGTGGTCGCGGAAGAACTTCGTCGCGCCGACGTTCAGGCCCGCTGCTTCGAGACTGTGCAGGAAGCCCGACGGCGCGCCGATGCCCGCGAAGGCGAGCGCTCTGGTGCCGGGGGCGATTGCGCCGTTCTCCGTTCCATCCACCCGCACCAGCT
>JAFGER010000104.1 GCA_016931495.1 Chlorobiaceae bacterium | reverse complement strand
GAGGAGCGTTACCGCCGCAAGCGCCTCGGCCTGCAGAAGCGCCCCGAACTCGAACTGCGCGGCGTGCTCGACAGCATGAGCCGCGATGACGTGGTGCTGATGGTCGCCGAGATGAACGTCGAAATGCAGCGGGCCGCCGCCGAGACCGACTACGAGAAAGCCGCCTATCTGCGTGACGAAATTCTGATGCTTCAGGAGCGAATCGGGCAAATGGCGGAGTAAAAAATATTGACCTGAAGCGCTGATTTCATATCATGATACTTCAGGGCATTTCTAAAAATTTGTTGCGCGTTTCGATTGCCGCGCCGGGCGGTGCCCGAAATCCTCATGTAGGCTGAGTACGCTCCGGTTTCGGACTTCGTCCGCGCCCTGCACTCAAACCGCTCATCACACGTTGCGGAGACGCCCTTCAGAGGATCAGGCGATAACATTTTCCAACTCCTGAGAAGCGAACTTTCATGCTGGCCCAGATAGAACAGGAACATTACCAGAAACTGCACGAAATCCTGCGGCTTTGCCGGGCGAACCTCAAGAACTACGATGAGTCGCTCATTCAGCGCGCCTTTTTCATGTGCTATCGCGCCCATGAGGGGGAGAAGCGCGCTTCCGGCGAGCCGTTCTTCTATCATCCCGTGGAGGTGGCCCGCCTGCTCGTGACCGAACTGCCGCTGGACGGCGTCTCCGTCGCGGCGGCGCTCTTGCACGACGTGATCGAGGACAGCGAATACACCTACGACGACATCGTCGCCGAGCTGGGCACCGAGGTGGCCGACATCGTCGAGGGGCTGACCAAGATTTCCGGCATCATGGTCAACCGCGAGACCACCGAAGCCGAAGGGTTCCGCAAGATGCTGCTCTCGATGGTCAAGGATATCCGCGTCATCCTCATCAAGTTCTGCGACCGCCTGCACAACATGCGCACGCTCGACTCGCTGCCGGAGCACCGTCGCCTGCGCATGGCGCTCGAAACGCGCGACATCTACGCGCCGCTCGCCCACCGGTTCGGTCTCGGCAAGATGAAGGTCGATCTGGAGAATCTCGCGCTCAGGTACATCGACCCCAAGATGTACGACTACCTGCTCAAAAAGGTCCAGCTGAGCCGCAACGAGCGCATCGCCTACCTCAACAAGATGATCGTGCCGATCAAGGCCGATCTCGAAAAGCAGGGCTTCAACGTCGAGGTGCAGGGGCGCGCCAAGCATCTCTACTCGATCTACAACAAGATGCGCCTGAAGAACAAGCAGTTCGACGACATCCACGATCTGTACGGCATTCGCGTCATCATCGATACGGAAAAGCTGTCCGACTGTTTTGCGGTGTACGGCTACATCACGCAGAAGTATCCGCCGATACCGCAGCACTTCAAGGATTACATCTCCATTCCGAAGCACAACGGCTACCAGTCGCTCCACTCGGCGATCATCGGCCCGAAAGGCCACGTCATCGAGTTGCAGATCCGCACACGCCGGATGCACGAATTCGCCGAGCTTGGCGTCGCGGCGCACTGGCGCTACAAGGAGAAGATCACCAAGGACGACGCGGCGGTTGACTCGTTCCTCAAGTGGGCGCGCGAGCTCATCAAGGATGCCGACTCCGCATCGGCCTTCATGGAGGGCTTCAAGCTCAATCTCTATCACGACGAGATTTACGTCTTCACGCCGAAGGGCGACATGAAGATTCTGCCCGCCGGAGCCACGCCGATCGATTTCGCCTATGCGATCCACACCGAAATCGGCAACGGCTGCATCGGCGCGAAGGTCAACGGCAAGATCGTGCGTCTGAACGCCGAGCTGAGGTCGGGCGACCGCGTCGAGGTGATTACGTCAAAGAGCCAGAAGCCGAAGGCGGACTGGCTGAAGATTGTGGTGACCCACCGCGCCAAGCTCAAGATCAGGGCGGCCATCAACGAAGAGCGCCGCATGGAGATTGAGAAGGGGCGCAACATGTGGGACAAAATGCTTTCGGGCACCAAGAAGCTGTTTACCGAAAACGACGCCATCCGGGCGATCCGGAAGCACGGCATCAAGACTCCGGCCGACCTGTTCAGCGCCCTGGCCAACCAGCAGATCAGCAGCGAAGAGGTGATGGAGAGCATCACCCGGCCGCACAAGCCCGCCGAAGCGACGGAGGGCGGGGTGCAGGGCAAGGCGCACAAGGAGTTCGCCGAAATCGCCCGCGAGGTGCAGGAGCGCCCCACGCAGCACAAGGACGAAGTGATTATCGCCGGGATGAACAACATCGCCTACTCCTACGCCAAATGCTGCAACCCCGTGCCGGGCGACGACATCATCGGCTTCGTCACTACCGAAGGCACGGTCAAGATTCACCGCAAGAACTGCGTCAACGTCACCAACGAAAACCTCGTCAAGAGCGAGCGGATCGTCTCGGTCGCCTGGAACCGCAAGGTTGACACCGAGTTCCTGGCCGGCATCCGTGTCGTCGGCGAAGACAAGATCGGCATGACCAACCAGATCACCGGCGTCATCTCCAGATTCGACACCAACATCCGCACCATCACGCTGCACGCCAAAGACGGCATCTTCGTCTGCAACCTCACGATCTTCGTGAAGAACACCGACAAGCTCACGACGCTGATGGACAAGCTGCGGAAGGTTCAGGGAGTGTTCACGGTCGAGCGCTTGTCGGCGTGAGAAATAATGGAGAGTTCTCCGTCAGGCGTGATCTGTAGGGGCGGACCTGTGTGTCCGCCCTTCTGCGTTCAGGTTTCGCGGTTCTTTCGCCTCGTTTTTCCTCGGGAATCAAGGCGTATCGTTCATTGTTGCTGAAACGAACGGTGCCTGGAATACAAAACGCAAGGAGGTTGGTATGGACAGCGATAAACTTCGTTCAGTGGCGTCCGCCATTGTGTCGAACGGGAAGGGGGTTCTTGCGGCTGACGAGAGCTCTCCGACCATCAAAAAGCGGTTCGATTCGATTCAGGTCGAGTCCACCGAGCCGGCGCGACGACGGTACCGTGAACTTCTGTTTACCACCGACGGCATCGAGCGCTATATCGGCGGCGTGATTCTTTTCGATGAAACCATACGCCAGTCCACCCCTGACGGCGTCCCTTTCGCCAGATTGCTTGCAGAGCGGGGAATCGTGCCCGGTATCAAGGTTGACCGGGGGGCGAAAGCGCTGGCGCAGTTTCCTGGCGAAAAGGTGACCGAGGGGCTGGACGGCTTGCGCGAAAGGCTGGTCGAGTACCGGGAACTCGGAGCCGGATTCGCGAAGTGGCGGGCGGTGATCGACATCGACGGACATGATGTTCCGACGCCGTTCGGCATCCGCGCGAATGCTCACGCGCTGGCGCGTTACGCCGCGCTGTGTCAGGAAGAGGGGCTTGTGCCGATCGTTGAGCCCGAGGTGCTCATGGACGGCGCGCACGGCATCGAGCGGTGCGAGGAGGTGACCTCAAGGGTGCTTGAGGCGGTGTTCGCCGAACTCGATCTGCATTGCGTGCTGTTCGAGGGGATGCTGCTGAAGCCGAACATGGTCATCGCGGGTAAAAAATGCGCCCGCCAGAACAGCCCCATAGAGGTTGCCGAAGCGACGATTCGCTGCCTCAACCGTTACGTTCCGGCAGCCGTGCCGGGCATCGTGTTTCTTTCCGGCGGCCAGAGCGCCGAAGAGGCCACCGCCAATCTGAACGCCATGAACTTGATGGGACGGCATCCGTGGGAGGTCAGCTTCTCGTACGGCCGCGCGTTGCAGGCTCCCGTGCTTGCCGCGTGGAAGGGTCTTGAGGACAATGTGGCTGCCGCGCAGAGGGCGCTCTGCAAACGAAGCCGCCTGAACGGCCTTGCCCGCGAAGGAAAGTATTCTCGGGAGATGGAGGCCGGGGAGTGAAGTCCCGCGATTGCCTGCGGCGCCGCCCGGAATTTGCTGAATGTTGGCGGCGTGGATGTTGCGGGACAGGTGGACGAAGAAAGAAGGACAATCTTTTTTCTTCGTCCCTGAAGTTCTTTGTTCGTTACCAGCCCGCTTCGACTCCGAACGAGCTGGTGGTGCCGAGATCGAGGTCACGGCTGATGGCGGCCGTGGCTTTCAGCGCGCCGGTGCCGAAGCTGGCTCCTGCCGAGATGAGTGACGGATTGGTGGCCAGGCCGACCATCAGGCGCGTCATCGGAGCGACGGCGAAATCGCCGGCTGCGAGCAGGCGGCTTGAGCGGTCGGGATCGGTCAGTGCGTTGACGGTCAGCAGGCTGCCGGTCGGAAAGTGAAAGGTCAGGCCCGCGAGCGTTGTTCTCGGCAGCCGGAAGCCGGATTCGCCGATGGTCGGGGAGTTCAGATTCATCGAGCTGATGCCGAGGGTCACGAGCGGCGTGATTCTCGCTTGCAGGCCCGCGTTGATGCCGGTGGCCGAGTCATCTCCGAAACCGTCGAACTTCTGCGTCATCCGTGAGAGCGAAACGCCGAGCCGGATCGACGGAAGCACTTCGCGTCCGTACCCGGCGATCCAGGTGGTTTCGTGATAACCGGTTGCGTTGTGGCGGCTCATGCCGAGCGAGACAGTGCCCTCCGGGTCGAACGGCAGCCGGGAGAGGTTTACCGCGCCGGCAATGCTGCTGAGGTCCTCGTCGCCGTAAGGGATGGTGTAGCTGAGGGCTGCGCCGGACTGTCTGCCTGTGGTTGCCGGATTGTAAAAAAGGCCCCACGGGTTGTCGGGCAGGGCGGTTGTGGCTCCGGACATGGCGATTCCTCGCGGATCGACCGGCAGAGCGTTGAATGCCGCATGCAGCGGAGAGGTGAAAAACACCGGGATCAGGGCGGAAAGAAGAGCCGATTTGCGCATGGTGATCAGGGGTTGCAGGGGTTAGGGGTACGTTGCGCGGTCACTGTGCGATCAATTCACGCAAGTTATCGTAAATGAAACGCTTATACAACCAAATCTGGAAAAAGTTATCTCGGAAATACGTCAATTTGGTTTTGCAACGGGGAGACGATTATTATATTCCTGTGGAGTATCCGAACAACAATCCTGAAGCAAACTCTTATGATCCGATCATATTTCCGCTCTGTTTCAAGAGTCTTACCGTTTCTTGTGGCGCTGGTCATGCTCAGCGGGTGCGGCTATAACGTCATGCAGCAGAACGAGGAGGCGGTCAATCGCGCGTGGGGCGACCTCGAATCGCAGCTTCAGCGCCGGGCCGATCTCGTGCCGAACCTTGTCGCCACGGTGAAAGGCGCGGCCAATTTCGAGAAGGAGACGCTGCAGGCCGTGGTTGAGGCCCGCGCGAAGGCGACCTCCATCCAGCTCACGCCGGAGATGCTGAGCGACCCGGCAGCCATGTCGAAGTTCCAGGCCGCGCAGGGCCAGCTCTCTTCGACGCTGTCGAGGCTTCTGGTTGCCGTCGAACGCTATCCGGAGCTTAAAGCCACGCAGAATTTCCGTGACTTGCAGGTGCAGCTCGAAGGCACGGAGAATCGCATCAGCGTCGCTCGCCAGCGCTACAACCAGGCGGTCGAGGTGTTCAACTCTTCCATCCGCATTTTCCCCAACTCACTGACCAACAGCGTGGCGCTCAAGCTGAAGCCGAAGGAGTACTTCAAGGCTGACGAGGCTGCCACCGCCGTGCCGGAGGTGAAATTCTGAGATCGTCAGCCCGACATCAGCGCCCGGCTCTCCGGTGGTTCTTTTGGCCGCTGCTCGTGCTGGCCGCACTGCTTTCGTCCGTGCCGCTCATGGCGGATTTTCCGCCGGTGCCGGCGCTGACGCAGCGGGTGAACGACTACGCTTCGATGATTTCGCAGCCTGCGCGCGCCGAGATCGAACAGACGCTTGCCGCCCTCGAAGCTGAGGACGGAACGCAGATTGCCATCCTGACGGTGCCGTCTCTCGAAGGCGAGCCGATCGAGGAGTTCTCGATCCGTGTGGCCGATGCCTGGAAGATCGGCCAGAAAGGCCGGGACAACGGCGTGCTGCTCATCGTTTCGAAGGGCGACCGCAAGGCGCGCATCGAGGTAGGCAAAGGTCTCGAAGGCGCCCTGACCGATCTGGAGTCGGGCCGCATCATCCGCGGCGTCATCCAGCCCGCATTTGCGCAAGGGGATTTCGACGCGGGCTTCACCGGCGCCGCCGACGCTCTGGTTACCGCCGTCAGGGGCGAGTTTGTGGCCGATCCCGCCAGCAGGGCGAAAGGCAAAGAGGACGGACCGTCGATTCCGCTTGTGCTCATCATTCTCGCTGTGCTCTACTTTTATCTCCGCCAGTTCGGCGGGCGCCACCATGGCGGGCCGTATGTCTCCGGCGGATGGCCGGGGCCGGGCGGCGGCATCTTCACCTCCGGCGGCGGCTTTGGCGGTGGTGGCGGCTTCAGTGGCGGCGGTGGCGGTTTCGGCGGCGGCGGAGCGTCGGGCGACTGGTAGGCGGCAACGGAGTTCCATTCCGGAAAAATCATGAAAGAGAAGATTCAGAAATTTCTGACCGACGAAGAGCGCCGCAAGATTGAACAGAAGGTCAGGGAGGCGGAGGCCTCGACCTCTGGCGAGATTGTGGTGATGGCGGTCGGCGAGAGCAGCAACTACCCGGCGGCGATCATGGCCGCGAGCGGAGCCATCGCGCTGGTGCTTGCCCTTGCCGGGGCGATGGTGTACGGCAGCGAGAGCATGTGGCTTTTTCTTGTCCTGTTCGCGCTTTTATTCATCGTGGCCAACGAGGCGGTCAAGCGTTTTCCCGTGCTGAAGCGCCCCTTCGTGAGCCGCGAGGAGATCGCCGAAGAGGTCGAAGAGGCGGCCACTCACTCCTTCTACCACCGCAAGGTGCACGAAACCCGCGACCGCACCGGCATCCTCATTTACATCTCGCTGTACGAGCACAGCGTCCGCGTGCTGGCCGATACCGGCATTGATGCCGTTGCGGGCAGGCAGCCCTGGCAGGGAGTGGTCGATACCATCACGAAAGGAATTCGCGAAGGGCGACCGGGCGAGGGCATCTGCACTGCGGTCGGCCAGTGCGGCGAGCTTCTGACCCGCCATTTTCCCCGCAAGGCGGACGATACCAACGAGCTGGGCGACGCGGTCATCATCGGTTGAAAGGCCGGTTGCCCGCCGCCTGCCGCAGGTGCTGCCAACCTGTTGCGCCACTTGCAAAAAAGTGCTTTGATCTTAGTGGCCAAATGTTTTTTTAGAAGGCATTCCATCATATTCATCCAAAGAGAACAGATCAATGAAAAAGACAGCGCTTTCTGCCTGGCATGAGCGAGCCGGTGCGAAAATGATCGATTTCGGCGGTTTTCTGATGCCGGTGCAGTATTCCGGAATCATCGCCGAACACAAGGTCGTGCGCGAAGCCGCCGGGCTGTTCGATGTTTCGCACATGGGGAATTTCTACGTCAGGGGCGAGCGAGCGCTTGAGTTTCTCCAGTACATGACAACCAACGATCTCGCAAAAATCGTGGACGGGCAGGCGCAGTACACGCTGATGCTCTATCCCGACGGCGGCATCGTCGATGACCTCATCATCTACCGCGTCAGCGCCGACACCTTTTTCCTGATCGTCAACGCGAGCAACTGCGAGAAGGATTTCGACTGGCTCACGAGCCACATCGGCGAGTTCGAGGGGGTGACGCTCGAAAACCACACCGGCGAGCTGTCGCTCGTCGCCCTGCAGGGGCCGAAGTCGTTCGACATTCTCGCACGGGTCTTCCCGGATGCCGGACTGTCGGAGCTGAAATCGTTCCATTTCGCGACCGTGCCGTTCGGCGTCTCGCAGCTCATGGTGGCCCGCACCGGCTACACCGGCGAGGCGGGCGTGGAGATCTGCCTGCCGAACGAAGCGGCTGAGGCGCTCTGGACGGCGCTGATGGAGGCCGGAAAGGAGGACGGCATCCAGCCCATCGGCCTCGGCGCGCGCGACACGCTGCGGCTTGAGATGGGTTACTCGCTCTACGGCCACGAAATCGACCAGACGGTCAATCCGCTCGAAGCCCGCCTGAAATGGGTGGTGAAGATGGACAAGCCCAACTTCATCGGCAAGCAGGCCTGCCAGCAGGTCGAGCTTGCGCCGCGCCGGAGCGTGGTCGGCTTCAGCCTCGAAGGCCGCGCCATTCCGCGCCAGCACTTCAAGCTCTACAATGCCGACAGGCAGGAGATCGGCGAGGTTTGCAGCGGCACGGTTTCGCCGACGCTTCAGGAGCCCATCGGTACGGCCAGCGTGCTGATCGACTATGCCAAAAACGGCACGCAGGTGTTCGTTGAAATCCGCGGCACGATGCAGCCCGGCAAGGTCAGGCGCCTTCCGTTCGTTCATGCCGACCGTCCCTGATCGGGGCTCATCACGATGGCCGTGTCGAAAAAAAAGATGAAGGTAGCAACCTCCCGCCATGACATCGGCATGGAGGCCGGCGGCATCGCCCTGATGCTGGTGGCGCTTTTCTGCATCGCCTCGGTGTTCGGGTTTCATACCGCCGACGAGCCGTACATCGTGACCCTGCCCTGGCACGAACTGTTCTCGAATGGGGCGCGGGCGGTTGCCGAAACGATCCACAACCCCTTCGGCCTGTTTGGCGCGCGGGTGTCGCGATTTTTCATCCGCGTGCTGCTCGGCTACCCGTCGGTGCTGCCTCTTTTCGGATTCCTGTTGCTCGGCTGGCGCCTGTTCAGAAGGCAGCCGCTTGAGTCTGCGCTGTTTTTTCTGCTCTACAGCCTCCTGATTGCGATTGATCTCTCGGCCATGTTTGGCCTCTCCACCGCCTCGTTCGCCGATGTCATGGCGGGTGCGACCGGCAGGATGATGGCCTCGTTTCTTGCCACGGTCATCGGGCAGGCCGGAGCCTGGGCGCTGACCTCCGTCATCGGCGTGGCGCTGACCTTTTTCATGGGCCGGAATTTCATTGTGGAGACGATCGCCGGCGCGAGCGCTTTTGCCGCCAGGGTGTCGGCTACGGTGCAGGAGTATCGCGCCGGGCGGGCGAGGAGGCGACGGGAAAGAGATGAGGAGCAGGCGAGGAAAAAAGCGGAGCGTCTGGCGGCTTCGCTTGAAAAGAAGCGGAGCAGGACTCCGAAAAAGGAGAAGCCGGTACGCGAAGCTCGTGCGCCCAAAGCCGGGCCGCAGCCGTCACCTGCCGTGCCGGAAGTTGCCGCGCAGCGTCCGGAGCCGGTGGCCGGGCCTGAACCCGCGCCCTTTTCCTTGACCTTTCCCGAACCGGAACCGCTGATCGTTCCGGCGGAGATCGAACCGGCGGACGAGCCGGAACCCCCAGTTTCTCGCGAACCGGACGACGGCCCCGAGATGATTATCCGGCAGGGGGTGCAGGAGCGGGAGGCCGATCTGGACGAACGGAAGCTCAAGGTCAGGACGCACGACCACGTCAAGTATCGCTTCCCGTCGATCGACCTGTTGCAGCGCCCGAAGGATGAGGACGAGAGCTTCGACGAGCAGCATCTGGCCGAAACCAAGGACCGGCTGCTTGAAAAGCTGAAGATTTACAAGATCGATGTGGTTCGCATTGCCACCACCGTTGGCCCGCGCGTAGCGCTGTTCGAGCTGGAGCTGGCTCCCGAAGTGAAGATCAGCCGCATCAAGTCGCTCGAAAACGATCTGGCGATGGCCATGGCCGCGCGCGGCATCAGGATCATCGCGCCCATTCCGGGTAAAAACGCCGTCGGCGTGGAGATTCCGGTGAACAAGCCCCGCCCGGTGCTGATGCGCTCGGTGCTGTCGGTCGAGAAGTTCAAGAACAGCACCATGAAGCTGCCCATCGTCCTCGGCAAGAGCATCTCCAACGAGGTGGTTGTCGATGACCTCACCACCATGCCGCACCTGCTTATCGCGGGCGCGACGGGCGCGGGCAAGTCGGTGGCGATCAACGTGCTGCTGACCAGCCTGCTCTACGCGAAGCGGCCTGACGAGGTGAAGTTCGTGCTGATCGATCCGAAGCGTGTCGAGCTGTTCCAGTACCAGCACCTGAAGAACCACTTTCTCGCCAAATTCCCTGGCTTCGACGAGCAGATCGTCACCGATCCCGAGAAGGCGGTGATGGCGCTCAAGTCGGTGGTGCGCGAAATGGAGCACCGCTACAGCATCCTCGAACAGTGCGGCGTGCGCAACATCAGCGACTACAACAAAAAGGTGAGCGGCGATCCGCTGTGCTATCTCGTGGTGGTGATCGACGAGCTTGCCGACCTGATGATTACGGCGGGCCGCGAGGTCGAAGAGCCGATCATCCGGCTGGCGCAGCTCGCCCGCGCGGTGGGCATTCACCTCATCGTGGCCACGCAGCGCCCGTCGGTGGACATCATCACCGGCATCATCAAGGCCAACTTCCCCTCGCGCATCGCCTT
>JAFGER010000103.1 GCA_016931495.1 Chlorobiaceae bacterium | reverse complement strand
AGGAGAAGGATATCGAGCCGGAGATGAAGAAGATCGAGGCGCTGCTTGCTGAAGCGGAGCGCCGCGAAGCCGCCGAAAAGCCCGCGCCGATGACCTTCAAGCCGGAGATCACCTTCGACGACTTCCAGAAGGTCGATCTGCGCGTTGCGAAAGTGATTGCCTGCGAGCCGGTCAAAAAGGCCAACAAGCTGCTCAAGCTGCAATTGCAGGTCGGCACCGAACAGCGCCAGGTGCTCTCGGGCATCGCGCAGCACTTCACGCCCGAAGAGATGGTGGGCAAGAACGTCGTGCTGGTTGCAAATCTGGCGGACAGAACCATGCGCGGCGAGCTGTCGCAGGGCATGATTCTTGCCGTCGAGGGCGCCGATGGCCGCCTCTTCCTGCTCGAACCGCAGGGCGATGGAATAAACGGGAACTCTGTCAGTTAATTGTTTGTTATTTACGATGAAAGTTGTACATTAAAGGACTTTACATCGTGGGGTGGAGCAATTGGTAGCTCGTCGGGCTCATAACCCGAAGGTTGCAGGTTCAAGTCCTGTCCCCACCACCAGCAAAAAGACCGCGCCATGTTGTGCGGTCTTTTTTTTTGCCCCGAGCGCCGCTTTTATTGAGGGGCGGGGTATATTACTGCTACTGTTTTGTGGACAGATCAGGCTGATCTGTCCGATCTGTCCCCAAAAACCCCCCACGCAAAACTTCAGGGCTATTTTCTCATGGGCCGCATTGCCTCTTTTTTGTTGCTTCTGCTTGTTTTCGCTTCCTCCGCAGCCCGCGCCGAGGGGTTCCGTTACGGCCTCGAAGTGCTCGATGCGCAACAGTGCGCACCGCTTCAGGGTAAACGTGTCGGCATGATTACCAACGCGGCGGCGGTCTCAAAGTTGGGGGAGCCGGGGTATCGTGTTTTGCTTCGCCATGGCGTTGACCTGCGGTTTCTCATGGCCCCGGAGCATGGCTTCACGCTTGAGCGGGAGGCGGGAGAGTCGGTCGAAAACAGCGCGGTTGGCGCGAACCTCACGGTGTATTCGCTTTACGGAGAGAGCAAGCGCCCCGATCCGGAGCTGCTCAAAACCATCGATGTGCTGGTATTCGACCTGCAGGACGCCGGCGTGCGCTGCTATACCTACATCTCCACCATGAAGCTGGCGATGGAGGCTTGCCGCGATGCGTCCATCGGGTTCATGGTGCTCGACCGGCCAAATCCAGTGTCGCCGCTTCCAGCGAGCGGCTTTGTGCTTGACCGGGACTACGAGTCGTTCGTCGGTGCCGCGGAGTTGCCCTTCATACACGGCATGACCGTGGGGGAGATTGCGGCCTGGCTGCAACAGGAAGATTATCGCGAGCTTTCGCTTCAGGTCGTCCGCATGATCGGCTACCGGCGCGATCTGTTCGCCGACCAGCTTTCCGGTTACCGGTTCCGGCCGCCGTCGCCGAATATCCGCGATTTCGAGACCTTGCTGCTCTATCCTGCCACGGTCATGCTCGAAGCGACTGCCGTAAGCGAGGGGCGCGGCACCGATGCGCCGTTCAAACAGTTCGGCGCGCCGTTCATCGACAGCTCCGCGCTGCTCGCTGAACTCGAAGCGTACCGGTTGCCGGGGGTCGAACTCAAGCCGGTGTCGTTCGTGCCGGCATCCGGCAAGTTTGCCGGAACGGAGTGCAATGGCATCCGGCTTGCCGTGACTGGCAGAGCGGCGTTCAATCCTTTCATGACGCAGACGGCGATTCTGCTTGCACTGCAAAAACTTTACCCCGACCAGCTCGTTCTCGACGAGGGTTTTTTCGACAAGCTGGCCGGTACCAGCCGCTATCGCCGCATGATTGTCAAGCAGAAGCCGATGCGCAAAATTCTCGATGCCGCCTGGCGCGAGGTGCGCGAATTTGAGGAGGACAACGAAGCCCGCTTTCTCTATCCCTGAGCTTTCAGGCGGCGGGTTCGTGCGGAATCCGGCACTTGCCCCTGATGCCGCACGGACTGAACAGAATCTGCCAGAGCTGGAGGGCGCGCGCCCGGAAGGCTCCCGAGCAGCTCAGGAGGTAGTAGCGCCACATGCGGAAGAACCGTTCGTTGTAGTGTTGCGCAAGCTGCGGCCAGTTGCGTGTGAAATTCTTTTCCCAGGCCTTGAGCGTCAGCGAGTAATCGTGGCCGAAGGAGTGCCAGTCTTCAAGGATGAAGCAGCGTTCGTACGCACGGGCGATCTGGCTGGCCGAAGGCAGAAGGGAGTTCGGAAAGATATATTTTTCGATCCAGGGGTCGTTTCCCGCGGCCGGCGTATTGCTGCCGATGGTCTGCACCAGGAGCCGCCCATGGCGATGAAGGCATCGCCGTGCGGTTTCAAAAAAGGCGCGGTAGTTGCGGTTCCCTACATGTTCGAGCATGCCGAGTGAGACGATCCGGTCGAAGGTGCCGTCGAGCTGGCGGTAATCCATGAGCCTGATTTCCACATCCACGTCCCGGCAGAACGCCCTGGCAAAGTCGGCCTGCTCTTCGGAAACCGTGATGCCGACCACCTTCGCGCCATACTGTTCCGCCGCGAACCGCGCGGTTCCGCCCCAGCCGCAGCCGATGTCGAGCAGCCTCATGCCCGGTTCGAGACCGAGCTTCTCGAATACCAGCCTCAGCTTCTGCTGCTGCGCCTGTTCGAGATCGGCGCTCTTGTGCCAGCAGGCGCAACTGTAGATCATCAGCGGATCGAGCATCGCCTGAAAGAGGTCGTTGCCGGCATCGTAATGCCGTTTGCCGACCGTGAAGGCGCGCGCCGGTTTTTGCAGGTTGATGAGTGCGCTCCGGATCGAGGCGATGAATTTGGCGAGCGTAACAAGCTCCCGGTCGATGCCGGTGGAGAGAATCCGGTAAAACAGCTCGTCGAGGTTGTAGCACTCCCACCAGCCATCCATGTAGGACTCGCCGAAGCCGAGGTTGCCCTCAAGTACGGTTTTTCTGAACATGCGGGGATCGCGCACACGCACATCCCAGGGGGCGGAGCCATCGATGGTGACGCAGGCGCTTTCGAGCAGTTGTGTGAGCCGGTTGCGGAAGAGGTCATCAAGCATTGGTCGGCACTCCTTTTTCGGGGTAAAACGCAAGATTTCGTTTCACTGCAGGAGGCGGCAAGGTACTGACCACCTTCGATAAAAAGAGCTGCGGAAAAGTGAAGCGTCAAACGGCTGTCCGGCAGAGGAGTTCCTGGTTGTGCCGCTGACGCCGTTGTGATTCAGGCTTCGGAGCCGGATTGTTTCCTGACTTCCGGAGGATTTTTTTTCGGGCGTCCGCGTTTTTTCGGGGCAGTTTCACTCTTTCGGGCTTTTGGCGGCTCATCGGACTCGTCGGCATCATCAGAATCATCGGAATCTTTGTCGCGCTCTCTGTCCGGCTCATCCTGCTCCTCCGGCCCGTCGTCCATTTCAGGCAGTGACTCGCTGTCATACACATCGTCGGGCAATGCCTCGATCACATCGGCAACCTCGTCAGCGCTTTCGTCATGATCCGGCTGATTTCGCGCCCTGGAGCGCTTGCCTTTCAGCGCGGGTTCGATGAGGGTCATGACTTCGTTGATCGAGGAGAAGATGAAAAGCTGCTTGTCGAGGTTGGTCAGTTTGAGCAAATCCTTGATCTGCTGACAGAGCGAGACGAAAATAGCCAGGCCATCGAAGCTGTTGGCAAGCTTGTGCGCGATGAGCATCGAGCCGATGCCCGACGAGTCGATCGCCTTGACCTGCGAGAAATCGATGATGATATTTTTGCTGGCGTCGTTGCTGACCATGGTATCGATGGTTGTTCTGAACCATTCTGCGTGCCGGACATCGAAAACCGGCTCTTCAAGCTTGAGGATGGTCAATTCCTTGCGGTTGGAAACGGAGTGTTTCATACAGAACTCCAGCGGAAAAACGGTAACTTATTTTATAAAAGGCACTTGTGCTGCCTTTTTCGCTTCGCATCAGTTGAGGGATGGTTGATGGCATGATGCGGAGCGCCCCCCTTCCCCTATTATCGTACAAAATTCGATTCAATCAAATCAATTTTTTTCAACGGGCTGAAATGCGGGGGCAAGCAGGTGAACGCTGAAAGGCATCAGGCAATCCGGCGGCAAAGCGTCTCAACCAACGCCTCAATCTCCGCCTCGTCAACCGGCGCTTGTATCCACTCCACATCAAGCCGGTTGCGGAAAAAGGTCAACTGCCGTTTGGCGTAGTTTCTGGTGTGCTGGGCGATGAGAGCTTCGGCGGTCTGCAAATCGTTCAATCCCTCGAAGTATTCGAAGAGTTCGCGGTAGCCGACGGTGGCCAGCGCGTTGAGCTGTTTGCTGTGCCACTCTTCGCCGTATTTGTCGAAAAGGCGGCGGGCTTCGGCTTCGAGTCCGGCCTGCATCATCGCTTTTGTTCGGCGGTTGATGCGCTCGTAGAGGCGCTCGCGGGGGAGGTCGAGGCCGATGACGGTGAACTCGATGCCGGGCGGCGTGCCGGAGCTTTTGCGTTGCAATGCGGTGACGGTCGTGCCGGAGATTTCGATGATTTCGAGGCTCCGGACGAGGCGCTGGGTTTTGGTGGGGTCGAGGGTTTTGGCCTGTTCTGGGTCGAGCGCTTCGAGTCGCCGGTAGAGCGTTTCCGCGCCGTGGCGTTCGAGTTCGTGCGTCAAACGCGCCCTGATCTCCGGATTGGATTGCGGGAGTTCGGCGAAGCCTTTGAGCAGACCTTCGAGGTAGAGCGTCGATCCGCCTGCGACGATTGGCGTAATGCCGCGCTGACGTAGTTCGCGGATTCGTTCCGCCGCCTGCTCCGCGAAATCGCCCGCGCTGAAGGGTTCGCCGATCTCTTTTTCGTCAATGAAGTGGTGGCGGATTTCTTCCAGCATCCACTTCGGCGGCTTGGCGGTGCCGATATCCATCCCCCGGTAAATCTGGCGCGAGTCCGCCGAGATGATTTCGCCGCCGGTTTTGCAAGCGATGCGGAAGGCCAGCTCCGTTTTGCCGGAGGCGGTGGGGCCGAGGATGACGAGCACAGGTTTCTCGTTCATCGATCCGCGTCCAATGGAAAGAGCGGTTTGAGGGCGGTATAGACTTTCGAGACCGGCAGGCCGACGACGTTGTAGTAGCAGCCGTCGATGCCGGTGACGAAGCAGGCGAGCAGCGGGTCCTGAATGCCGTACGATCCGGCTTTGTCGAACGGTTTCATCACTTCGATGTAGCGGGTGATTTCGCCGGGCGTCATCGCTCCGAATTCGACGACGGTGCGGGCGTAGTTCAGCACGGCGTTGCCGTCGTGCAGAATGCAGAAGCCGGTCAGCACCAAGTGGCTGCGGCCTTGCAGGGCAGAGAGCATTTCGAAAGCGTGGTCGAAATCGCCGGGCTTGCCGAGCGCCGTGCCGTCGAGCAGCACCGTGGTGTCGGAGCCGAGCACGACCGCGCTGGCATCCGCCTCCGGCAACGTCCACATTACGGCTTCGGCTTTTTTGCGCGAGACGGCGAGCACATTCTCCTCGACCGTCAGCGCGGGATCGAAGGTCTCGTCGATCTCGACTGAGGCGGTCTCGAACGGGATTCCCGTCATGGCGAGCAGCTCCCTGCGGCGCGGCGATTGCGAGGCGAGGATGAGTTTGCGGCGTCCGGTCATCTGGGTACCTCTAAAAAGTGTGATGAGCGGCCTGAGTACAAGGCGGCTGGAGCGCAGAAACCGGAGCGTACTGATAGTACGTGAGGATTTTGAGCACCACACAACGCAGTAATCGGGATGCGCAATAAGTTTTTAGGGGTACCCATCAGTCGAAGGTTTTCCAGTTGCGTTTCGACAGGTCGCGGAAGATCATCACGCCCGCAAGTGCTCCGGCGGCGTAATAAAGCGCGGCGGCCAGCGGTTCGCCGAAAATCAGCTTGCCGGTGCCGAACAGCATCGCGTAAACCAGCACGATGCCGAAAAACCAGTCGGCGAAAAGGGCGGGGAAGCCGGTGTCGCCTTTTACGTCAGGAAGTTCGTCGGCGACCGGTTTCCACAATACGCCGCCGACCCGCGTGGTGCGGTAGAAGGCGTGGAGCTTCTCGCGGTCAGTCGGTCTGGTGAGCCAGGTGACGGCGAGCGTGCAGGCGATCGTGAAGAGCACGATGATGTAGATCGTGTCGGGGAACGTAAGCGAGGTGTAGCGGCTGACGTACGTGTAGGCCACGATCGGCGCGACCATAGAGGTGATCTCCGACCAGGCGTTGAGCCGCCACCAGAACCAGCGCATGATGAGCACGAAGCCCGTGCCCGCGCCGCACTGGATGATGAACTCCCACGCGCCGGTGATGGTCTCCAGCACGTAGAAGGTGATATAAAGCGCGAAGATAGCGGTAATCGCCGTGACGATGCGCGACATCAGCACGTAGTGGCTTTCGTCGCCCTCCAGCTTGACGAAGCGCTTGTAGAGGTCGTTGATGAGGTAGCTCGTGCCCCAGTTCAAGTGAGTCGAAAGGGTTGACATGTAGGCCGCCATGAAGGCCGCGATGAGCAGGCCTTTCAAGCCGGCGGGCAGCACGGCGTTCATGACGTGCACGAAGCCGTCCTCCTTCTGACCGACGGGCAGGCCGGGGAACATGACGAGGCTCGCCAGGCCGACCACGATCCACGGCCACGGGCGGACAGCGTAATGGGCGATGGTGAACCAAAGGGTGGCAAGAAGCGAGTGCTTCTCGTCCCTGGCGCTCATCATGCGCTGGGCGATGTAGCCGCCGCCGCCCGGCTCCGAGCCCGGATACCACGACGACCACCACTGCACGAACGCCATTGCGGCGAATGCGGTGAAGGGAAGCGCGTAAGCTCCGGATGCCGAAGCGTCAGCCGTTGACGAGAACGAGGGGAAGAAGTCGAACATCCAGCCCGGCAGCGCCTCTTTCAGGCCGCCAGCCGCCGTGACCTGCGGCGAGTTGACCGCCAGCACGGCGAGTATAACGCAACCGACCATCGCGATGACGAACTGCACGGCGTCGGTGATCGAAACGCCCCAGAGGCCCGACATGCCGGAGTAGATCGCCGTGAAAATCACCAGCCCCACGATGGTGAGCTGCGGATCGAGGCCGGGGATCATGATCTTGATGATCTTGAACATCGCCAGGTTCACCCACCCGATGATGACCGCGTTGATGAACAGGCCGAAATAGAGCGCCTTGAAGCCGCGCAGAAAGCTCGCGGCTTTGCCGCTGTAACGCAGCTCGATGAATTCGAGATCGGTGAGAATGTTTGCCCGCCGCCAGAGCCGCGCGAAAAAGAAGACCGTGAGCATTCCGCCCGACACGAAGGTCCACCACACCCAGTTCCCCGCGATGCCGTTCTTGGCCACGAACCCCGCCACCGCCAGTGGCGTGTCGGCGGCGAAGGTGGTGGCCACCATGCCGGTACCCGCGATCCACCACGGCAGCTTGCGCCCTGAAAGGAAAAACTCGCCGACATTTTCGGAGGCCCGCCGCGAAAAAAACAGGCCAACCAGCAGGGTCAACAGCAGGTACCCCGCAATGAATGAGATGTCGAGTGGGGTGAGTTGCGGCATGGCTGAGGTGTTGGGTTTGGTGTGAGTTTTGTTTTTGGGACTTCTGGGACGATTGGAACCTTTGGGACTCGTGGGACTAAAGAGCGAAGAGGAAACAATTCGTCAATATTCCACAAAAGAAAATGCCCGGGGCGGTGCAAAACCCACCGCCCCGGCGCGATTTTACTCCCCGATCCTCGAAAGCTCCAGGAAGCTCTGGTAGCGGTCATCGACTTCGAGCAGGTTGAGATCGTTGTAGCGGTAGGGGCCGAACTGCTCGACGCAGAAGCTGGCCATCGCGCTGCCGTAAAGCACGGCTTTGCGCATCTCCGCTTCGCTCGTGCTGCCGCAGCGGGCCAGGTGGCCGATGAAGCCGCCCGCAAAGGTGTCGCCAGCGCCGGTCGGGTCGTAGATCGATTCGAGCGGGAAGGCCGGAGCGGCGAAGATGCCGTTGTCGGTGAAGAGCAGCGCGCCGTGCTCGCCTTTTTTGATGATGAGCGTTTTCGGCCCCATCTCGCGGATGATGCGCGCGGTCTTGACCAGGTTCGGATCGCCGGAAAGCAGGCGGGCCTCGCTGTCGTTGACGATGAAGACATCGACCCGCGCGAGCACCTTCTTCAGCTCTTCGGGCTTGCCCTCGATCCAGAAGTTCATTGTGTCGCAGACGATCAGTTCGGGATTGGAAATCTGGTCGAGCACCTTGAGCTGCAATTCGGGATCGATGTTGCCGAGGCACACATACTTCGAGTCACGGTACTGTGCCGGAACGTGCGGGTCGAATTCGGCGAAAACGTTGAGCTGCGTGTCGAGCGTGTCGCGGGTGTTCATGTCGTAGTGGTAGCGCCCCGCCCAGCGAAAGGTCTTGCCCTCCTCGACCATCTGGATGCCCTTGGTATCGATGTTTTTGGAGTGGAGCAGATCGAAGTGCTTTTTTTCGAAATCAGAACCCACGACGCCAACCATCCGGATCGGATCGGTGAAGTAGCTGGCCGAGAGCGCGATATAAGTCGATGAGCCGCCGAGGGTGTTGTCGGAGCGGCCAAAAGGAGTTTCGATGTCGTCGAAAGCGAGTGATCCAATGACAAGGAGTGACATGATGTGGTAATTAAATGGTTTAGTGGAAAATATTCCTGTTGGTGACTACGCTTCATCCGCGCCCGGCAGCTCGAACAGCAAGCACTGGCCGGGAGCGAAATCGAGCACGAGCTTGTGAGCGGAAACCGTCAGTTTCCGTCCCGTGATCAGCTCTTCGAGTTCCATCGTCTCCTGCTCAAACTCCATCGTGCCGGTGACCGGCTCTTCGAAGTTGCTGTTCCCGGCGAACACCAGATTGCTGCCGCTCGCCTTGCGCATGACGGTCAGAAGCTGTGGGTCTGAAATATAGGGCTGCGTGATCGAACCTTTGTCGCCGCATCGAACGAGATCGAAGTAGCGTTCCCGGATGTCGAGCACACGGCGGATGTCGTCGCAGAGCGGATCGAGGCCGTTTGATTCAGCCCAGTCGCAGGCGGCGGGGGCGAACAGCGGCAGCGTTTCGGCGGGGAAACGCTGGCGGTCGTCGTCGGTGAAGTTCAGGCCGAGGTTGACCGGGTGCCACTCGCAAATTTCCATGCCCGAATGGATGAACGGCATGGCCGGAAGCACCGCGCCGAGCGTGAAAAGGAAGAGCGCGCGGCGGCGTCCGGCTTCCTTTCCGGCGAGATTATGGCAGACTCGCGGCGTGTTGTGGTTCTCGCCGGTGGCGAAGAACGGAATCGCCACGCCGTTGCGGTTCAGAAAGTTGAGCAGCCCCTTGATGAAAAGCACGTCGTGAATCACGAAGGGCAATGAGCCGAACACGGCGTTGAACCCCTCCTCCTTCAGCTTCGGCGACGGGTCGAAGTTCTCGTCCCAGAAGGCGAACTCCGGCGCATCCTTGCGCGCCTCGGCCACGATTCCAGCCTTCAGCTCCGGCGGCAGCGCGTGGCCCATGTCGATCATCGCGCCGTCGATGCCGAACTGTTCGCGGTAGTACGGAATGATGCCGGTAATCTCCCGCCAGAGCGCCGTCGTGCGGAACTCGGGGCGTTCGAGCGCCTCGTCGTACATCCGTATCGTGTTGTAGGCTATGTAGTTGAAGCGCGGCGAATCGTGCAGCTTCAGGTAGGTTACGTCGGTCCACGGCGGCTGGCGGTCGTCCGGCGGCCAGTCGGAGAATGCGCTCGCGATGACGCACTTGCCGCCGTCCGGCGTTGTGCCGGTGTAGCCATTTTCATTCATCTTGAACTTCTCCGGAGCCGGAACGAAACGGTTGCGGTAAGCCTCGTCCGGTTCCGGAAGCTCATGGAAATCGTGCTTGTCCACCTGTTCGTAGATTCGCGTCAGCTTGTCGTCCTCGAATGCCGGAGCACTGTAGGGCGGCAATCCTTCGCCTGATCTGATCCAGTAGAACCAGTCGGGATGCTTTTCGATCCAGTCGCTGTCAATCGAGGCGGTGCGGAAGACGAACTCGAAGACGACCCTCATGCCAAGGTGGTGCGCCGCTTCGACGAGCGCTTTGAGCTGCGTTTCGAGCGGCAGGTCGAGCGCAGGTTCACCGAGGGTTTCGTCGAGTTTGTACTGGTTTCTGATTGCATACGGCGAGCCGAGCGAACCTTTGCGGTTGACGCTGCCGATGCTGGTCAGCGGCAGGAGGTAGAGTGTGTTGACGCCCATCCGGCGGATGTAGGGCAGCATGGCGATCGCCTTCAGCAGCGTGCCGGTTTCGCGGAATCCCTCCGGCAGCGCGTCCGTGCCGATCTGTCCGTCGCGGTTGTGGTCGAAGGCCGCATCGTAACGCACGAAGAGATTATAGACCGTCGCCGAAGTGCTCCAGTCGGCACCGTCCGGTCCCGCGTTCAGCGCGGTTGGTGGCGCGGCCTTGATAGCGCCGATTGCGTCGGTGAAATAGGCAAAAGGATCGACCATCGAAACGCCGGTCGTGCCCTTGTGCCAGAGATCCGGCACGGCGTAGCGGTGCGAGGCGCTCCTGCGGGCGGCTGTTTCCAGCGAGGCGAGGAGCATGTCGAGAGATGAAGTCGTCAAGCTGTCAGATATTCTGGATCGGTGGAAGCGAAAATTATGGCTAAAGATAATTATTATCGGGAAAAGATAAGCGGAACGATCGATGGCAGTTTAATCGGAAAGGGAGCGATGAGAACCATCAGGATGCAGATCGAGTACGATGGTACCGATTACTCGGGGTGGCAGCGCCAGCCGGGAGCGGTGACGACCGTGCAAGGCGAGATCGAGCGGGTGCTCGGACGCATCACGCAGGAGGCGGTCGGCATCGACGGGGCGGGCCGAACCGACAGGGGAGTGCACGCCCGCGGGCAGGTGGCGAGCTTTTCGACCGGTTCGCCGATTCCGGTTGGCCGCATGATGCACTCGGCCAACTCGCTCTTGCCTTCGACAATCCGCATCACCGCCATGCGGCAGGTTCCCGATTCGTTCCACGCCCGCTTCAGCGCCACGTCGCGTGAGTACCGCTACTTCCTCATCGAACGCCCGTCGGCCATCGACAGCCGTTTCGCGGGCTGCTCATTCGGCAAGCCCGACGTCGCCGCGATGAACCGTTTGGCGGCGATGCTTTCCGGAGCGCATGATTTTGCGGCGTTCTCGAAAGAGAGTTCCGACCAGCACGGAACCCTCTGCACGGTTACGGAGGCCCGCTGGTACCGATCCGGGCGCTTCCACGTGTTCCGTATCGAGGCGAACCGCTTCCTGCGCAGCATGGTGCGCTTTCTGGTGGCCGGGATGATCGAGGCCGGAACGGGACGGCTTGACGATGAGCTTTTCGTGCGGATGCTTGCCGGCGAGCGCCGCATCGCGCCGCTCGTGCCCGCCGATCCCGCTGGCCTGTTTCTCTGGAAAGTCAGCTATTGAGCGCCTTGAGCGTTGGAGGCGATGAGGATTTCCCTTTTATTCAGAAAGGGTGACAGGCGACCTGAATGCAGGGCGTCCAGAGCTCAGAAAGCGGCGCGCGCACGGAGTGCCCGAGGATTTCAGGCTCCGTCCCGCATGGCCATCGGCTTGCGCAACAAGCAGTAAGCGGCGCTCCCTGTTCCTGCGCCCTGTGCCGGGCAGCCCTCGTTGAACCGGCATTTGCGCTCTTGATCAATGTACGATGCAAGATTATTCAGCGGCTATCGTGCCTGATCGAGGCTCCTTGTATTAATGGAACGCTCTGGTTATGTTCCGTTTCAGACCGTTCGAACCATGCATCGTCGGTCATCCTTTTGACCTTATCCATCCGTTTAAACCGGGTACTCTCGTGAAGAACATCCTGCAGTTCCGGCTTTTTTTTCTCTGCGTCATCTTGCAGGTGCTCCTTTTCCGGTCCGAAGCGTCCGGAGCGGAGCCCGACAGTCTTGCCATTGCGCGTTCCAATCGCGTCTCCGAAATGCTCGACAGCCTGGTCAATGCCACCTATTTTTCCGATGACCGGTTCACTCCGGAAAGACCCGTCAGAGGGGAGAGCGGGTTTCCCAGAGAGTTCATCCCCCAGTTCAGTGATTCTGTTTACGCTTCCAGAATAGCAAAGCTTGCCAGGAACAGCGAGTTCAATCTGGTCTATAACCAGCATGTCAAAGGGTATATCCGCGTCTATGCGGTGGACAAGCGCAAGTCTGTCTCGAAGGTGCTTGGCCTGAGCAGCATCTACTTTCCGCTGTTCGACGAGAAGTTCCGCGAGTACGATATTCCTCCCGAAATGAAGTATCTGGCCATCGTGGAGTCCGCGCTGAATCCGACGGCGGTTTCCCGGGCCGGAGCCCGAGGCTTGTGGCAGTTCATGAGCGGCACGGGCAAAATGTACGGCCTGCAATCCTCGTCGTTCATTGAGGACCGTTACGATCCGACCAAGGCGACCATCGCGGCGTGCGCGCATCTGCGCGATCTGCACGACATGTTTGGCGACTGGTTCCTGGCGCTTGCCGCCTACAATGCCGGGGCGGGTAACGTGAAACGCGCCATCAGGAAATCTGGCGGCGCGACCGATTACTGGGAAATCTGGCCCTATCTGCCACAGGAGACCAGAGGGTATGTCCCGGCGTTCATCGCCGTGACCTATGTGATGAACTACTACCGCGAGCACAACATCAAGCCGGCAGAACCGGGCTATCTCTATTCGGAGACCGAGCGGGTGCCGGTAAGGGCGGCGCTCACCTTCGATCAGCTTCACGAAACGATCGGCGTGCCGATGGAGGATCTCAGGTTCCTCAATCCGCAGTACAAGGCCGGGCTGATTCCCGCGCCGGAATCGGAGCCCCGCATGATCAGGCTGACCCGCCAGTACGTGCAGCGCTTCCGTGACAGGGAGCAGGATATTTATGCCTACCGTCCGGAAATGGTTGCCGAAAAAGAGTGTCTGTACGCAATGGTGCGCGACGTCGAGCGGCAGGATCAGGTGATCGGCACCAAGCGCGGCCGGAAGGTTCACGTGGTCAAGCGAGGAGAGACGCTTTCAAGAATTTCACGCAAGTATGGCTGTTCGGTAAGCGAGCTTATCGACTGGAACAACCTGAAAAGATCCACGCTGACTCCCGGCCAGAAGCTCGTGGTTTTCAAGGCTGACGCTGACGGGAGCAGTTCGAAGGCTTCGGCCAAACTGAAGAAGAAAAAGAAGAAGAAAAGGCGCGGGTGATAACCGCGCAACGTGGTTAACGGGTACTGCGTCGAACGATCCGGGATCAACCGGTGTTCCGGGGAGCCGGTTCTGTTGCCGGATGAGTTGATTCCGTGACAGTCTGGCAGTTGTTCTTCTTGTCATTGCCAGTTTTTTTTTATCTTAAGCATTCAATTTTCGCGCGCACCGTTTGTCCAGTTTTCTGTGAGACGGCCAGTTTCTTCAACCACCTATAAATGGTACCTATAACAGCGTATGCGTAATATCATCTTCACCGGTAAGGGAGGCGTCGGCAAGACTTCAGTTGCTGCGGCAACGGCCTTGAGAGCAGCCGATATGGGTTACAAGACCCTCATCATGTCGACCGACCCGGCTCACAGCCTCGGTGACTCTCTCGACGTAGAGCTTGGACCGTCGCCCGTCAAGGTTGCCGAAAACCTCTGGGGGCAGGAAGTCAGCGTTTTCGGCGACCTGAACCTCAACTGGGATGTCGTCCGTGAGCATTTCGCCCAGCTCATGGCTTCGCGCGGCATCGAAGGTGTCTATGCCGAAGAGATGGGTGTTCTTCCGGGTATGGAGGAGCTGTTTTCGCTTTCCTACATCAAACGCTACAACGAGGAGCAGAAGGATTTCGATCTTCTCGTCGTTGACTGCGCCCCGACCGGCGAAACGCTCAGGCTGCTTTCGCTGCCCGAGACCTTCGGCTGGTTCATCAAATTCATCCGCAACGTCGAGAAATACATGGTGAAGCCGGTCATCAGGCCGCTGTCCAAAAAGGTCAAGAAGCTTGACGATTTCGTCGCTCCCGAAGAGGTGTACGAAAAGGTGGACAACCTGTTCTCTTCGACCGAGGGCATCATCGACCTGCTTGCCGACGGTTCCAAAACCACCATGCGCCTGGTCATGAACCCCGAGAAGATGGTCATCAAGGAGTCGATGCGCGCCTTGACCTACCTGAACCTTTACGGTATCACGGTTGACAGGATCACCATCAACCGCGTGATGCCCGACCAGAGCCCCGACCCGTACTTCCAGCAGTGGCGCAGCATCCAGCAGAAGTATATCAACCAGATCAACGACGCTTTCGCTCCGATTCCGGTTGCCGAAGTGCCGCTGTTCAACAATGAGGTGGTTGGCCTGGAAATGCTTCGCAAGGTTGGCGAAAAGGTCTATGGCGACGAGAATCCGCTTGACATCTTCTTCAAGGAAGACCCGATCAACGTCATCAAGAACTCTGAAGGCCATTACACGGTTCGCGTCAAGCTGCCGTTCATGGAAGACATGGGCCTCGAACCGAAGATTCTCAAGCTTGGCGATGACCTGACCATCCGTATCGGCGATTACCAGAAGATTGTGGCTCTGCCGATCTTCCTTGCCGGCATGGAGTCCACCGGTGCATCGTTCGAGAAGGGTTGGCTCAACATCGAGTTTACCAGAGGGTAAGAGCCTCCTTTCTTTCATATCCTTTTGTGAAGGAACAGGAGAACCTGCCGGTGCGGCAGGTTTTCCTGTTTAGGGGCATCCTGAAACATGAAGGGAATTTACTGGAGACCTCTGCCATTATTGAGGTTGATTTAGTATCTTCCTTGCGGTTTATGGCTGAATGACGATTTTTCTGAGTATAACGAATGCAACAGTTACAAGATTTACGAGTTTCAAGCATCATCACGCTCTCTTCTCCTCAGGAGCTGAAGGAGAAGTTGCCTGTAACGGAACATATTGCCGATACCGTTTGTCAGGCCAGGCGTGAGATTGAGGATATTCTCACCGGCAGGGATTCGAGGATGCTGGTCATCGTCGGCCCGTGCTCTATTCATGACATCGATGCGGCAAAAGATTACGCTTCGCGGCTTGTCGCGCTGCGAGAAGAGCTTCACGAGCAGTTCTGCATCATCATGCGCGTCTATTTCGAGAAGCCAAGGACAACCATCGGCTGGAAGGGCTTCATCAACGATCCGCATCTGAACGACACTTACGATATCGAGCACGGACTCTACCATGCGCGCAAGCTGCTCATCGAGCTGAACGAGCTCGGCTTGCCGGCGGCCACCGAGTTTCTGGATCCGATCACGCCGCAATATGTGGCCGATCTGATCAGTTGGGCGGCTATCGGCGCGCGTACGATTGAGTCGCAGACCCACCGCCAGATGGCCAGCGGGCTGTCGATGCCGGTCGGCTTCAAGAATTCGACCGATGGCCGGCTTCAGGTGGCTATCGACGCCATTCACTCGGCCATGCACCAGCACAGTTTTCTGGGTATCGACAAGAATGGCCAGAGCAGCGTGATTACCACCAAGGGCAATCCCTTCGGTCATCTCGTGTTGCGCGGAGGCTCGAAGCGGCCCAATTACGATGCAGAAAGCATCGCCCAGGCCGAAAAGCAGCTTCAGAAAGCGAAGCTTTCACCCCATCTGCTGGTCGATTGCAGCCACGCCAATTCTGACAAGAAGTTCGGCAACCAGGTCAAGGTCTGGCAGGATATTCTCTCGCAGAAGGAGCATGGCAACCAGAGCATTGCCGGTGTGATGATCGAAAGCAACATCTGTTCCGGAAACCAGCCATTCCCGGTCAACCGCCAGGAGTTGCAGTACGGAGTATCCATTACCGATGAGTGCGTCTCGTGGGATGAAACCGCGAAAATGCTTCGTGATGGCGCAGCGTACATGAAGCGCATCAGCGCAAACTCGTGACGATCGTTATTTAAACTGACCAAGACAACTTCAAGACAACATTTGCACCCATGAACATTGATAAACTTGTCTATGCCGTCGCCGGCCTCTTCGTGGTCGTCAGCGTGCTGCTCTCTGTCTATCATAACCAGAACTGGCTCTGGTTTACCGGATTTGTCGGCCTCAATCTTTTTCAGGCTGCATTTACCGGTTTCTGCCCCCTCGTGAAGATTCTCAAGGCGATGGGTGTCGAGCCCGGACAGGCGTTCAAATAACGTCACCATCCCTTTCGCGCGCGCCCGGAAGTTCTCCAGCCGCGCGCGATCCTTTTGGCGGAGGCAACCCCCGCCGCTGTCAATGTCCATAACCGACCGATCGACATGAGTATCGAAATCAGGCGCGTCAACACCAAACGAGAGCGGAAACAGTTCATCAGATTTGCGTGGAAGATCTATCGCAAGGAGCCGGAGCTGAACCGCAACTGGGTACCGCCGGTCGTGTCGGACTACATGAAGACTCTCGATACCGAACGCTATCCCCTTTACGAGCACGCCGATCTGGCCATGTTTACCGCATGGAAGGATGGCGTCATGGCCGGTACAATCGCCGCGATCCGCAACCGCCGCCACAACGAGATTCATGAAGACAAGGTCGGATTCTGGGGTTTTTTCGAGTGCGTTGAAGACCAGAAGGTTGCCGATGCGCTCTTTGAAGCCGCCGCCCTGTGGCTCAAAAGCAAGGGGCTCGATACGATGCGCGGCCCGGTAAGTCCGTCGATGAATGACCAGTGCGGGATGCTCGCCAAAGGGTTCGACAGCCCGCCTGTCTTTCTGATGCTCTACAACCCGCCATACTACAACGATCTCTGCCTGAACAGCGGTCACAAGATCGGTCAGGAGCTGCTTGCCTGGTACATCGACCAGAAGATGATCGACATCAGCCGCCTGAGCCGCATCGCCCAGCATGTGCTGAAGCGGGAGGGGCTGAGTGTGCGCGATCTGGACATGAAGCGTTTCGACAGCGAGATTGAAAAGATCAGGGACATTTACAACAAGGCCTGGGAGAAGAACTGGGGGTTCGTGCCCATGACCGACCGGGAGTTCGATTTCATGGCCAAAAGCCTCAAGCCGATCGCTGATCCGCACTTCATCTATTTCGTTGAAGACAGGGAGGGAAAAACCATCGGGTTCTCACTTTCCCTACCCGACATCAACCAGGCGCTCAAGCATGTCAACGGCAATCCCTTCACTCCGTGGGGGCTGGTAAAGTACCTCTGGTACAAGCGTAACATCTCGATGTTCCGAACCATCACGATGGGTGTGCTGCCCGAGTACCGCAACAAGGGAATCGACAGCATCCTGAATGCGCGCATTTCGGAGTACGGCGGCAAATACGGCCTGTTCGCCAGCGAAATGAGCTGGGTGCTCAAGTCCAACGAGGCGATGAGCAAGCTCGCCAAGGTGATCGGCGGCATCCCCTACAAGGAGTATGTGATCTACGAAAAAGCGATCTGAGCGAGCAGAGGGCGTGCGCTTAAAGCACGGGCTCACTCTTCTACTTCAATATCATATACGACCTATAAGTCCCATAGGTACAAACAAAAAAGGAGCCCAAGGGCTCCTTTTTTGTTAACCTAACAAAGAACGTTTCCACACTCAGAATGAGGCCATGAAGACCAGGTAAGAATCTTCGGTATCCGGGTTGTAGATAGCCGATGCGGTGTAACGGTCTTTCGACACGGCAATACCGGTGTTGACCAGGGCAAGCTTCTTGCCTTCGCCATCGCCATAGAAGCCTTCGTTACCGAGACCGGCAACGGCTTTGGCGGTGTAGCCATCCTTGTTGTAGAACTGGTAGGTGGCTTCGCAGTACCAGGCGTTGTCGTAGTCGTTACCGGCAACGAACACACCAGCCATAAGGCCGATGTTCTCGTGGCTGTAGCTGGCGCTGACTTCGACGGTGTTGTTGCCATTTTCGCCGAAATCGAAGGTGTTGCCATCTTCTGGATCAGCATTGTAGTCGGTCACGGCAAGGGTGACAGGGCCGACCGGCATGCTGATGGTGAGATCGACTTCTTTATAACGGTCCTTGGGGCAGTTACCGCTGTTTTCGGTAAGGGCATAGGAACCCCAGAGGCCGACGGAGAGACCGTTCTCGAAGGTGTAGGAAAGGCTGGGCTGGATCGCTGCGGAATCACCGAGATCGCTACCTCTCCAGACATAGCTGCTGACGACGTCTGCGCCGAGATCGAAGCCTTCAGCTGCCATTGCGTTGCTTGAGCCGAAACCTGCGAACAGTACTGCGGCGAGGGCAATCAGTTTTGATGTCTTTTTCATTGACAATAACTCCTTTCGTTTAACTGTGGTGTTATGGTTTGTGTGTACATACCGGGAGCTTCCTCCACACGAAAGCTCCCGAAAAGATCAGAATACAGGATCAACCGATGGCGCTGCTGCCTTTTTCTTCAGTTCTGATCCGGATGCATTCTGGAAGGTCAAAGATAAAAATTTTTCCGTCACCAATCTCACCTGTTTTTGCACCTTTTATGATCGCTTTTACTGTGGTATCAACGTAATCTTCGTTTACGGCGATTTCAAGCTTCATTTTTTTCAGGAGATTGACCTCGCTCGGTACGCCGCGATAAACCTCGGTGTAGCCACCCTGAGCGCCGCATCCGAGAGCGTTGGTAACGGTCATCTTGCGAACCCCGGCGGCGGCGAGACTTTTTTTCACGTCAGGCAGCTTGTGGGGCTGAATCATTGCTACGATGTATTTCATTGCTTGTGCTCCGTTTAAATGCGTTACTGGGTTGTGTAAATATCGAAGCCATAATAAGCTTCTTCTTTGTGTTCAGAAATATCGAGGCCTTTCATCTCTTCATCCTTGTGGACGCGCAGGATGCCAGCAGCCTTGAGGATCAGGAAGAGAACAAGCATCGTACCGAAACCCCAGAGCGGCACGACGATGGACCCGACGAGCTGGGCGACCATGGGCTGTCCGCCGAAAATCCAGGCTGCAACGCCGGCCCAGATTCCGTTCAGGCCATGGACTGGCCATGCACCGACAGGGTCGTCAATTTTCAGCATGTCGAGCAGCTTGATGCCGAGAACGACGAGAATACCGCCAACTCCACCGATAATGAGCGAAGCATCATAGGAGACTACGTCACAGTTGGCTGTAATGGCCACAAGACCGGCAAGCATGCCGTTCAGAGCCATCGTGAGGTCAGGCTTCTTGAAGAGGCTCCAGGCGAAGATCATCGCAACCACAGCGCCAGCGCAGGCGGCAAGGGTGGTGTTGACGGCAATCTTCATGACAGCGGCCGTGTTGTCTCCACCTACGATGGCGAGCTGGCTGCCGGGGTTGAAGCCGTACCAGCCGATCAGGAGAATGAAGACGCCAAGGGTGCTGAGCGCCAGGTTGTGACCAGGCATGGCGTTCGGTGAGCCGTCCTCGTTGAAGCGTCCTACGCGTGGGCCCAGTACGATGGCACCTGCCAGACCGGCAAAACCGCCCAGAGCGTGCACCAGAAGCGATCCGGCAAAGTCATGGAAGCCGAGAGCCTTCAGCCAGCCGCCGCCCCAGAGCCAGAAGCCGCTGATGGGGTAGACGACCGCAGAGATGACCGCCGAGTAGATCAGGTAGGCCTTGAACTGCATCCTTCCGGCCACCGCGCCCGAGACGATCGTTGCGGCCGTGGCTGCGAAGGCTACCTGGAAAAGGAAGTCAACGGCCGGGTAGAGCTTTCCACCTGCAATTTCTGGCATCTCGGTGCTGATGCCGCTGCCGCCGAATCCGAAAAAGCCTCCGCTGAAAGCTTCGCCCGGATACATCAGTCCATAGCCGACAAAGAAGAAGAGAATCGCGCCGATGGCCATGTCCATCAGGTTCTTGAACAGGATGTTGACCGTGTTCTTGGCAGCGTTCAGGCCGGTTTCAACCAGCGCAAATCCTGCCTGCATGAACAGCACCAGGACGGCGCAGATGAACAGGAAGAAGTTGTCGATGGCATAGGCATTGACGGCGGCTGCGTCAGCGGCTTCAGCTGCCAGGAGCGGCGGACTGAAGGTTGCCGCTGCCAGGAGCAGTCCGGCGGCAATCGCTCCGGATTTTGACAGGAATGATTTCATGATACTGATCAGGTTACGGTTTAGAAAAAAATAAGGCCAAGTGTGCTTTATTGGGTGGAATAATTAACTCATCACACGGTTACAATATAAATTTTAAATAAAAAATTACAAATCGGTAAGAAAAATAAGTTGATAATCTTGTCTCGACTAAAAAAATAAAGTCATGTGCTTTCGGTTGAAGTTTGCCTCCTTCACAAGCACTCATTACTTTGGCGGATGACTGTTCTCAGCCATCAACTTCCGTTACTATGAACTTTTACCGGTTTTCCCTGCCCTCGCGGATCGAATGTGCCGGCGAGCTCAGGGGGTGGGTGGCCGCGCTGGCGAGCATGGAGCATTATGGCGAGCGCTTTGCTTCGGAGCTGGAGCTGGGCGTGCATGAGGCTTTTGTCAACGCGGTCGTGCACGGCAATCGCAGTGAACCGGAGCTTCCGGTCGTCCTGACGTTCGAGGTGGGCCGGAACTGTTACGGCCGGTATCTCGATGTCCGGATCCGCGACTGTGGCGAAGGGTTCGATCCCGCTTCACCTCTTGCTGCCGCCTGTTCGGAGGCGGCGCGGTCGAGACCGGGTGGAAGAGGTCTTTTGCTGATGAGCCATTACGCCGAAAGCCTCGGCGTTGAACGCCTGCCAAACGGATGTGTGGTGTTCTTGCGTTATATTCCTGACTGAAACATACCAGCTTTACAATATCAAACCAGGCTTGATCATGATGCATCTGTCCCGCAGTGCCGAATGGAGTGCCCTCGTTTCCCATTATCAGGACGCTGGCAATCTTGCCATGACCGACCTTTTCGGTGCCGATCCGGCACGCGCCGAGCGCTATTCCCTCTCGCTGAACGGTATCCACCTCGACTATTCCAAAAACCGCATCACCGACCGCACCATCGAGCTGCTCATGGATCTGGTGAAGCGTTCGGGGGTTGAGGAGAACCGCCGCGAGATGTTCGATGGTGAACGGATCAATTTCACCGAGAACCGCGCCGTGCTGCACACCGCGCTGCGTCGTCCGCCGGGCTACGAAATCGAGGTCGATGGCGAGGATGTGGCTTCGGAGGTTGCCGACGTGCTCCTGCAGATGAAGGCGTTCTGCGCCAAAGTCATTTCCGGCGAATGGGTCGGTTACACCGGCAAGCGGATTACCGACGTGGTCAACATCGGTATCGGGGGTTCCGATCTCGGCCCCTTCATGGTTACCGAAGCCCTGAAACCCTTCGCGCACGGCAAGCTGAACGTGCATTTTGTGTCGAACGTCGATGGCTCGCACCTGGCTGAAGCCATCCGGAACCTCGATCCCGAAACGACGCTGTTCATCATTGCATCCAAGACCTTCACCACGCAGGAGACGCTGGCCAACGCCATCAGCGCCAGAGCGTGGTTCCTGGTCAAGGCGGGCAGCAAGTCGCACGTGGCGAAGCATTTCGTCGCCGTCTCCACCAACCGCGAAAAGGTCGAGGAGTTCGGCATCGATTCGGCAAACATGTTCCGCTTCTGGGACTGGGTTGGCGGGCGCTACTCGCTCTGGTCGGCCATTGGCCTCTCCATTGCGCTCTATCTCGGTTTCGACCGGTTTGCCGAACTGCTTGCCGGGGCGAACGCGATGGACGAGCACTTCCTGACGGCGCCGCTGGAGGAGAACATGCCGGTGATCCTTGCCATGCTCGGCATCTGGTACAACAACTTTTTCGGCGCGCAATCGCAGGCGATCATTCCCTACGACCAGTACCTGCACCGATTCCCGGCCTTTTTGCAGCAGCTCGACATGGAGAGCAACGGCAAGCGCGTTGACCGGTCGGGGATTCCGACCGATTATGCCACCGGCCCGGTGATTTGGGGCGAGCCGGGCACCAACGCGCAGCACGCCTTTTTCCAGCTTCTGCATCAGGGGCCGAACATCATTCCGGTTGATTTCATTCTGCCGCTCAGGAGCCAGAACCCCGTCGGCGAGCATCACGACATGCTGGTGGCCAACTGCCTTGCACAATCCGAAGCGCTCATGCGGGGCAAGAGCGAAGCCGAGGCGCGCAGGGAGCTGGAGGCGGCGGGCCTGACGGGTGACGAGCTGGAAAAACTGCTGCCGCACAAGGTGTTTCCCGGCAACAGGCCGACCAATACCATCGTGCTCGGCGAGCTGACTCCGTTCAATCTCGGCGGCCTCATCGCGCTTTACGAGCACAAGGTGTTCGTGCAGGGCGTGGTGTGGAACATCAACTCGTTCGACCAGTGGGGCGTGGAGCTTGGCAAGCAGCTCGCCAAGGCGATTCTCCCGGAGTTCGAGTCGGAGGAGCCGGTCGAAAGTCACGACGCCTCGACCAATGCGCTCATCAACCGCTACCGCGCCTTCCGCAAAGGGTTCCTGCCGCCCGCCAGGCGAAACCAACTCAAGATGTTCTGAAAACAAAAAAGGCAGGCCAGGTAAAAACCTCGCCTGCCTTTCTTTTTCTCTTCTCTTCAGTCCACAATGTCTCACATTCAGAAGGGTTTTAACCCTTCGGACATTTTTGCTCTTACATTGACATTGCCCCGGCTTTCAAGCTGGGGTTGAAAATTTCGAGATTCCTCACAGCCCGTTCCGCGCGAAAATAATATCCACGCTGTTCTTGAGCTTTGCCTGAATCGTCTCCGGGCTGAAGAGCTGTGAAATCTCCTCGGCGGTGATGTGTTTGAGCAGTTCGCTGTCCTGAAGCACCAGCGTCTTGAGCTGAATCTTCTCCTCCCAGCTCTTCATGGCGTTGCGCTGCACGAGGCGATAAGCATCCTCGCGGGTCAGTCCCTTGCCGGTGAGCGCCAAGAGCAGCGTCTGCGAGAGGGTCAGGCCGTAGGAGGTGTCGAAGTTCTGCTCCATGCGCTCCGGATAGACCAGCAGCGTCTCGACCGAGTCGCGGAAGGTGCGCAGCATGTAAACCAGCGCGATGGTCGAGTCGGGCATGATGACGCGCTCGACCGAGGAGTGCGAAATATCGCGCTCGTGCCAGAGGGCGACGTTCTCCATCGCCGCGATTGAGTTGGAGCGCACCACGCGGGCCAGGCCGGTCAGGCGCTCGAAGGTGATCGGGTTGCGCTTGTGCGGCATGGCGGAGCTGCCCTTCTGACCCTTGCTGAAGAACTCCTCGGTTTCGCGAACCTCGGTGCGCTGCAGGTGGCGCAGTTCGGTTGAGAACTTCTCGATTGACGAGGCGACGATGGCGAGCGTGGTGGCGTACTCGGCATGTCGGTCGCGCTGGAGAATCTGCGTCGAGATCGACGACGGTTTCAGGCCGAGCTTCTGGCAGACGGCGGCCTCGATGTCGGGCGAGAGGTGCTGATAGGTACCGACCGCGCCGGAAATCTTGCCGACGGAGATGGTTTCGAGCGCGCGCATCATGCGTTCGAGGTTGCGCTTCATCTCCTCATGCCAGAGCAACAGTTTCAAGCCGAAGGTGGTCGGCTCGGCGTGGATGCCGTGCGTACGCCCCATCTGGAGCGTGTATTTATGCTCGACAGCTTTCTTGGCGAGAACCTCGATGAGCGACTCGATGTCGGCCACGATGATCTTGCCCGCGTCGCGCATCTGCATCGCCAGGCAGGTATCGACCACGTCCGAGGAGGTCAGCCCCTCGTGGATGTAGCGCGAATCGGGGCCGACGTAACCGGCGACGTTCGTCAGGAAGGCGATGACGTCGTGCTTGGTTTCGCGTTCGATGACGAGAATCTCCTCGACGTTGAACTTCGCCTTTTCTTTAATGGTAGCAAGGGCGTCAGCCGGAACGATGCCCGCCTCCATGCGCGCCTCGACAGCGGCGATTTCAAGTTGCAGCCAGCGCTCGAATTTGGCCTCATCGCTCCAGATTGCCGAAATGTCCTTCGGCGAGTAACGTGGTATCACTATGGTTCGGTTTTAGTGTTGTTAGCAATAATAGAGTTCGTGGCTCTTCAAAGTGAGGGGGAATTGCGTTTTATGGGACTTGTGGGACTGTTGGAACGTTTGGGACAATTGGGAGAAGATGATATGGATTTCGTTTTCATTCATAATTCATAACTCATAATTCACAATTTCTCTCCCTTCTCCTGCATTTCCCGGTACACCGCATTCACAAAATCCAGCGCAGCCTGGCGGTCGTAGGGAATGTCGCCGTCGATGATGGCGTTTTCCATTCTCGATTTGATGATGCCCACCGTTCGGCCCTGCGGTAGGTTCAGCAGCTCCATGATGTCGGTGCCGCTGACCGGCGGTCGCCATTTGGCGAGCAGGTCTTTTTCGCCCACCTCGGCGATCTTCTCCTCGACGTTGGTGAAGTTTTTCATGATGCGCTGCACCTTGCGCGGGTTCTTGCTGGTCACGTCGGCGCGGCAGAGCTTCATCAGGTCGTCCAGATCCGGCCCGGCATCGAACATCAGGCGGCGCACCGCCGAGTCGGTGATCTCCTCTTTCGAGAGCGGAATCGGGCGGTGGTGCAGCCGCACCATTTTCTGTACGTACTCCATCGGTTCCAACGGCCACTTCATCGACCGGAAAATCCGCGCGACGAGCTTGACGCCAACCGCTTCGTGGCCGTGGAACGTCCAGCCGCTGCCGGAGTGGAAGCGCTTGGTGACCGGCTTGGCGATGTCGTGGAACAGAGCGCTGACGCGCAGCCAGAGCTTGTCCGAATGTTCCGCGAGGTTGTCCACCACCTTGAAAGTGTGGAAGAGCGTGTCCTTGTGGCCGAGTCCGTCCACCTGCTCGATGCCTGCCATGACGGCAAGTTCCGGGATGATCTCCTTCAGCAGGCCGGTCGAGTACAAAATTTTGAGTCCAATCGATGGTTTCGCAGCTGCCATGATCTTGAGGAACTCGTGGCTGACGCGCTCGCGCGAGACGATCCCGATCCGCCCGCTCATGGCCGCCATCGCCTCAAGCGTCTCCGCGTCGAGCCGGAAGTCGAGCTGGCAGGCGAAGCGGGCGGCGCGCATCATGCGGAGCGGATCGTCCGAAAAGGTCTTTTCGGGATCGAGCGGCGTTTTGAGCAGCTTTTCGCTGAGGTGGCGCTGGCCGTCGTAGAGATCGACCACCTCGCCGCGATGCTCGCGATTCAGGCGCAGGGCGAGGGCGTTGATCGTGAAATCGCGGCGCGAGAGGTCGTCCTCCAACGTGCCGATGCTTGTGATCGGCTTGCGCGATTCGGGGTTGTAGCTCTCCTTGCGAGCGCCGACGATTTCGAGCTTGAACGTGCCCGCCTCTGCATCGTCCAGTTCGAGCTGCGCCGTGCGGAAACGCTCGAAGAGCACGAAATTTCGTCCGCCGAGCCGCTCCGTGATGGCGCGGGCGAAGGGCACCGGCTCGCCGATCACCATGATGTCGATGTCGGTGCATGGGCGCTGCATGACGAGGTCGCGGACGTAGCCGCCCACGATATAGCAGGGCAGACCGGCCTCGTCGGCGAGGTCTCCGATGCGCTCCATGATTTCAGGAATGGCTTCGTGATCGGCTGTCAGCATTCGGTCGTCGGTATCGTATTCGTCGGGTCGGGTTCAGTCAAGGTCTGCCGTATTTTTGCGGATCTCTTCGGTGATTTTTCCGGCCACCATCAGGGCGCGGCGTCCCTCCATCGAGGTCACTTTTGCCGGTCTGCCGTTGCGGATGGCGTCGATGAACTGCTCCAGCTCCACCTTCAGCGCGTTGACCTTCGGTACGTCTGGATTGACGTAATCAAGCACCATGTCTTTGAGTGACTCCTGGATTTCGCCAAACTGTTCAAGAATCTTTTTCGTTGCGAAATTCTTGATCGGATTTTTGGATGAAAGCTGATCGGGCGGAACCAGACGGAACACTTCAGACTTGCCGCTGGTGAAGTCAAGCGAGGCGTAGCTTTTCGGATTTCGGGTGAAGAAGCGCATTTTGCGCAGCTTGCTCCTGCTGAGGCGGCTCGCCGTCACGTTGGCGATGGCGCCGTTCTCGAACTCGATCCGCGCCGTGGCCATGTCGAGTTCGTTCGAGAAGACCTTCACGCCCGAGGCCGCGATGCTGCGGATGTCCGATTTGATGAGCGAGAGCACCAGATCGATGTCGTGAATCATCAGGTCGAGCACCACCGATACGTCCGTCACGCGGCGTGAAAAGCCGCTCAGCCGCTCGGCCTGGATGTACATCGGCTCGCCGATATACGGCTCGACCGCCAGCAGCGCCGGGTTGAAGCGCTCGATATGGCCCACCTGAATGGTCAGCCCCTTCTCCTGTTCGATGCGGATCAGTTCGTCGGCCTCTTCGAGCGTCGCCGTGATCGGCTTCTCGATGAAGAGGTTCACGCCCGCTTCGAGCAACTGCCGCGCGATGGCGTAGTGCGAGCTGGTCGTCGTCGCGATCACCGCGGCGTCGCACGAGGCGGCCATCTCCTCCAGCGTGGAAAAACACGGCACGCCGTACTTTTTGCCGATCTCCTGCAACCGCTCCGGGTTCAGGTCGAACACGCCCGCAAGCTCCACATCCGGAGCTTCGGCTGCAATCTGTTTCAGAAGATTCGTATGGAATTCGCCGAGCTTGCCGACGCCAGCAACGCCTATGCGCATGGGTTTCTCCTTTTCAATTCAGGCAATTTATTCAGCTGTTTTTGGCGTCGGCTCGAAAGCTTCGATGTCATATTTGAACAGCGCCATCGAGATGATCGTGCCGACCACGGTCAGCGCTCCGGCCAGGTAGTAGGGAAAACGGTGATCCATGCCGTACAGGATGCTGCCGCTGAAAGGGCCGAGGATGCGGGCCAGCGCGTTGACCGACTGCGCGAAACCCATGATCTGCCCCTGCTTCTGCTTGTAACTGTAGAGTGAAATCATCGAAATATTGAGCGGATGCACCAGGCTCGTGCCGATGGCGAAGAAGAGCAGAATGCCGAGACCGATGGTGAAAAGCGACGTGACCGGGATGAACGGAATGAAAAAGACGCCAACGAAGGAGGCGAGGTGGCCGACCACCATCAGCTTGTGTTCTCCGTACTTTTTGGACATCTTCGGCAGCATCACGCCCTGCACGATCACCGTGATGAAGCCCACATAGGCGAAGAGGTAGCCGACCTGCTGCTCGGTCGCGTGGTAAACGTCGTCCCAGAGCAGAATTGCCGCCACCTGCATGTTCACGATGGCGAGCGAGTAGATCAGGTTGATGATCATCAACAGCGCCACGGGGCGCGAACTGAAGGCCTCGCGGACCTTGTCGGCGTAGTCGCTGCTTTTGCGTCCGAGAGAGGCCATGAACGACGTGTCGGCATGAGTCGCCGTTTCCGGATGTTTTTTGAAGAGCGACAGGAAACCCTCTGCATGAGCGTTGGTTTCGCTCAGGAAGAAGAGTGCCAGAGTGAAGTTGAGAAAATTGAGCCCTGCCGCGAACCAGCCGACCATCGAGATGCCGAAGTTGGTCATCAGCACGCCGCCGATGAGCGGGCCGATGATGAAGCCGATGCCGAAGGCTGCGCCGAGCATGGCCATCGCGCCGGAGCGGCTCTTCGAGTCGGTCACGTCGGTGATGGCTGCCTGCGCCGCCGCGATGTTGGCCGAGCCGATGCCCGAAAGCGATCGGGCCAGAATCAGCAGCGGAATGGTGGCCGCCTGCGAGAAAAACAGGTAGGAGAGCGCCGCAAGAAAGATGCTTGAGAGCATCACCGGCCGGCGTCCGATCTTGTCGCTCAGCTTGCCCCAGATCGGCGAAAAGATGAACTGCATCGTCGAGTAGATCGCCGCGATCAGGCCGATCATGAAGGGTGACGCGCCGAGCTGCTTGGCGTAAGTCGGCAGGAGCGGCAGCACAATACCGAAACCGATCAGGTCGAGAAGGACTGTCAGGAACAGGATGACCAGCGGTGATTTCTTCATGAAGGGCAAGCCGTTAGGTGAAGCTGAAAATGCCCAAAATACAAAAAACGCCCGCCATGTTGAAACGCAGCGCCAAGATTATGGGAACCGGCAGAGGCTGTGAGGCGTTTTAACCGGATTCCGGTCAGGCGAATCACTGCGCGGCGGGCCTGATGGCTGATGTTCCGTCAGTTTTTGCTGAAAGCCGTTGGCATTCCATGCCGATCTTTTTTATCATTAACCCGGTCATGGTGAGCTGGAAAATCCGCAAATGAACGTCCAACCTTGCGGGTTGGTCGTGCCCGGCGCAAGACCGGAGTGACGGTGAACCCTGACAATCCCTTTGAAAAAAATAAATTACAACTCATAGAGCAGGAGAATGCGGATGAAACGAATAGTACTGTTTCTGTTAACCAACCTTGCGGTGATTCTGGTGCTGTCGGTCACCGCGCGTCTGCTTGGCGTCGATCGCTTTCTGACCGCCAACGGACTGAATCTGGGGATGCTGCTGGCGTTTGCCGCCCTGATCGGTTTCGGCGGTTCGTTCATCTCGTTGCTGATGTCCAAGACGATGGCGAAATGGAGCACCGGGGCGCGGGTTATCGAGCGGCCAGCCAACCAGGATGAGGCGTGGCTTGTTGACACCGTCAGGCAGCTTTCCAAAAAAGCCAATCTGCCGATGCCCGAGGTTGTCATTTACAATGGGGCCCCCAATGCCTTCGCTACCGGCGCGAGCAAATCGAAATCGCTGGTTGCCGTTTCGACCGGACTCTTGCAGAGCATGAACAGGGAGCAGGTGAGGGCTGTGCTCGCTCACGAGGTTGCTCACGTTCAGAACGGCGATATGGTGACGCTGACCCTGATTCAGGGCGTGGTCAACACCTTCGTGATTTTCCTGGCGCGCGTCGCCGGTTACGCGATCGACAGTTTTCTGCGCCGGGACGAAGATGAGGGCGGAGTTGGGATCGGCTACTGGATAGGCAGTATCGTTTTCGAGATTCTGTTCGGCATTCTCGCCTCCATCATCGTGATGTACTTTTCGCGCAAGCGCGAGTTCCGCGCGGATTCGGGCGCGGCTGCGCTGATGGGTGATCGCCGTCCGATGATCGATGCGCTTCGGGCCTTGGGCAGCCTCGAAGCGGGCCAGTTGCCGAAACAGATGGCGGCCAGCGGCATTGCCGGTGGTGGCATGATGGCGCTGTTCAGCAGCCATCCGCCGCTCGAATCGCGCATCGCGGCGCTGGAAGCCGCCCGCTGAAAAGCTGAACGGTGTGACGGTTGATACTCCAGGGGCGTTCCGGTTTTTCGGGACGCCCTTTTTTGTTTGTATCCGCCCGCGAGACGATGACGTTGCGCTTCGGTTGCGCAGGGTGTATTTTGATGATGTCCGGTCTTCCGATTCAACATCATGTTTTATGAAACGCTTCAAGCCTTTCACTGCCTTTTCAGCCTTCACGATTGTTTTGCTGACGATGCCGCTCGGCCATGCCGTTGTCATTCTGTTGCAGAATGCGCTCGGCAAGGAGCATGTCGCGCTGGCAGGGTTGTTGCTGGGCTTTGCTGGAACCGCTTTGCTTCTGCTTGGCCTGAAGGCTCGCAGAGAGCTGACGGCGACCTTTCTCGGCCTGTTCGGGGCTTTGTTCGTCTGGTCGGGCTGGATCGAAATCGGATACGAATACTATGCCCGCCGTCTCGGCATCGATCCGCTGATGCTGAATGGCGAAGTGGTGACAAGGGCGGAATATCTGCTCATGCCCTCCTCGGTCGGTTTTTTCGCCGTTGTCATGCTCTATTACCTGTTCGGCATCCGTTCGGGCTGCCGGTTTTTCCTCTGGTTCCAGCGCCTGCTACGCATCGAAAGTTGGCCCGGTTCGGCCCGCTCATCCCGAAATCCCGCCATGGTGACGTTTATGGAGTTCAACGTGCTGTTGTGGGGTTTTTATCTCGTGCTGCTCTTCGCCTACGACGAGCATTTCGCCGGAGACCGGCATCCCGTAACCTATTTTATTGCATTCGGTTCACTGTTGTGGTCGATCCTGCTGTTCGTCAAACTGCTGAAAATCAGCCATCTTGCCTACGCTATCCGCTATGCGATTCCGACGGTGCTCATCTTCTGGAACTTCGTCGAAATCCTCGGCAGGTGGAACGTGTTTACCGAAATCTGGATCGAACCATCGAAATACGTGCTGGAAATTGTGCTGATGACGCTCGTGCTGCTGATTCTGATGCTCTCGGTTCTGTTCGGCGCGAAAGGGGGGCAGAAGCAGGAAACGGAACCGGGGTGATTTGCGGTGATGTTTTCATGAAGAGCGAGCCGTCAAGTAAAGCTGAAAATTCACCAGATGCAAATCGCCCGCCATGTTGAAACGCAGCGTCAAGATTTTGGGGAGGTGAGGGGAATTGATCCGGTACAATGATCGGAACCAAAACCTGTACTTGATCATCCTGAAAGTTATCAGATACATATCTCTGTTCTGGTCATGGCCCATACAAAAAAGGGGAAGAGTCTCCATTCCGGAAACTCTTCCCCTTTTTCATTTGCGGCCAATCCCGTCAGTCCAATTCCTCACCCTCTCGGCTTGACGATCACGTCGCAGGCGGGGTGGGCGAGGATGAATCGGTCGATTTCGGATTGCGGGATTCGTCCTGCCGACAGCTCCAGCTTTTCAAGATTGGTCAGCTCCATCAGCGGCGCGATCGATTCGACCTCCGTGCCGATGATGTTCAGCTCCTCCAGCTCATCGAGCTCCGAGAGCGGGTCGAGGTGAAAGATGCCCGTCTCTTCGAAGCTCAGCTCTTTGAGCGACGAGAGGCCGCGCAGCGGTTCGAGGCTGGTGATGCCGGTGCGGCTGCATCGCAGATATTCGAGCTTGTCCAGCCCGGCAAGCGGGTCGAGCGACATGATGCGGGTGCTGTTGACGCCCAGCTCGATGAGGTTTTCCAGATTCCTGACCGGCTCGATCGACTCGATCTCGGTTTTGTAGCAGCTCAGTTTTTCGAGGTTTACCAGCCCGGCAATCGGCGACAGGTCGCTCACCAGGGTTTCCGAACAGTAGAGTTCTTCGAGGTTGATGAGGCCGGCGATCGGTTCGAGGTCGCTGATTTCGGTGCTCGACACCCAGAGCAGCTTCAGCGACAGGATGTCGCGTAGCGGGTCGAGCGAGAGAAAGTCGCAGTCGAACGCGTAGATGCGCTTGAGTTTGCGGAGTTGCCTGAGCGGTTCGAGGCTCTCGATGGGCGTTTCGTCGCACCGGAGCTGTTGCAGGTTTTCGAGCAGGCTGACCGGCGCGAGGTTGTGGATTCTGGTGTTATCGCACCGGATGCTTGTCGTGTTCAGGAAGTCGAGCAGCTCCGTGTCGGAGGGTTCCCGCTGGAGCTTCAGGGTTTGGCGGACCACCTCTTTCCAGTCGTTGCTCAACGCCTTGTACCAGTCGTGGCGTTTCTGCGGGTCGCGCAACAGGACGGTTCGGGATGCGGCCAGAGCCTCCTCTTCAGCCGGGGTCAGCCGGTCCTTGAAGCCATGCCGTGGCGCGGTGTCTTCCATCGAAAAGGTGACGACGGGCGCCTTGCCGGTATCGAGATGGTCAGCCAGGCAGCGGATGTACCAGTCCGCTTTTTTCTCCTCGATGATCCGGTAGTGCTTTTCGAGATTCTGCTCGTCGAGCGTGTTGATGTCTTCGAGAATATCGTTGCCGCATCGCGGGCAGATCGCGTTGTCCTGCGTAAGAGGAAAGCCGCAGACCGGGCATTGCTGGTAGATGTTTTGCTCCAAAGCGAGTATGACCTTGAGGGGTTGTTCAATGATGATATGTTTTTGAAAAGTAAGAAAAAAACAGCCTCAAACCATAGGGGTTGCCCTGCCGGTTGTGGTGGCTTTTGCTGACAGGTTGTGACCGGAGGGTGAATTGTTGTCTCTGATGCCGGGCGGCCTGAAAACGTGAGCTGAAATCGCGAGCATTTGGGGGTTGCATGAACGTGCTGAATGGTTATAATGATGGATGACTCGTTCGGCTGCCGGTTCGTCACGACCCCGCAGCTGCGATGGCAACCAATCAAGAGAGGCGTTTTGGAGTTCGTTCATCTTCACACCCACACCCACTACTCGATGCAGAGCAGCCCGATCTTTCCGGGCGAGCTTTTCGCGGCCTGCAAGAAGCAGGGCATGACGACGGTCGCCGTGACCGATTACGGCGCGATGTTCAACATGCCGGAGCTTTTCGGTCAGGCGAAGAAGGCGGAGGTGAAGCTCATCATGGGCGCGGAGATTTTCCTGGCGGGCACGGAGTCGCGCGACAGCGGCAAGCCGGCCACGCTGATTCTGCTCATCCGCGACGCCGTCGGATACCGCAACATGTGCGTGATCCTCTCGCGGGCGGCGCGTGACGGATTCTCGAACGGCCTGCCGCACGTCGATCGCGCCGTCCTCGAAGAGTGCAGCGAGGGGCTGGTCTGCCTCTCGGCGGCGCACTCGGGCCTGATCGGACGCGCCTTGCTCTCCGGCGACGAAGGCGAGGCCGCGAAGCTCGCGATGCAGTATCGCGATCTGTTCGGCGAGCACTTCTACCTCGAACTCCAGAAGCACGGCGCTCCGTATGAGGAGCAGCTCGTGCCCGGCACGATCCGCCTTGCCGACCAGCTCGGCATTCCGCTCGTGGCGACCAACAACGTGCACTACCTCGACCGGCGCGATTCGGGCTGCTACCGCGCCATGATCGCCAACCGCACCAAGGAGCGGCTCGCCAGCCAGAACCTGCAATGCTTGCCGGGCCACGAGAACTACTTCAAGTCGGCCTCGGAGATGGCCTCGCTCTTCGATAATTCGCACGGCGAACTCGACAACACGGTGAAGATCGCCGAAACGTGTACCTATAAATTCGTCGATCAGGATCCGCACCTGCCGAAATTCCCGCTTCCGGAGGGGTTCGACAGCGAGAAGGAGTATCTGCGCCACCTCACCTGGGAGGGAGCGCGCAACAAGTACGGCGTGGAGGACGGCGCAATTCCGGAGGAGGTGAAGGCGCGTATCGAGCTGGAACTTGGCGTTATCGAAAAGATGGGCTACAGCGCCTACTTCCTGATCGTCAGCGACCTTATCGCCGCATCGCGCGAGATGGGCTACTCGGTCGGCCCCGGACGCGGATCGGCGGCGGGCAGCATCATCGCCTATCTGACCGGCATCACCCGGATCGATCCCTTGAAGTACAAGCTGCTCTTCGAGCGATTCCTCAATCCGGAGCGTATTTCGATGCCCGATATCGACATCGATTTCACGCCGGTCGGCAAGCAGAAGGTGCTCGATTACACCGTCCGGAAATACGGCCCGGATAGTGTCGCAAAAGTGGTCGCCATCGGCACGCTCGGCGCGAAGGCGGCCATACGCGACGCCGGGCGCGTGCTTGACGTGCCGCTCAAGGCGGTCGATCAGCTCGCCAAGCTGGTGCCGTCGAAGCCCGGCACTTCGCTCGACGACGCTTTCCGCGAGGTCAAGGAGCTGAAGCGGCTGGTCGATACCGATCCGCAGTACCAGCAGCTCATGCAGTACGCGCGGGCGATGGAGGGGCGGGCGCGCAACGTCTCGATGCATGCTGGCGCGGTGGTCATCACCGACGGCGCGCTCGAAGAGCAGGTGCCGCTCTACGTCTCCAACAAGATCGAAACCGAGGAGCGCAAGTACGCCGACGAGTTCGACCAGAACGACATCGACGGCACAAAGGCCGAAAGCAGCGACGAGAAGCAGGTGGTCACCCAGTTCGACAAAAACTGCATCGAGCAGGCCGGTCTGCTCAAGATCGACTACCTTGGCCTCGAAACCCTCGCCGTGATCGACGAAACCCTGCGGCTCATCAAGAAGCGTCACGGCATCGACATCGAACTCGAAAAGGTGCCGATGGATGACCGCCAGACCTTCCGCATCTTTCAGGAGGGCAAGATGGCCGGTATCTTCCAGTTCGAGTCCTCCGGAATGCAGAGCTACATGACGCGCCTCCAGCCAACCACCATCGGCGACATCATCGCTATGAGCGCGCTCTACCGACCCGGCGCTCTGAACGCCGTCATCGACGAGCACCGCAACGCGGTCGATCTGTTTGTTGACCGCAAGCACGGGCGCGAGGAGATCGACTACATGCACCCGATGCTTGAGGAGATTCTCAAGGAGACCTACGGCGTCATCGTCTATCAGGAACAGGTGATGCAGATTTCGCAGGTGATGGGCCGCTTCTCGCTCGGCAAGGCCGACAATCTGCGCAAGGCGATGGGCAAGAAGGATCCCAAGCTGATGCAGAAGTTCAAGGAGGAGTTCGTCAACGGCGCGGTGAGCATCGACGTGAACCAGGCGCTCGCCAGCCGGATTTTCGACCTGATGGCCGAGTTCGCGGGCTACGGTTTCAACAAGAGCCACTCGGCGGCCTACGGCGTGCTGGCGTACTGGACGGGCTACCTCAAGGCGCACTACACCATCGAGTTCGTCACGGCGATTCTGAACAGCGAGATTGGCGATACCGAGCGCATGAAGCACCTCACCGACGAGGCCAAAGGGTTCGGCATCTTCACCCTGCCGCCGTCGATCAACCAGAGCGACGCGCTCTTCTCGGTGGACGAGCACAAGGGCCGCCCCTGCATCCGCGTCGGCCTGTCGGCCATCAAGCAGGTGGGCGGCGGCGCGCGCGCAGTGGTGGCCGCCCGGTTGCGCCGCGACGGCAAGCCCTTCCTCAACCTCTTCGACCTGACCGCCTCGGTCGATTTGCGCGCCATGAACCGCAAGGCGCTCGAATGCCTCATCCAGGCGGGAGCGCTCGACGAGCTCGACCCCAACCGCGCCAAACTGCTGGCCAACGTGGACAAGGCGATCAAGTTCGGGCAGATCCAGAACAAGGCGGTCACGCTCGGCCAGGGCGGCTTTTTCAACGATGATTTCAGCGACGAGCAGTCGGGCGTCTATTTTCCGGAGCTTGACAACGCCGAACCGATGCCGGAAAGCGAAAAGCTCCAGCACGAAAAGCGCCTCGTCGGCTTCTATCTCAGCCACCACCCGCTCGACCGCTACCGGCGCGACTGGGAGGCTTTCGCCAGCCTCACGCTCGACAAGCGCGACGTCACCCCCTCGAAGCTCTACAAGGCGATTGGCGTGATCGTTTCGGTCAAGCCCTATCAGGACCGGAAGGGCAAGCAGATGCTCTTCGGCGTGCTCGAAGATTTCACCGGCAAGGCGGACTTCACGGTTTTCGCCAGCGTTTACGAGCAGTACCGCCACATCCTCCAGCCCGACGAAGCGGTGATGCTCAGCGTCGAGGCCGAGGCGAAGGACGGCAGCCTCAAGCTGCTGGTGCGCGAGGTTGCGCCGCTCAAGAAGGTGCGCTCGGCGATGGTCAGGAAGGTGGTGCTGCGCGTCGATGCCGACGACTCCGCCCAGCTCGAAAAGCTTAAGCTGGTGCGCGAGCTGTTCGAGAAGCACAAGGGGGGAACGCCGGTCGATTTCGAACTTCGCGCCACCATCGACTCGAAAAACGAAACGCTGAAGATGTTTGCCCGCAACACGCCGATCGAGGCCGACGACGAACTGCTCGATCAGCTTGAAGAGATTCTCGGCCCGGATCATGTGAAAATTACCGGATAGAATTTCAGCATTTGTTGCCAAGTTCTGATTTATTCAATTATATTAGCATAGAGTAACGTTGTTTCTCTTGTCAATTGTTAACCCTTATCTCAATAAGAAATGAGCGGAAAATATTTTACGGCTACCGATCAGAATTTTCAATCCGATATCATCGATTCGGATAAAGTTGCTCTCGTTGATTTCTGGGCTTCATGGTGCGGTCCGTGCATGATGCTTGGTCCGGTTATCGAAGAGTTGGCCGGTGATTACGAAGGCAAAGCTGTCATCGCCAAGCTCAATGTCGATGAGAATCCCAACACGGCGGCAAAATTCGGCATTCGCAGCATTCCCACCATGCTGATCTTCAAGGGTGGACAGGTGGTTGACCAGATGGTCGGCGCTCTGCCCAAGAACATGATTGCAAAGAAGATCGACGAGCATCTCGCCTGATTTTCCTTCTGATTCTTCTTCAACTATCCCGGCTTCATGCCGGGATAGTTACGTTCAAGCATACCCCAACACATCTTCCCGGAGATCAACGATGGATAAAGAAATCAGGGACGTCGTCATCATCGGAACCGGCCCTGCCGGCTATACTGCGGCCATTTATACCGGAAGGGCCAACCTGAAGCCGCTGGTTATCGAAGGCCGCCAGCCCGGCGGGCAGCTCATGATTACCACTGACATCGAAAACTTTCCCGGATTCCCGGAGGGTATTCCCGGGCCGGAGCTGATGGGCAGAATGCGTGAGCAGGCCGCGCGGTTCGGTGTCGAATTCCGGTATGGCATCGTCACCGAAGCCGATCTTTCGCGCAGTCCGTTCAGCCTGTTGCTCGATGACGGCAAGGAGATTCTGGCCCGGACGGTCATTATCGCCACCGGCGCGAACGCCAAATGGCTCGGCATCGAGTCCGAAGAGACCTACCGGGGCCGCGGTGTTTCGGCATGCGCCACCTGCGACGGTTTCTTCTTCCGCAACTGCCGCGTTTTCGTGATTGGCGGCGGCGATACGGCGATGGAAGAGGCGCTCTACCTCACCAAGTTTGCCTCCGAGGTGGTGCTGGTGCATCGCCGTGAAGAGTTCCGCGCCTCCAAGATCATGAGCCTTCGCGCCAGCAAGAACGAGAAGATCACCACCATGCTCAACCAGGTGGTCGATGAAATTCTTGGCGACGGCATGAAGGTGACCGGCATCCGTCTCAGGAACGTCCAGACCGGCGAACTGACCGAGCACGCCTGCGACGGCGTTTTCATTGCCATCGGCCACGAGCCGAACGCGAAGCTCTTTCAGGGCCAGCTCGATATGGACGATTACGGTTACATCCTCACGAAAAGCCACTCCACGGAAACCAGCGTCAAGGGCGTTTTCGCCTGCGGTGACGTGCAGGATTTCACCTATCGCCAGGCTGTCACGGCCGTCGGCACCGGCTGCATGTCGGCCATCGAAGTCGAACGCTTCCTCGAATCGATTCGGTAAACAGGGCTGCAGAAGTTTGTAACGCCACCGGGGCTGTCGAGGCTCCGGTGGCGTTTTGCGTTGGTGGACGAGGTGGACTGAGTGGACGAGGTGGACAGGCAATGCGGGGAATGTTTTTGCGCCATCGTTGTTGCAGGGGCGCTTCATGAAGCGCCCGATCCGGTCAGCATCCGGCAAGGGCGTCGGTACCCTGGTATTCAAGCATCGCTTCGAGTTTTTCCCAGGCCCTGCCCGATTCGAGCGCCTCGCGGGCCAGGTCGGCGGCCTGGCGGTAGCTGGTTGCCATTCCGGCGATGTAGAGCGCGGCTGCGGCGTTCATGCTGAAAAAGTCGGCGGCGGCACCTCCGCGTTTGCCCTGGAGCACCTCAAGCACGACGGCGGCATTCTCTTCGGCGCTTTTCCTGCTGGCGATCGCTTCGAGCGGAACCGGTTTCATGCCGAAATCTTCGGGGGTCACCTCGTAGGTCGAGACAGTTCCGTCGCGCAGCTCGACCACCTTCGTCGGGCCGCAGAGCGAGAACTCGTCCATGCCGAGCGACGGGTCGAATCCCTCGGCAAGGCCGTAAGGGGAGAGCGCTGCGCTCATGCCAATCTCCGAGAGGATGTCGATCATCTGCACCGAGACATCCGGGGCGTACGCGCCGATGACCGCGCAGTTGTTCTGCGCGCAGGGGCGGGTGAGCGGGCCGAGGATGTTGAAGGCCGAGGTGAAGCGCATCGAGCTGATGAGCCGCGCCCAGCCCGATTTCAGGAACGCTTCGCCGGGAAGGTAGCAGATGCCGGTGTTTTCGAGGCTCAGCGCGGCGCGTTCGAGCGGATGGTCGAGATCGATACCGAGTGACTCGAAGATGTCCGACGCGCCTGAAACCCCGGTCACGAGCCGGGCGCCCTTCTTGGCCACCGGCAGGCCGCACGCCGCGGCGATGAGGGCCGCCGGGCTGGAGCAGTTCAGCGTTTTGAGCCTGTCCGAACCCGTGCCGACGATATCGCACACCGGCCCGTCAAGCGCGACGTCGATCTTTGCCGTGTCGTGCCGGTCGAGCGCGTCCCATGCGCCCGAAAGCTCTTCGTTGGTGGGCTTGCGCATCAGGTGCGCCGCAAGAAACGCCCCCTGCTGAAGCTCCGGCTGGAGGTTCAGAATCACCTGCCGGTACGCCTCGTACGCCTCCTGGCGGCTCATGACGTGGCCCGAAGCGATTGAAGAGATCAGCCTGCCGAAAGCGCGAAGTTCCTGTTCGTGTGTCATGGTATTTTTTGAAGAATGGGACGGATAGGTTCCATAGGTTTTATAGGTCAGATAGAGTGAAGAGACGCGGCTCGACCTTTATCTTTTAATTTCCAACTATCAACTGCCTGAACCCTTTGCCGGCGAGCACTTCCTGCATGATTGCCGGTACCTGGTCGAGGGAGACCGTCCGTTCGACCAGAAAGCCGAGGTCGTGGCCGTAGCGCACGAGCAGGCGCAGGGCGTCGCGCATGTCCTGCCGGGTGCAGCCGTAGGAGCCGACCAGTTCGAGCTCGCGGTAGTGCAGCTCGCTGAAGATGACGCCCGGATTTTCAGGTGTTTCGCCAAGTCCGCTGAAAAGGCAGAACCTTCCGCCCGGCGCGAGCCGACGGATGCCCGAGGCGAGCGTCTCGGCTGACGAGGTGGCGTTCAGGACGATGTCGAATCCGCCGGAAGAGGGATCAGCGTCGGCCCCGATGGCGTAACGGCTTCTGAACGCGGCGCTTCTGGCGAACTTGTCCGCGTCTGGATCGGTCATGACCACGCTTGCCCCGCGGTTGATCGCCGCCACGGCAAGCAGGACGCCGAGCGTGCCCGCGCCGTAAATCAGCACCCGGTCGGCGCGCCGGATGCAGCTCTGCCTGATGCCGTGCACGGCGCAGGCGAGCGGCTCGGTGAGTGCGGCCATCGGCGCGCCGATGCCTTCCGGTACTTCGAGCAGGCTCGAACGCGGCACCGTCAGGAACTCCGCGAAGCCGCCATCACGATGGAAACCGGTGATCTGCATCGCCGGGCAAAGGTTCTCCCGTCCGCTCCGGCAAGCCTCGCACGCGCCGCACGCTTTGCCCGGCCACACGGTGAAAAGCCTGCCCGGAGCCTCATTGATCGCGCCGCAAATCTCATGGCCCGGCACGCGCGGCAGCACGAGGTTGCGATGCCCCGACCGCCACATCTTCGCATCAGTCCGGCAGACAGCCGCCGCGACGACCCGCACGGCAACCTCGTTTTCTGCGGGAACCGGCGTTGGCCGCTCCACACATTCAAATTTTTCCCTGCCGGTAAGCGTCAGTGCTTTCATGCCAACGAGAGGTCTGGTGTGATGAAAAAAACGCCAGTGATGACTGACGTCTTTTTATCTACATATTTTTCAACGACTTTTGAAATAGTCAGGCTGTTTTTGCCGGAGAAAAAAGGTCCGTCTGGCCTGAACGGTTCAGCCCGGAGGACAGCTTCGCTGCAAATTCCCGACACGTTCTACAGGGCACCTCTAAAAACTTATTGCGCGTCACGATTGCTGCGTTGGGTGGTGCTCGAAATCCTCACGTACTCCGTGTACGCTCCGGT
>JAFGER010000102.1 GCA_016931495.1 Chlorobiaceae bacterium | reverse complement strand
TTAATCCGGCAACAAAAAATCGCAATCTTCTCTAAAAGAAGAGATTGGGCTAAAGCCCTTATTTCTTTTTTCTTATCCATAAACCCCAGACTAAAGTCCGGGGCAATTGTTTAAGAGTTTTAGTGGCCGAAGTAATAAATGGCACATGTTACGAGTTCAGAGGCTGCAAGCCCGTGAAAGCAGACCGCCTGTTTACGAAACAATGCTTGCAAGCCGCCAAGGTTTCGCGAATGAAAAGCGGGCGTTGCAGTGCGGAGCGGTTTCCGGCAGGCATACTCCTCCATTGTTCAGGATGCCGAAACCCCGCCCCCACGTTCACGACTCGTTATTTGCCGATGGGCACGTCCATTTCTCAAAACACTTTTCAGAAGTGCGCTGCCGTTGGCTCTACCACCTTTTAAATGAGGCGGTTGTCTTGCCCTGCTCGTGAACATGGGGCGGGTTCGCCGATTTCCGTTCAGGCGTTTTCAGCCACCCCGAACCATTTTTCCCTGAACCAGAGTGAGACGTTCACCAGGCTGACGAGCACCGGCACTTCGACCAGCGGGCCGATGACGGCGGCAAACGCTTCTCCGGAGTTGATGCCGAACACCGCGACCGCCACGGCGATGGCCAGCTCGAAGTTGTTGCTCGCCGCCGTGAAGGAGAGCGTGGCTGACTTCGAGTAGTCCGCGCCGATCTTTTTGCCGAGCCAGAACGACACCAGAAACATGATGACGAAGTAGAGCAGCAGCGGAATGGCGATGCGCACCACGTCCATCGGAATTTTGACGATGAATTCGCCCTTGAGCGAGAACATCACCACGATCGTGAAGAGCAGCGCCACCAGCGTCAGCGGGCTGATTTTCGGAATGAACACCTGCTCGTACCACTCCCGCCCTTTCAGCCGGAGCAGCGTGAAGCGGGTCAGGAATCCGGCGATGAAGGGAATGCCGAGGTAGATGAAAACCGATTGGGCGATTTCGCCGATGGTGATTTGAACGCTGAACGACGACATGCCGAGCTGCTCCGGCAGCACCGTCAGAAACACCCACGCATAGACCGAAAAGAAGAGCACCTGAAAGACCGAGTTGAAGGCGACCAGCCCCGCGGCATACTCCGTGTCGCCCTTGGCAAGCTCGTTCCAGACGATCACCATCGCGATGCAGCGCGCCAGCCCGATCATGATGAGACCGGCCATGTAGTGCGGCATGTCGGAGAGGAACGCCACGGCGAGCACGAACATCAGCACCGGCCCGATCACCCAGTTCTGCACGAGCGACAGCCCCAGCACTTTCGTGTTGCGGAACACGTCGCCAAGCTCCTCGTACTTCACCTTCGCCAGCGGCGGGTACATCATCACGATAAGGCCGATGGCGATGGGAATGTTGGTGGTGCCGGACTGGAAGCGGTTCCAGAATCCGGCGATCTGCGGGTAGAGAAAGCCCGACAGCACGCCGACGCCCATCGCCAGAAAAATCCAGAGCGTGAGGTAGCGGTCGAGGAACGAGAGCTGTTTTGCCTTGATGCTCATGATTTTTCTCCCCGGATGGTGTTACGATAAAACTCGCCGAACTGCTGTTCGATTTCGTCGCGCACCCGGCGGAAGACGGCGAGCACCTCTTCGTTGGTGCCGGTGGCCGCCGCCGGGTCGTCGAAGCCGATGTGCTGGCGGTGCCTGACCTGGCCGGTAAAGAGCGGGCAGCTCTCCTTCGCGCCGTCGCAAACCGTCACGACGTAATCGAATGGCCTCTGGAGAAACTCGTCCACTTTTTTCGGACGATTGGCGCTGAGGTCGATCCCTTTTTCCCGCATCACCTGAATGGCAAGCGGATGCACCTCCGTCGCGGGGAGCGTGCCCGCCGAGTGAACGTCGAGTTCGGAATCGAACGAACGCAGAAATCCTTCAGCCATCTGGCTGCGGCAGGAGTTGCCGGTGCAGAGCACAAGTATCGACTTTTTCATGAGTTACAGGTCTTGTGTTTGAGGCTTTTGTTGAAACAAGAGTCAGGCATTTGTCAGCGTTACCGGTACAGGATTCGTCATCGCGAGCCATCCCGACAAGTCGGGATTGGATACCGCACACGGACCTTGAACATCCAGACAAAAACCAATTATTCTCGATTGTAGGGACGGGTCTTGTGCCCGTCCTTTTCCTTTGTCAGTTCATGGAAAGTCCCGGCTTGTCGGGCGTGGCGATCCATCTTCAATGTCTTCGCCGATTTTTCTATGGATTGTTTTGCTGATTACCATTGACAAGGCATTGGCGCTTTTGCTGAAGAGGGCAACCGCAAGGGATTGCCCCTACAATTGAGAATGACAGGTTTTTCCCAAGAGAAATCATGTTCAAGGTTCTTGTGCGGTATTGATCCCGACAAGCCGGGATTCGCAATGACAGACGAAAACGAATTTCGCGGCATGTCAATTGTTACGGCCACACCATCCATTCAGAACAAAACGTTGAACACGAAGCCGACCAGCATGATGCCTGTGGCCACGACTCCGGCGAAGACTGCGATGAGCTGCGGGCGGAGCACTTTGCGCAAAATGAGCATCTCCGGCGCGGAGAGGGCGATGACGCTCATCATGAACGCGAGTACCGTGCCGAGCGCCGCGCCTTTGCCGAGCAGCGCCTGCACGACGGGAATGATTCCGGCGGCGTTCGAGTACATCGGCACGCCGATCAAGACGGCGGCGGGCACCGACCACCACGCCTCGTTGCCCATCAGCGCGGCCATGAAGTTCTCCGGCACGTAGCCGTGGATGCCCGCGCCGAGGCCGACGCCGAGCACGATGAAAAGCCACACCTTGCCGACGATCTCCCGCACATGGCGCAAGCCCTCGCGAATCCGCTCCGGCCAGCTCACCGCTTCGGCGGAAAATTCTGACGACACCGCGCTGTTCTGGAGCTGCTGCACCCACTCTTCGAGAAAGCGCTCCAGCCGGAGCTTGCCGATCACCATCCCCGAAATCACCGCAACCAGCAGTCCCATCGAGAGATAGAGCGTGGCGACCTGCCAGCCGAACATGCCGAAAAGCAGCGCGAGCGCCACCTCGTTGACCATCGGCGCGGAGATGAGGAACGAGAAGGTGACGCCGAGCGGCACGCCCGCTTGCAAAAAGCCGATGAAGAGCGGCACGGCGGAGCAGGAGCAGAACGGCGTGACGATGCCGAGCGTGGCGGCCATCGCGTTGCCGACGCCCGCGCGCTTGCCCGAAAGCATGGCCCGCGTCCGCTCCGCCGAGATGAAGGTGTGCACCACGCCCATCACGAACACCACTGCCGTCAGAAGCAGGAGCACCTTCGGAGTTTCGTAGATAAAGAAGTGCAGCGCTTCGCCGAACGGGGTGGCGCGGCTCAACCCGAACGTGCCGACGAGCAGGTCAGCGCCCGCTTCGAGGTTGAGGTAGAGCGGAATCCAGAGCGCCGCCGCCGCGACCACCCCGGCGATCCATGCCGGGGCTTTGGTGCTTTGTTGATCGCGCTGTTGCATGGTTTCAGCAGCAGCTTCCGTTCTGGCGGCCAATGCCTTTGGCGTGGTTGCCGCAGCAGCCGGAGGGCTTCGGCGCGGCGGCGAGCATCTGGCGAAGTTCGTCGCCGGAAGGCACGCGCCCGCTGCAAACCACCTTGCCATCAACCACGAGGCCGGGCGTTGACATCACGCCATACGACACGATTTGCTGCATATCTTCGACCTTTTGCACGTCAGCCTCGATCCCGTCGGCGGCGATGACGGCCTTGACTGCTTCGGTAAGCTGGTTGCATTTGGCGCATCCTGTTCCAAGAATTTTGATCTCTTTCATTTGTCTGTTGTTTTGAGTTTATCGTAAATAAACGATTTATAAAGGTGTCGCTTTTGTTAAAAAATTCCGGTTTCAGCAACCGCATCCGCCACTTTTTTCGCTGGCGAAGAACTCGCCGAAAAGCGCCTGGGCCTTTGCCCAGTTTTCGCGATGGATGCAGTACTTCACCTTCGGCGGATTGATTTCGCCCTGGATCAGCCCCGCTTCGAGCAGCGCCTTCAGGTGCTGTGAAATGGTGGACTGCGCCATAGGAATAAGGCTGGTCAGTTCACCCGTAAAGCAGCAGGCCTCCCCGGCAAGCAACCGCAAAATTTTGATCCGCACCGGATGGCTCAGCGCCTTGGCAATCGCCGACAGCGCGACTTCGTCGGTGGAGTAGCTGATGTCGGACAGGGTTCTCTGCATGTGCTTTTCGTTTAGTTCATCGTAAATATACGATTGGAAGGCTTTTTTGCAAATGAAAAACTGTTGAAATTCACTTCAGGCTGGCACGGGATGAGCCGGAAGCTTGTGGGGCATGAACCGTAAAGTATTGCTAAATAGTCTTTTGTCGTGATCAGGCTGCTTGCGCAACGGCTTGAAAACTTGAAGCGGCGGAGTTCAGCATGAACGGACAATCTTTGAGTGCCCCCGAAGACCTTGCTGAACATTTCCGCATGGTTCGCTTTGGCGATTGCTTCAGAATCTGGCGGTGTTTTACAGGTTTCATCCTGCCTCCGAGGATGATCAGGTGTTTCGTGACGCTATCGACCGGTGGAAAAGCTCGAACAGTTTTTCGGGATTTGCGCTCGGGGCGTTGGAGTTACCGGCAATCATCGACTGCATCACCTGGCCCTGAAGCATGCCGATGAACATGGTGGCGGCAGAGCGGGCGTCGATGGCGGCATCGAAAAAGCCGGTTTCGATACCGCTGGCAATGATCTGTTCAAGCAGGGAGGCGTAACGGGCCAGCATCTCCCGCACAATGGTTCTTGCCGCGGAGTCCGCAGGATTCTGCAATTCGACGAACAGGATTTTGGGGACGCCGGGATTCCGGGCGACAAAGTCCAGATGGGTTCGGTAGATCTGTTCGAGGGCTTCCGGGGGAGAGCTGGCGCGTTCGGCAGCCGTCTTGACCGCCGCATAGAGTTCGCTGGTGGCCCATTGCAGCACCTCCTGCCACAACGCCTCCTTGGTGGGGAAGTGGCGGAAGAGCGCAGCCTGCGTCAGGCTCATGCTTGCCGCCACGGCTTCGGTGGTGATTTCCGCCGGATTCCGCTCGGAAGCGAGTTTCAGCACCGCCTGCACGCTCAGGGCGCGCCGCTCGGTTGCCGGAAGGGGAGTAGCTCTTTTTCTCATTCTCATTTTTTGTTTTTTTGAAGTTAGTAATTAATCACTAACTTTGTAGAGGAAAATTCAGTCACTTTTGATTTCTATGAGAAAAATCCTGACAGGCAGGCGGCATCCGTGGGCGTTCAGGCGGATTGCCATTCATCTGCTTCTGCTCGTTGCCGTGCCCGCGGTCGAGGCGCACGCGGCGGGAACGATGACCTTGACGGAAGCCATAAGCGCCGCGATGGAGCGCAATCCGTCGGTTGGCATCGAGCGCCAGAAACTCCGGCGGCTTGAAGCAGAGTACCGCACGGCTCGCGCCGGATTGTTGCCGCGCCTTTCGGCCAGCGCTTCGTACTTCCGCTACGATCCTGACCGGCTTGCCATGAGCGCGCAGACGGGCGGCGGCCTTTTTGAGCGCGAGGCGTATGGCGGTGTAGGCCTGAGCCAGCTGCTTTTCGACGGCAAGACCAACGCGCTGCGCAAGGCCGCCGGCAAGGCTTCGGAAGCCCAGAACGTTCAGGTTGCCGTTTCAAGAAATCTTGCGGCGTATCAGGCCTCGAACGTCTTCATCCAGATACTTGAATCACGGGCGCTGCTGCAGGCGGCCGGGCAGGCTGTGCAGCGCGCCCGCGCTTTCGAGGAGATGACCGCCGCATATTTCGATGCGGGCAAGGTCACTCGCCTCGACCTGCTTCATGCCCGAAGCGCTCGCCTCGAAGCCGAGGCGTCGCTGTCGAGGGCGAGGGAGCTCGGAGCGAGCGGCATGGCGCTGCTGGCGGCTGTTACCGGACGGGAGGCGCCTGATTTTACGGTGGTAGGGCAGTTGCCGAGTGGCGTATCTCCGGCGCCTCCGGATTCGCTAACCATCGAGGCTGCCATGAGCCGCAATCCTGACATGCAGCGCCTGAAGCGGTTGAGCGAGAGCGCCGTTTTTGCTGCGGATGCCGCCAAGGGGGCGCGCTATCCGGCGATTACCGCCAAAGCCGGATGGGGCTACCGTGACCGCGATCTTGGCGGTGGAGCCGGGGAGTGGTCGGCGGGCGTGCAGCTCGACCTGCCGCTTTTCGATGGCGGCGCTCTTGGCGCGGGTGTCGCCAGAGCGAACGCCGCGCTTGCTGAATCGCGCGAAGCCGAGCGCGGCGAGCGCCTTGCCGTGCAGTCGCAGGTGCGCCGCGAGCTTTCGGCCTGGCGTTCGGCGGCAGCCGATTTCCGTGCAGCAGAACAGAGCGTCGCGGCAGCACGCGAATCGCTCGACGCCGCCCAGGCGCTCTACCGCGTCGGCAAGGCTACCGCGCTCGACGTGCTGACGGCGCAGCAGGAGCTTGCCGCGGCGGAAAACCGGCGAGCCGTCGCCCTTGCCGGTTATGCCTCTGCAAGGGCCGGAGTCGAACTGCTCACCGGTTCCGTGACAGGATTTACTCTCAACAACCAATGAATGCCCAGATGCCGGTATCACTACCTGAAATTGCCCGAAAACCTGCCGCCATCATATCGGCGGCGGTGCTTGCCGTCGCCCTGCTCGTGTTTGGCTACCACTTCATTTTCGGGGGAACCGCCGTCGAAGCCGTTACGGTGAAGGCGGGCGCGGTCGATGCGCTGGTGCATGGCCCGGCCAGAATCCGCGCGCGGGTGCCGGTTTCGATCAGCTCCCGTTTTACCTCGGAAATCCTCGATGTTACGGTCGATGTCGGCGACCGCGTACGCAAGGGGCAGGTGCTGGTGCGGCTCGACGGTCGCGACCTGCAAGCGAGGAGGTCGGCGGCGCGAGCCATGCTTGCCCGCGCCGAGGCCGATCTGGCGCTTGCCGCGAGCAATGAAGCGCGCGACCGGCAGGTTTTCGCGAAAGGCTATATCAGCCGCGCCGCGATGGATGCGACCTCGACCCTGCGCAAGCTCAAGCAGGCCGAGGTTGCCTCGGCGCGGGAAGAGCTTGCCTACGCCACGACGCTTGCCGGGCACGCGACGCTCATCGCCCCCATGGACGGCATCGTGACGGCGAGGCTCGCCGAGCCGGGCGACAACGCCACTCCCGGAGCGCCCATCCTGCGCATCGTCGATCCCGGCACCTTGCAGGCCGTGGCTTTCATCGATGAATCCGTCGCCGGGCGCATCGCGCCGGGCATGGCGGCCACGATCCGCAAGCGCACCGGCGGCGAGAGCGCCGGGCGGGTCTCGCGCATCCAGCTCGAAGCGGATGCCGCCGCCCGCGAAATTCAGGTCGAGGTGGCTTTCGACGAAGAGCCACGCAGTTTCGCCATTGATCAGGAAGCGGAAGTTACCATTGCCACCGGACGTCAGGAGGGGCTTGTCGTACCTGTGACCGCCCTGCTCCGGCAGGAGGGCAAGCAGGGCGTGCTGGTGCTTCGCGGCGGTCGCGCGCAGTTCCGGGCGGTGCAGGCCGGCATCTCCGACGGCAAGCGCGTGCTCATCCGGAAGGGCCTCGAACGCGGTGAAAAGATCGCGCGCAAGTCGGCGGGCGTGAAGCCCGGCAGCCGCGTGCGTCCAGCCGGAGGGGAGTGAGCATGGATCTTGCAATCAAGGATGTGCAGCGCCACGTCGGCAAATTTGTCGCCACCATCATCGGTGTCGGCCTCCTGATGGCGATCGTGCTCATCATGAACGGCATTTATCAGGGCAACACCTCCGACGGCGTCTGGCTGATCGACAACACGGCTACCGATCTCTGGGTGGTCGAGCATGGCCGGGGCGGTCCGTTCAACGAACAGTCCCGCATGGCCGAAGAGAGCTGGGAGAGCGTT
>JAFGER010000101.1 GCA_016931495.1 Chlorobiaceae bacterium | reverse complement strand
CATCGCCCAGCTCGCGCGGATTTCGGACGTGATGATCGGAGCGCTCAGCCCCAAGCAGAAGCTGAGCAAACCGCTGGTGAGCGAACAGGTCGTTAAAACCATGAAGCCCGGCTCGGTCATCATCGACGTCTCCATCGACCAGAGCGCCTGCTTTGGCACCAGCCGCCACACCACGCACACCAACCCGATCTACGTCAAGCACGGCGTCACTCACTACTGCGTGCCGAACATACCGTCAGCCGTGGCCAAAACCGCCACCTTTGCCCTGACCAACACCCTGCTCCCGTTCCTTCAGAAGCTCAAGGAGCACCAGACGATTTCGGAAATCCTCTGGAAAAGCCACAGTCTCAGGAAAGGAACCTATCTTTTCAAAGGCTACGTCACCAAGAAAATCCTCGCCGAACTGACCGGTTTTCCCTTCCGCGAAATCGACATGCTGCTCGCCTCGGCGTCTGAGTAAGGGCACGGCACACCGCGCCCTCTACTCATCCCCAGTCCACGCCATCCACCAAGTCCATATCGTCCACACTCCCCGCTCACAAATACTCCAGCGGCTTGCCGAGCTGCCGCGCGATATACGAGGCGCACGAAACGCCGGAGTAGGTCACGGCAATCACGCCCTGGCCGGGGAAGGTGCTGTCGCCGGCGGCGAACAGGTTTTTGACCGGAGTGCGGTTCTGCGGCTTGAGCAGCACGTTCTGGCCCGGCTTGAGCAGCGGCCCGTAGGAGCCATCGCGGCGGTTGAGGTACCGGACGTGGGTCTGCGGCGTGGCGGTCACCATCAGCTCGATGCCCTTCTGCAATCCGGGCAGAATGGCTTCGGCGCGAGCGATCACCGAGCGGGCGTACTCCTCCTTGGCGTTCCGGTACTCCTCGCTCTGCCGATCGTAGCGCTCCCACTGCGTGGTCTCGGCGGTGACGAACAGGTGCAGGGCATGCTTGCCTGCCGGAGCGAGCGACGGGTCCAGCACGGACGGAACCGAAAGGTAGATCGTCCCGCCAAGCTGGTCGTACCGGGCCCAGTCGTCCACGATGATGTGGTGCATGTGAAAATCCGGCGGAACGATGGCGCCATCGACCCCGAGCCAGATCTGGAACCAGCTCGGCGCCTTGATGAAGCGATCTTCCGGCACCCTGAGGCGCGGATCGTCAACCAGCCGGCTGAAGGTGTCCCACACCGTGGCGTTGCTGATCACCGCGCGCGCCCGGACTTCGGTTCCGTCTGCCAGACGCACACCAACCGCCTCGCCATTTTCGACGATCACGCTCCTGACCTCGCTCCGGTACCGCACCGTTCCCCCATGCTTTTCATATCCCCTGACCAGCGCATCGGGAATCGCGCCCGAGCCGCCAACCGGATAGTTGATGCCGCCGTGGTGGCGGTCGGCCAGGCAGATGCCCGCGTTGACCAGCGGCGTTGACGAAGCATCCTGCACCGCCCAGGAGTAGGACTCCAGATCGATGAAGCGCAGCAGCTCGCGATCCCTGATGAAACGCCGCGCCGTGCCGCCCATCGAAAAGAGTGTCTTGACGCCGAGCGCCACCGTCTTGAGCGGGTGCTTCGCGCCGACGGCGGCAAGATGCATCACATCTTCGAGCGAGCCTGCCGGAAGTGAGTTCAGAATGGCATAGACCGATTCAAGCGCATCGTAAAACTGGACGATTCCCTCCTTCTCGTGCGGAAAGCGCCGGATCAGCGCATCGAGAAAGCACCGGCGGTCATACCATGCCGGAATCTCGAAACCCGCCGGCATGTGGTAGTGAATCTGAACGGGATCGGGCACCGTTTCGAGCGGAACCCCGAGCTTGCGGAAAATTCGCGCATGGAGGTTCAGCGTCCCCCTCGAATCATCCTCGTTAAACCCGTAAAAAACCGAAGCCCCCGCATCGAAGGTATAACCCCCTTTTCTGAATGCGGAGCAGCTCCCGCCGGGAAAAGCGTTCTTCTCGAACACAACCGTCCGGATTCCCCGCTCCTGAAGCAGCGCAGCCGCCGTCAGCCCGCCGATTCCCGCCCCGATGACAAGAACATCTACTGTTTCCGACATAGTCTTCATTTGATTTGGCAAAAGCGCTTCCCGAATCCTCCGCATCTTTTGCCGTTTGACCCTAAATTCTCTTAAGATATATTCTTATATTTCTGTTTAATGCCGATCACCTTGCTTTGCCGAGGCAAACATGATCAAATCATCCGCCAGCGCAGAAAGTTATGAAAGAGAAAAAACAGACGATCAACGCACAGGAACAGCTCAAGCAGCAGGAATTCCAGCAGGAAGCTGTCGCCCACATCAACTCGCTCTACAACTACGCTCTGCACCTGACGATGAACCCCAGCGACGCTGAGGACCTTGTGCAGGAAACCTATCTGAAAGCCTATAAATTTTTCAATTCCTTTGAAAGGGGAACAAACTGCAAAGCGTGGTTGTTCAAAATCCTGAAAAACAACTACATTAACAAATTTCGCAAAAACGCCAGGGAACCCGGAAAAGTCGATTACGACCTGATCAAGGATTTTTACCACACGATCAAGGACGTACAGCGCGACACCACCGAAGCAGAATCGGATTTTTTCCACTCCCTGCTGCATGAGGAAGTTTATCAGGCGTTGCAGTCATTACCCGAAGAGTTCAGGGAAGTCATACAGTTGTGCGACATTGAGGGATTTACCTATGAAGAGATAGCCAACATGGTTGAAAGCCCGATTGGTACGGTTAGATCCCGTTTGTACAGAGGGAGAAAGCTGTTACGCGCCAAACTCGAAGATTATGCGAAAAAGCATGGTTACAACACCGAATTCGGCGAGTGACAAGCGGTAATCACCATCTAATCAGTGACTGAAATGAATTGCAGTAAAGCAAAGGTGCTCATGAGTGCGGCTATCGATGGAGAGCTCAACCTGAAAGAAGAGTTTGAACTCACCCGGCACCTTGACGAATGCCCTGAATGCCGCTCCTATTTCCAGGATGCCAAAAAGACCAAAATCATCATCAGGGAAAGGATTGTGCGCGTCAAGGCTCCCCAAAACCTTGTGGAATCGATCGTCAGGATGACCAACATCACCGCCACCTGAACATCCACCCTCCCGACGCTTTTTTTTAAAACAGAATTCAGAGCTTATCCGCAGAGAGTGCGGCAGCCGTGCTTTTTTGGTTTGATTTGTATGATTAAATAACTATATATTTTGATAAGCAAATCATCAAGCAGCGAAATGAAACGAAAGGCACAAACAAAGATTTGTTATGAGTAAAACGATTACGATAACTGAAGAAGAAGTAAAAAAGTGGCATTTCAACATGCCGGATGAGATGCTTGAGGCCGTTTCAAACCGGTTCAAGCTTCTGTCCGAACCGATGCGCCTGAAAATCCTCAGAACCCTTTGCGAGGGTGAACACACGGTGCAAGAGATCGTCAAGGAGGTCAACGCCAGCCAAGCCAACATCTCGAAGCATCTGGCGCTCATGCACGACAACGGTGTGGTCAACCGCCGGAAAGAGGGGCTCAAATGCTACTACAGAATTTCGGATGAAAGCATCGTCTATGCCTGTTTCCTCATCTCGAAAAGCGTTGTCGAGAACCTTCAGGATCGGCTGAGCTGGATTCAGAAAGTCAACTCCAACCTGACCTCCCCCTGATTCCTGATACCACCGCCGGCAGTGCTCCTTGCCGGCGTCCCTCATTTGAACCGCCTCCGCTTTTCTTCAACGCCTCAGCGCTCGCTCAACAAGCCTCCCCTGCTTCTCTCACCGGTTTCAGCAACAGCATCCTTGCTTTCAATGCGCCGACAATCAGTATGACAATTTTACAACAGCAGTGTCAGACCCCTCACAAGAAGGCGCATAATTGTCAGACATAAATCTCCTGCTCATAAAAAAACAGCTTTGGCACGGCTTTTGATGATTTACTCACAGAGGCGAACCAAGGTTTGCCGAACAAAACGGACAAGTCTGAAAATCAAAGCGAAATCAAAGGAGACAACCATGCTGATGAAAATTGCCAAAGACCCGATGAGGCTTTTCGACGATATCTGGAGCGGCGCCCAGATGCCTTCAACCCCATCGTTCAAGGTCGATATTTCAGAGGACGAGCACGCGTTCCATCTCGATGCGGAGCTTCCCGGAATCGCCAAGGAGAACATCGCGCTCAACATCGAGGATGATGTGCTGACCATCAAGGCAGAGCGCAGCCAGCAGGAGGAGCAGAAGAAAAAGGATTACCACCGCATCGAAAGAACCTACGGCTCATTCTCGCGCAGCTTCAACATCGGCGAGCTGATCGATCAGGAGAACATCGGCGCAACGTTCGACAACGGCGTGCTGCATGTCACCCTGCCGAAAACCCAGCCGGTGAAGAAAACCAAGGAAATTTCAATCAGTTGATCAACGCACACCCCGAAGCCTTCTCGACATTAAGGGGCTTCGGAGCAGGCAACCATTAAAAAAAAGGAAGTTACATCATGGGAAAAATTATCGGAATCGACCTCGGCACCACCAACTCCTGCGTAGCGGTCATGCAGGGCACGCAGCCGACGGTCATAGAAAACTCTGAGGGCTACCGCACGACGCCGTCGATGGTTGCCTTCACCAAGACGGGCGAAAGGCTCGTTGGCCAGGCGGCAAAGCGCCAGGCCGTGACCAACCCGAAGAACACCATCTTTTCGATCAAGCGCTTCATGGGCCGCAAGTACGACGAAGTGCCGAACGAGAAGAAGCTCGCTTCGTATGACGTGGTCAACGAGGGCGGCGACGCCAAGGTGAAAATTGGCGACAAGACCTACTCTCCCCAGGAGATTTCGGCCATGATCCTTCAGAAGATGAAGCAGACGGCTGAAGACTTCCTCGGCGAGAAGGTGACCGAAGCAGTCATCACCGTTCCGGCCTACTTCAACGACGCGCAGCGCCAGGCAACGAAGGATGCTGGCAGGATTGCCGGTCTCGAAGTGAAGCGCATCATCAACGAGCCGACCGCCGCGGCTCTGGCCTACGGCCTCGACAAGAAGCGCGAGAACGAGAAGGTTGCCGTGTTCGACCTTGGCGGCGGTACCTTCGACATCTCGATTCTCGAACTCGGCGATGGCGTTTTCGAGGTCAAATCGACCGACGGCGACACGCACCTCGGCGGTGACGACTTCGACCAGAAGATCATCGACTTCCTGGCCGACGAGTTCAAGAAGCAGGAGGGCATCGACCTCCGCAAAGACGCTATCGCCCTTCAGCGCCTGAAAGAGGCTGCCGAAAAGGCCAAGATCGAGCTGTCGTCGAGAACCGACACCGAGATCAACCTCCCCTTCATCACGGCGACGCAGGAAGGCCCGAAACATCTGGTCATCAACCTGACCCGCGCCAAGTTCGAGGCGATGTGCGCCGACCTGTTCGACAATCTGCTCGAACCGTGCCGCCGCGCGGTGAAGAACTCGAAGCTCGACATGAAGGAGATCGACGAGGTGGTGCTGGTCGGCGGTTCGACCCGCATCCCGAAGGTGCAGACGCTCGTGAAGGAGTTCTTCGGCAAGGAGCCGAACAAGAGCGTGAACCCCGACGAAGTGGTCGCCATCGGCGCAGCCATCCAGGGCGGCGTGCTCAAGGGCGACGTCACCGACGTGCTGCTGCTCGACGTCACCCCGCTGTCGCTCGGCATCGAGACCCTCGGTGGTGTCATGACCAGGCTTATCGAGTCCAACAGCACCATCCCGACCCGCAAGCAGGAGGTCTTCTCGACCGCCGCGGACAACCAGACTTCGGTTGAAGTTCACGTGTTGCAGGGCGAGCGCCCGATGGCCAGCGACAACAAGACCCTCGGCAGGTTCCACCTCGGCGACATTCCGCCGGCACCGCGCGGCATTCCGCAGATCGAAGTGACCTTCGACATCGACGCCAACGGCATCCTGAACGTGTCGGCCAAAGACAAGGCGACCGGCAAGGAGCAGAGCATCAAGATCGAGGCCAGCGGCAAGCTCACCGAAGCCGAGATTGAGAAGATGAAGGAGGATGCAAAGGCTCACGCCGCCGAAGACCAGAAGCGCAAGGAGGAGATCGACCTGAAGAACTCCGCCGACGCGCTCATCTTCAGCACCGAAAAGCAGCTCACCGAGCTTGGCGACAAGCTCCCGGCAGACAAGAAAGCCGAGATCGAAAGCGCCCTCGAAAAGCTGAAAGAGGCGCACAAGAGCGGCAACGCCGATGCCATCAAGCCTGCGATGGACGAGCTGAGCAAGGTCTTGAGCGAAGCCGCCTCCAACCTCTACAGCCAGCCCGGCGCAGAACCCCAGCCCGGCCCGCAGCCCGAAACTGACGGCCAGACAGGCAAGGGCGGCGACGGAGCGGTCAACGCCGAATACGAGGTCATCGACGGCGACGACAAGAAGTAAGCAAAGTCAAGCCAACCAGAAACCAAAAGCCCCGTGTCAGTATGAACGGGGCTTTTGGTTTTACAACGACCAATCTCTTTTCTCTCTGTTGCATGAGAACGCCACCCGGGAACACAAAAAAATCTCCTTTTTCCGAAATAAAAAAACGCCTCGTGGCACAGAAGCCACGAAGCGTTTTCATTTTTACGACCTGTCGAGATCAGCTCTTCATGCAATCAAGCCTTGTTCAGCTTGCGGCGATATCCAAGCAGACCAAGCAGACCAACGCCCAGCAATGAAAGCGTACCCGGCTCGGGAACGATAGTGGGAACCTGCTCAATACCCAAGGCCACATACGTTTGAGGAACAGTACTTGCATCACCAGTAATGAAATAATTACCTACTGCCCCATTGTCAAGATGCATATTGGTATTATGATAATAGGTCGCCTCAAATCCGTCCCAAGCATAAAACTGCAACGTATCAGAGCCCATATCCTCTTGACCGACAGACAATGGTGTCCAAACACCATTTGAATCGATACCATAGAACCTTAGGTGATAATCAGACCAATTATAACCGGAATTATTTGTTATGTCGAAATTCAACCTAACAATATCTCCGCCTGTAAGAACATCATCAAATTCCACCATCTTTGTAAAGTAGCTACCGTCTGTGTCAGTAAGAGCCAATTGACCACCCAAACCTGTCGGATACGCATTAACAACAACATTAGAATTCACAGTCTCATCAATGTTCAGCACATGTGGATCAATTTCTGTTCCTGAACCACCAGTATAAAGCTGGGCATCGATAGACAACGCATCTAAATTATCCAAATCCGTAATAGTTGCGTTCGTAACAGCACTTGCCTGACCCGCTGGAACAACTGACATCATCAAGCCGAGAAGACCGAGCCCTAAAGCCCTGCGCAATCCCGTGGATTTTTGTAAAGTTTTCATTTTTCCCTCCTGTTATTTTTTTTGAATACCTTTGAAGCAGAACTGCTTTTTCTCGTACTACATCATAATAATAGCACAAAATTATTTTTCCACCAAATAAACCAACCTGTTTACCCCCGGATAAATCCTGACGCAATCCACGGCAAACAGCCCTCTTGTTTTTGGGAGCGCATTATGCACCACCAAAACAAAAGAAGCCTCTAAGTCTTTTTAATATAAATACTTATATAATAATTTTATCACAGAATATTCAGAAAGCAAAGCAGCCTGATCAATACCTTGCGCTTGTTACGTTTCTGAAAACAACGAACACGAATCCATTTACATTTCGATCCCGAACCAGAACCCGAAAAATAACAGGCACAGCCTACTTCACGGCTGAAGCGGACAACGTGGTGAATCTCTTTTTTATTTGCTGACCTTTTGCTAACTTGCTTTAGTTTAAGGTTTGCCCAGCCAAATGGCGCCAAGTCAGCCAATCAAAACGAGCAGAACCATGCAACCTCAGCTCAGCCGTCCAGAAACCGCAACAAACCAGGTTCGCAAATCAGTATCAGGCCCCTGGTCTGGAAATGCGGCCCACAAAGCAGAAAAGTATTTCATCACCTCGGCAAAACGCGATCGGAACGACCGGCTTCAGATCGAGCTGGTTCCGGCTTCGGGCCGCAGAAAGCTCTCTCCTACCCCGGAGATGATCCGCAGGCTCATCGACGGTGAAATTGAAATTTACGTCCTCACCACCCAGCCCGACATCGCCATAGACATGAACAAGCAGGTCATCGACATGGAAAACCGCTATGTCATCGATTTCGACAAGCGCGGGGTCAAATGGACAATGAGGGATATTCCGGTATTCTGGCGGGAAGGCAAAGGCCTGTGCGTGGAGCTTGACCGCAGAATTTATACTCTGGACGAGTTTTTCAAATAATCAGTTTTGTTGCAGCTCCGCTTGGAAACCGTTCTTTTACAGAAAGCCATGCCAAACAGCGTGGCTTTCTGCTTTTCAGCCCAAACGCAGGAAACAAAAGCGCCGATGCCTCACTCCCGCAAAGCGTGTGAAGCATCGGCGCTGACTGTTAAATAGCGGTGGGCGGCTATTTGCCCGTAAGGCTCTTTTTGCCGAGCCTGGCCTCCGGCGTACCCGGATAAAGATTGACCACATCCTTGTAGCGCGCATTGGCATTGGCTTTGTCGCCGATCTTCTCGAAAGCGAGCCCCTGCTTGTACAGCGCGGCCGGGCGCTTGGAACTCTTGGTATATTTGGCGATCACGACCTGGTATTCAAGAATGGCCTTTTCATACCACTGTTCATCGAAATAGGTCTCGGCCAGATAAAACTGCGCATCTGAAACTTTGGGAGATTTTGGCGCGCTGTTCATGAACGCCTTGAATCGCTCCCTTGCTCCGGCATAGTCCTTTTTTTCCATCAGGAGCAAACCCTCATTGAGCTGACTTTCAGCCGAATCCGCGCCAGAGAACGCAGGAGCCGCGTCAGCCTTTGGAGATGGCGGTATTGGCTTTTCCGGCGCAGCGCTTCCGGCAGAAGCCGGCGCATCGGCGGGCCCGCCTTTCGGAGGCACAACTGGGGCTGGAGTAATCCCCGGCTTTTTTGCCGACAGAAGTTCCAGACCGAGATACTTCTCGATCCTTGCGATTCTGTTTTCAAGCTCGTTGCTTTTGCTGACCTGAAGGGAATCCTCCATATCGAGCCGCTTCATCGAGCCCTGATAGTTGTACTGCAACTCATTGAGAGAACCGCGAAGCCCGGCTATCTCCTCGCGGTACTGGGTTATTTCAGAATAGGAGCCTGCCGACTGCTGCTTGATGACCTGGGACTCCTGCTTCAATTGCGAAACCTCTCCCTGAACATAGTTCAAGTCATTCTGGGAAGCACACGCCGAAAGCAGCACCATCGGCAAAAACAAAAGAGATCGGGTTTTCATCATAGATCAGGCATTGGTTCATCCATAACAAAACCGGCCTGCCGGGCAGTGCCCGGCTTCCGGTATGCAAGAGAGTTGAGGAGACGGTTATTTCGTAATAAAATGATCCCGTCTGTTTTTAGCCCAGGCCTCTTCGTTGTGGCCGGAATCAAAAGGCATTTCCTCACCGAAACTGATGGTCGATAGACGGCTGTCGCCCACACCGATGGTCGTCAGATAATCTCTGGCAGCAACGGCACGCCGTTCACCGAGCGCCATGTTGTACTCGTCGGTACCACGCTCGTCGCAATGGCCCTGAATGGTCACGCTGACCTGGGGATTTTTCTCAATCCAGGAGGCATTCTGCTTCAACTGCTGCTGGGCTTCAGCACTCAGAGCCGAGCTGTCGAAATCAAAGAAAATATCGCCAAGAACAGGGGCGGCGACAGCGCTGTCCACCGGAACGTTTTCAACGGTAACAGCCCCCGGAGCGCCGGCGCCGGCACCAGCCGCATAGCCGGCGTCAGATGCCTCGCCGGATGTCGAGACCGCGCTTTTCGAAGAACAACCAGCCAGAATGATCATGGCAGCACCGATAATACCAGGCAACGTGTATTTCATCTTTATTTCCTGTTTCGTTGTTCGTTGAGCTGAAAATCCGGAGCACCTTGCGGCCCTCCGGATCTTTTGAGACCTGCTTATTTTTCCACGAAATGAACTCTTCTGTTCTTTGCCCATGCGTCCTCGTTGTGGCCGGTATCGAACGGCTTTTCCTCTCCGTAGCTGATTGTGGAGAGACGATCTCCGCTGACGCCGAGGCTCATCAGAGACTCTTTGGCCGACTGCGCGCGCCGCTCGCCGAGAGCCATGTTGTATTCCGCCGTTCCCCTTTCATCGCAATGACCTTCGCACACGAGCCCCTTGCCCTTGTTTGCAGCCATCCATTCGGCATTTGTCTTCAGCTGAGCCTCGCTTTCAGCGGTAATCATGGAGCGGTCAAAGTCAAAGAAAATATCTCCCAGCTTGACCGACTTGACCGGAGCCTGAGCTTCGGCAGGAGCGGCGGGAGCCGGCGGCTGCTCCTGCCTGGCGACGGGCTTGTTGCAGCAGCAGGCGCCGAGAAACAGTGCTGCCGGTACATACATGGCTCTGGTTATCGTTTTTAAAGGGATCATAAAAGTCCTCCGCTGATTGAAAGATTGACAAGAAGAAAAAGTTAATTCCTGACAGACCATGACGGCTGCTGCTGTTCCCCTTTCATCTTGAGCAATGGCCGCTGATTGGTTCCGTCAGCATTCATGACGTACAGCTTTCTGGAGCCGTCCCTGGTTGATGAAAAAACAATCATGCTTCCATCTGGCGACCATGAAGGATACTCGTTGTTCCTTGAGCCGCTGGTGAGTTGCAGCAGCCCTGAACCATCGGTATTTATTGCAAATATATTGATTTCGCCATTCTTTTGCAGGGAAGAGTACAAGATTTTATCCCCGGCTGGAGACCATGACGGCTGGGTATTGTAACTGCCTGTGTAGGTCAGCCGGCGAACGGCCCCGGTGGAAAGATCCTGAATGAAAATCTGCGGAGGGCCCTCTCTGGTCGAGACGAACGCCATTTTCGAACCGTCGGGAGAAAAGGTGGCAGAGACCTCGATACTGTGCCCACTGGTCAGCCTGCGGCCGACCGCGCCATTCGCTTTTACAAGGTAAAGATCCTGCGTACCTTCGTGGGAAAGGGTGGTGACGCACTCATCGGTGCCGGGACGCCAGGCCGGGCTGATGCAGACGCCCTGCTTTTTGACTGAAACCGTCGAGCCGGTGGAGAGATTTCTGATGTACAGGTCGGGACGACCGCTCGAAAAATCGGTCCAGGCAAGAAACCGCCCATCAGATGACACTGAAGGAGTCAGCGAGATCGACTTCGTATTGGTAAGCTGCCGGATGTTCGAGCCGTCGAAATCGCACAGGTAAACCTCTTTCTGGCCGGTGCGGTTTGAAACAAACACGATTTTCGTGCCGAACACCGAACGCTTGCCGGTCAGCAGCTCGACCAGATCCGCGCAAAAACGCAAGCCGATGTCGCGAAGAGCGCTCTCCTGACCGCCGTATTTCCGGCTGAGCAGCAGCTTGCCGGTTACATCCCAGACCTGCATTTCAAGCGCCGGGTTCCCGTTCTGCGCGCTCACACGTCCGCCAACGAACACATCGGCGCCAATCGAGCCGATGGCGCCAAGATTCAGGGCGCCACCCTGCGCACTCCTGATATTGAGCGGCGCAGGCATCAGATTGAACAGGCCGGTGAAATCAAGCCCGCCCTGGATGGTGCCGTCAAGGCTTCCGGCCCATTCGGACTCCTTGCCGCCTTTGGCCGCGATCTTGTCGAGAACAACGGCAATCCTGCCGCTCCCCTCCTTGCTGATGGCGATGTACTCACGAACCTCTTCGGCCCTGAGCGTCGAGGGAAGCAGAACAAGGCAAAACAGTGCAAAAATGGTTCGAATCAAAGAATAGCTGACGGTCTTCATAACGTGCACGCTGGATTGACATTGTAAAGAGACGGAATGCGGAACGACTCCGGCAACCGAACAGACCCAAACAACGGGGCGCTTTTTTGTAACGATTCCAAAAGATAATCACAATCGTGAATTACCTGACCGCTCAAAGGCCGATTCCTTCGGGCGTGAACACAAAACCCACCCAGATCCCCCTTTTGCCGTACTCCCCCGGAAGAGCCGGAAATGGAGCTGATTTTTCAAGAGCACGCTGAACGGAACTGTTCAGGTACTGGCTGGTCGATTTGCGGTCATAGCGGATCTGGCTGACCGAGCCGTCAGGCATGATCAAAATGGAAACATAGACCTCCATGCCAGCCGCGCTTCTGATCATCTGGCGTGAAAACGACCAGTTGTTCTGGATGATTCCGGCAATTTCAGCCTTGTAGGGGTCGAACGCCCCTCCCCCGCCGGCGCCGTAACGGCCACCGCCAGCGCCTGAACCGGAGCCGGAAGAGCCCGTTCCACCGCCGCCCTCGGAGGCCACCTTTTTCTGGAGTCTGGCCAGGGTATTGCTGAGATCGGAGGTTCCGGTTTTCGATGGAGCGGATTCGGTTTTTTTCTTCAGATTCTCAAGCGCAGCCTGAAGATTTTTCCGTGCATCGGCAGTTTCTGGCGTTTTCTTTGGCGGCTCAGGAGCCTTCACGACCGGCTTCTTGTCCGGAATTTTCTTGACCGCCGGGGGCTCGGGAACCTTGGGTTCCGGTTTGGCCGGCGGTGCTTCGGGCACCTGTTTTACGGCAACCGGCTCGGGCCCGGCAGCCTCCTTCACGGCAGCCGGTGTCGCCGGAAGGCTTTTCGGCCCGCCCGCCGGACCGGGCCGCCCGGGCATCGATACGAGAGAGACGTTGACGACTTTTAGCGGCGGATGCATCCGGACGTACAGGAGCTGAAGCACGACAACGCTCGCGATGACCGCAACATGCACGGCAGCCGCAACGCCAAGCCAAGCGTACAACCGCCTCTGCTCAACTCTCTCTTCATCTCTTGAATGCATAAAAATGTCCGCCAGATCAACGTTGTTTGCGATCCGAATCCCCGGGCTCGGTCACCATGCCAATCTTCTCCACGCCGGCCTCCCTGATCGACGCCATGATCGACATGACAACGCCATACGGCAGGGAGCGGTCAGCCTTGAGATACACCTCCTCGGCCTTCAGGGATTCGAGAATCTTCGGCAGGCGCCCGGCAAGCTCCGAGGCTTCGAGCTGATAGTCATTGATCATCACCTTTCCGGAGGCATTGACACTCACCACCACTCCTTTGGGATCGATATCCATCCGCTCGTGGGTCGTTTGAGGAACATCGACTTTCATGCCGCTGGTCATCATGGGAGCGGTGACCATGAAAATGACGAGCAATACCAGCATGACGTCAACGAACGGCGTCACGTTGATTTCGCTCATCAGCCTTGTTTTCTGTCCGGTCATCATCGCCAGCCCCTCCGCTTACTGCTGATTGAGGTACGATTCGACGAAATCGGGCACGAAATCCTCCATGTCGCGCTCGATCTGGCCGATTTCACTGCTGAAATAGTTGTAGCCGATGACCGCCGGAATGGCCGCAACGAGGCCCGTGGCCGTGGCAACCAGCGCCTCCGAAATGCCGGGAGCGACCGCGGCCAGCGATGCGGACTTCATGAGTCCGATGTTCTGGAATGAGCCCATGATGCCCCAGACGGTGCCGAACAGACCGATGAAAGGCGCGGTGTTGCCGACCGTGGCCAGAAACGGCACAAGCCGCGTCAGCCGCTTGCTCTCGCCGTTGACCTCCCGCTTGACGGCGCGCCTGATCCGCTCCCTGACCTTGGCAATATCTCCGCGTTCACGCATCGCGCTGTACTCGATGTAGCCAGCCCGAAACACCCTCGGCAGCGAACCGCTCCGGTAGCTCTCGCTGGCTGCAAACAGCTTGTCGGCGTTCTGAAGCTCGAAAAACGAATCGAGAAAATCCTGCGACTCTTTCTTCGATTTCCTGACCATGCCGAACTTCCAGGCGATAATCGCCCACGAAATGATCGAGAACAGTATCAGTACCAGCAAAACACCAACCACCACAGGCCCGGAGCCTGCGATCATCGAAACGATTCCCCCTGCGGTATGTTCAGACATGTTCGATTCTCTCTGCTTGATTCACGTTAAAAAGAGGCAAGCTGCCGCACGGCCAGATAAGCGACCGCGGAACCCGATACAGCACACAATGTATTGACAAGATCATTGTTTACAAAATGATAGCCTTTCAGCAACTCGTTGGTGACACGGCTGCCGTCGGGTGCGATGCTGTGCGTCCGCTCCGTCACTTTCTCGCGGATGGGATCGTAGTATTGCGCCTGCACGGTCGCCCCGAAAAAGCTGTCCACCAGGCTGGCGAAAAGCCCCGCGACGCCAATCACGAGCAGCGACTGCACAATGCCGACCTGATCGATCCACGATAGGTTCATCAGCACGGCGCTCGAACAGATGAGCAGCGAGCCGACGAATGAAGCCGACGTGCCGGGAATGGAGACGCCGCCGGAAGTGCCAACCGGCACCTCCTTGAAGGTGGTGATCAGCCGGGCTTTCGGATTGGGCCACATCGTGCCGATTTCGGTCGCCCAGGTATCGGCCTGCACGGCGGCAAGCGTGCCGAGATAGGCAAAAAAGATGTAGGGGTCGCCGGTCAGCGAGTAGATCACCATCATGAACCAGGCCACACCGCCGTTGGCGTAAACCTGTCCGGCATCGCGCTGGGAGCCCTTCTCGAACACAAGATCGAATTTCGCCTTCCGTTTGTGGCCAAGCTTGGAGAGAATAGAGGAGAGAAGATAGAAGGTCAGAAGCGGCACGGTCCAGACGATGCCGCCCGCGCCGAAAATGGTGGTGCCGAGCAGAAACGTCGCCGTGGCGCCGCTGTTGTTGAGAAACTTGACCTTGATCGAAAAGATCGCCAGAAGCAGGGCGAACAGCCCGCCGAGCAGAAACGCATCGATCGTCACCATGCCGTTGACGTCGATCACATAAAGTACGTAGGCGATGGAAACCGGAATGAACAGGTTGTCGGCCCCGTGGGAAAACAGGGCCTCGACGGCCGTTGCGAGCAGCGCCAGCAGCAGCGCCAGCGCAAGCAGCTTCCATACAGGCTGCCCGGCGAGTCCGCCGGCGAAAGCATTCTGGAAAACAAAGAGGGAAACCGAAAGAATGACAAGGCTGGAAATGAACATGGCCATCGACCCCTCCACGCTCTTCCGGCTTTTGGTCAAATTTTCGATATGACGCCTGCCGGCAGCGGTACCCACAAGCGCCGCCAGCGCGTCGCCGATGCCGAGCACGAGCATCGAGGTCTGGAGAATCCAGACATGCTCGTTCCAGAGCACGAGCGCCTGCAGAAAAAAGATCAGCGGAAAAAACACCGGGCCGTAACTCGGCACCAGCTTGCCGTCATCGTTCATGATTGGCTCGGCATGCAGCGAGGTCAGCAATCCGGAACGCAGGCTCACCAGCCCCACTCCGGCAAAGAGCAGTGATGCGATCAGCGGATAGAAGTTCGAACTGAAATAGGCCGGAATGAAAAACATCACGACGCCCATGCTCAGGTGCGTCACCTTCCTGACCACAAGAGGGCCGACCGAAAACTTCCTGGTCAGCAATTCACCGAGCAGCAGAAAAGAGCCGACCAGCGTCAGCAAGAGCAAAAATGAGGGCAGATCCTGCGCGGAAGGAGACGGGACATTCACCATAATGCTGGGATTTTTAACTGTTACTACCTGTTGGATAACCCCGGGAGTACGCCTAAGGATGAGAACGCTGGAGAACGCTTCCGGCCAGCTTTTGACAAAACTGCCAACGGTGCCGGAGCTTGAGGGGCCTCGAAAACCGGCCACCCGAAAAGCTTGTGTCCTGAACACCTGAAACGGCGATCAAGAGAAAGATAAAATTTTTATGTTTTTACACCATCAAAACCACATTGATATAATAGCTGTTTTTCATGAATTCCATCAATACTGCACTTGATTTAATAGCAAGGAAACTGTAAATTATCTCCAATTTTCATTATAAACTGGCACAACAGAATCACCAGGCAATGCCGTTTACCAACCCCGACCATTTCATGACCCGAAGCTCCGCGCATTCGGGCTCATTCCGGCCTGAAGCCCCGGCTTCAGCCTCCGCTCCCGCACGGCACCACCACACCACTCCTCTCTCCGGTATTATCCGGACCGTATCGGTACAACTTGTACAGGTACTCATTCATGCAGCCTGACCCGCCGTCAGCCCGTTTCCAGGTCCATCGTATTTTTCGCGACAATACACCAGACACCAAGGCTTCGGGAAAAACAGGCCCGGACTGTTGTTTTTCAATTGCTAACCATTGCCATTACTCATGAGATCTGACACCATAAAAAAGGGCTTTGAAAAAGCCCCGCATCGCAGCCTCCTCAAGGCAACCGGATGCGTTTCGACGCGAGACGATTTCTCGAAACCCTTCATCGGCATCTGCAACTCCTTCAACGAGCTGATTCCCGGCCATGCCCATTTGCAGGAGCTGGGCAAAATCGCCAAGGAGGCCGTGCGCGAGGCGGGCGGCATACCGTTCGAGTTCAACACCATCGGCGTGTGCGACGGCATCGCGATGGGCCACGTCGGCATGCGCTACTCGCTGGCCAGCCGCGAACTGATCGCCGACTCGGTCGAGACGGTCGTCGAGGCGCACCGGCTCGATGGCCTCGTCTGCATCCCGAACTGCGACAAGATCACCCCCGGCATGATGATGGGGGCGCTCCGCACCAACGTGCCGGTCATCTTCGTCTCTGGCGGGCCGATGAAGGCAGGCCACACGCCGTCGGGCAAAACGGTTGATCTGATCTCGGTGTTCGAGGCGGTCGGCAAGTGCAGCACCGGCGAAATCACGGAGGACGAACTCCAGACCATCGAGGAGTGCGGCTGCCCCGGTTGCGGCTCCTGCTCCGGCATGTTCACGGCGAACTCGATGAACTGCCTCTGCGAAGCGCTCGGCTTCGCCCTGCCCGGCAACGGCACGATCCTGGCCGTCGATCCGCGCCGCAACGAGCTGGTAAAAGCCGCCGCCGGACGCATCGTCGATCTGGTGAAGAAGGATGTTCGCCCGCGCAGCATTCTGACGCGCACAGCGATGCTCAACGCCTTCGCGCTCGACCTGGCGATGGGCGGCAGCACCAACACGATCCTGCACACGCTCGCCATCGCGAGCGAAGCGGAGCTCGACTTCGACTTCTCGGAGCTGAACGACCTGTCGGCCAAAACGCCCTACATCTGCAAGGTCAGCCCGGCGACCACCGAGGTGCACATCGAGGATGTGGATCGCGCGGGCGGCATTTCGGCGATTCTGAAGGAGCTGTCGAAGGTCGAAGGATTGCTCGATCTCTCCGCCCCGACCGTCACCGGCAAGACGCTCGGCGAGAATATCGCCTCGGCCGAGGTGCTCGACCGCAAGGTGATCCGCACGGTCGAGGAGCCGTATTCGGCCACCGGCGGCCTGGCGGTACTTTACGGAAACCTTGCGCCGAACGGCGCGGTTGTGAAGACCGGCGCGGTCAGCCCGGCGATGATGAAGCACACCGGCCCCGCCAAGGTCTATGACTGTCAGGACGACGCCATCGCGGGCATCATGAATGGCGACGTCAAGTCAGGCGACGTGGTGGTGATCCGCTACGAAGGCCCGCGCGGCGGCCCCGGAATGCCGGAGATGCTCTCGCCGACCAGCGCCATCATGGGGCGCGGCCTCGGCGACTCGGTGGCGCTCATCACCGACGGGCGCTTCTCCGGTGGATCGCGCGGCGCGTGCGTCGGCCACGTCTCGCCCGAAGCCGCCGATCGCGGCCCGATCGCGGCGGTACAGACGGGCGACCTGATCACCATCGACATTCCGGAACGCACGATGCATGTGGCGCTCGACGACGAAACCATCCGGCAGCGCATCGAAGCCCTTCCGGAATTCGAGCCGAAAATCAAAAAAGGGTACCTGGCACGGTACGCACGAATGGTCACCTCGGCCAATACGGGCGCCGTCCTGACAACCAATTTCTAACGCTGCAGGCAAACCTGCCGGAAGCCGTTTCCGGCAGGTTTGCCTGTCGATCAACCTGTTCGAACCATGCATACCAACGGAGAGAAACTCAACGGATCCGAAATATTTTTCGAGTCCCTGCGGCGTGAAAACGTCGAATACATCTTCGGCTACCCCGGCGGGGCCTTGCTGAAGGTTTACGAAACCCTGCACGATGTCGAGGACATCAAGCACATCCTCGTCCGCCACGAGCAGGGCGCAACCCACATGGCCGAGGGCTACGCCCGCGCCACCGGCAAGCCCGGCGTGGTGCTGGTCACCTCCGGCCCCGGCGCGACCAACACGGTCACCGGTATCGCCAACGCCTACATGGACTCCTCGCCCATGGTGGTTTTCACCGGGCAGGTTCCCAGCACCCTGATCGGCAACGATGCCTTCCAGGAGGCGGACATCGTCGGCATCACCCGGCCCATCACCAAGCACAACTTCCTGGTCAAGGATGTCCGCGAGCTTGCCTCGACCATCCGCAAGGCGTTTTACCTGGCCACCAACGGCAGGCCCGGCCCGGTGCTGGTCGATATGCCGAAGGATGTGCTCAACGCCATCTGCACCTTCGAGTGGCCGGAAAGCGTTGAAATCCGCGGCTTCAAACCGACCATCAAGTGCCACGCCAACCAGGTGCAGAAAGCGGCCAGAATGATCGCCAAGGCCAAGCGCCCGCTGCTGTACGTCGGCGGCGGCATCATCACCTCCGGAGCTGCCGAGGAGCTGCGCAAGCTCGCCATCGAGCAGCAAATTCCGGTCACCATGACCCTGAACGGCCTCGGCGCCTTCCCCGGCGACCATCCGCTGTCGATGGGCATGCTCGGCATGCACGGCACCTACTGGGCCAACCAGGCCATCAACGCGTGCGACCTTCTGATTGCCGTCGGCGCGCGCTTCGACGACCGGGTCACCGGCAAGGTTGACACCTTCGCCACGCAGGCCTACAAGATTCACAACGACATCGATCCGACCAACGTGGACAAGAACATCAAGGTCGATCTGCCGGTCGTGGGTGACTCGAAGGACTTCCTCGCCTCGGTGCTCGAAGCGCTGCCGGAAGCGAAGGAGGATCATGGCGCATGGCTCGAACTGATCGAAGGATGGCGCAAGCAGTGCCCGATGGACTACACCGTCGAGCCCGACTCGCTCAAGACCGAGTTTGTCATCGACGAGGTCTCAAAAAAAACCAAAGGCCACGCGGTGGTCATCACCGACGTCGGCCAGCACCAGATGTGGACGGCGCAGTACTACAAGTTCACCGAACCGCGCTCGATCATCACCAGCGGCGGCCTCGGCACGATGGGCTACGGCCTGCCGGCCTGCATCGGCGCGGCCTTCGGCGTCACCGACCGCCCGGTGATTCTGTTCACCGGTGACGGCGGCCTGATGATGAACATCCAGGAGCTGGTCACGGCGGTGCACAACAAGCTGCCGGTCAAGATCTTCCTGATCAACAACAGCTATCTCGGCATGGTGCGCCAGTGGCAGGAGCTGTTCCACCAGGAGAAATACACCTTCACCGACCTGGAGGCGAGCAACCCCGATTTCGTCAAGGTCGCCGAAGCGTTCGGCTGCAAGGCCCTGCGCGCCGACAATCCCGAATCGGCCCTCAAGGCCATCGACGAAGCGCTCGCCTACAACGACGGGCCGATCCTGGTCGATTTCAGGGTCATCCGCAAGGATATGGTGTTCCCGATGGTGCCCGCCGGCGCGTCGATCTCCGACATGCTGCTGGCGCGGCTGAATCCAAAAACAATGGTTTAAGAAGCATCCTATGAAACACATTATTTCCGTTCTGGTCGAGAACAAATTCGGCACCCTGAACCGGGTTGCCGCCATGTTCAGCGCCCGCGGCTTCAACCTCGAAAGCATCTCCATCGGCGAGACCGAAGACACCGAAATCTCGCGCATGACCATCGTCACCAGAGGTGATGACCGGATCGTCAGCCAGGTGCTCAAGCAGCTCAACCGGCTGGTCGATACCATCAAGGTGACCGACCTGACGCATCAGCCGCACGTGGAGCGCGAACTGCTCCTGATGAGCCTGAAACTCAGCGCCGCTTCACAGCGGGAGATTTTCGAGCTGATCAATGTTTTTAAGGGAAAAGTCGTGGATATAAAGCAAAAATCCATTACTATTGAGGTCATTGGTTCGCCGGACAAGATCAACACGGCGATCGACCTTTTCAGGCCGTTCGGCATCCGGGAACTCGCCCGGTCAGGCGCGGTTGCCATACACCGCGGTGAGAACTGATTTATTTTTTTACGTACGTCTAACCAGTCAATACGAACATGTCAATGAACGTCTATTACGAGCAGGATGCCGATCTCGCGGTACTGCAGAACAAGAATATCGCCATCCTCGGTTATGGCAGCCAGGGCCACGCCCATGCGCTGAACCTGAAGGACAGCGGCATGAACGTCTGCGTCGGCCTCAAAACCGACAGCGCCTCCTGCGACAAGGCCCGCGAGGCCGGTCTCAGGGTGGATACGGTCGCCGAAGCGGTCAAATGGGCCGATATCATCATGGTGCTCCTGCCGGATCAGACCCAGAAAAGCGTGTACGACAACGAAATCGCGCCGAACATGAAATCGGGCGCAACACTCGCGTTCGGCCACGGCTTCAATATTCACTACAAGCAGATCGTGCCTCCGGCTGACGTGAACGTCATCATGATCGCTCCGAAAAGCCCCGGCCACCTCGTTCGCCGCACCTACACCGAAGGCAACGGCGTGCCGTGCCTCATCGCGGTGCACCAGGACGCCACCGGCGACGCCAAGGCGATTGCGCTGGCGTGGGCCAAGGGCATCGGCGGCACCAAGGCTGGCGTCATCGAGACCAACTTCAAGGACGAAACCGAGACCGACCTGTTCGGTGAGCAGGCCGTGCTTTGCGGCGGCTCTGCTGAACTCATCAAGGCTGGATTCGAGACCCTCACCGAAGCCGGCTACCCTGCCGAGCTCGCTTATTTCGAGTGCATGCACGAGCTGAAGCTCATCGTTGACCTTTACTACGAAGGCGGCCTGTCGCGCATGAACTACTCGGTCAGCGACACCGCCGAGTACGGCGGCATGACCCGCGGCCCGCGCGTCGTGACTTCTGCGGCCAAAGCCGAAATGAAAAAGATCCTCGAAGAGATCCAGGACGGCCGCTTCGCCAAGGAGTTCATCGACGAGTGCAACGGCGGCTATAAAAAGCTGAACGAGCTGCGCGAGAGCAACCGCAACCACCCCATCGAGGTTGTCGGCGCGAAGCTGCGCGAGATGATGAGCTGGCTCAAGAAGAAGTGAGAAAGGAGAGCCATGTATAAAATTGTTTCCATACCCGGCGACGGCATCGGCCCCGAAGTAGTGAAGGGCGCGCTCGCCGTTCTCGACGCCGTCTCGAAAAAGCACGGCTTTGAAATTGAGGTCGAAGAGCACCTGTTCGGCGGCGCATCCTATGACGTGCACGGCTCGATGCTGACCGACGAGACGCTCGAAGCGTGCAAGAACTGCGACGCCGTGCTGCTTGGCGCAGTCGGCGGCTACAAGTGGGAGAACCTGCCGCATGAGCAGAAGCCCGAAGCAGCGCTGCTGAGAATCCGCAAGGAGCTTGGCCTGTTCGCAAACCTGCGCCCCGCAAAGGTGTACGATGCTCTCGTGGCGTCCTCGACCCTCAAGGCCGAAGTGGTGCAGGGCACCGACTTCATGGTTTTCCGCGAACTGACCGGCGGCATCTACTTCGGCCAGCCGAGAGGCTACGACGAAACGCGCGGCTGGAACACGATGGTGTACGAGCGTTACGAGGTCGAGCGCATCGCCCGCCTCGCGTTGGAATATGCGCAGAAGCGCGGCAACGCGAAAGTGACCTCCATCGACAAGGCCAACGTGCTCGAAGTTTCGCAGTTCTGGCGCAACATCGTGCACGAAGTGCATCAGGATTTCCCTGAAATCGAGCTGGTGGACATGTACGTTGACAACGCCGCCATGCAGGTGGTGCGCAATCCGAAGCAGTTCGAGGTCATCGTGACCGGCAACATCTTCGGCGACATTCTGAGCGACATCTCCGGCATGATCACCGGCAGCCTGGGCATGTTGCCCTCGGCCAGCGTCGGCTCGAAGCACGCGCTCTACGAACCGATCCACGGCAGCGCTCCGGACATCGCGGGCCAGAACAAGGCCAACCCGATCGCGACCATCGCGTCGGTGGCCATGATGTTCGAAAACAGCTTCAACCGGCCCGAAGTGGCGGCTGACATCTACGCGGCCATCGAAGGCGCGCTTGCGGCCGGTTTCCGCACAGGCGACATCGCCGCGCCGGGCGAAGCCATCTGCTCGACCAGCGAGATGACCGATGCCATCGTCGCCCGAATTTGACGCGACACGCGACGACGAAAACAACAGAGCAAGTCCGGCAGCGATTCTGCTGCCGGCTGAAAAGCCGGGGCTCTGTAAGCCACCGGCTTTTCAGCTTTAAAACAGTGGGGGGCAGAGCGCCCTTCCCTGCTGACGCAAACAATACAGAAAGGCACTACCGATAACGGAATCTTTCAGATCATGGCACAAACGATAACCCAGAAAATTTTCGCCAGGGCCGCGAACCGCAAGTTCGTCGATCCCGGCCAGAGCGTATGGCTCAATGTCGATGTCCTCCTGACGCACGACGTCTGCGGACCGCCGACCTTCGATATCTTCAAGCAGGAGTTCGGCCCGGACGCCAAGGTGTGGGACCCCGAAAAGGTTGTGGTGCTTCCCGACCACTACATCTTTACGGCCAACGAGCACGCGCACCGCAACATTGATCTCTTGCGCAAGTTCGCCGCCGAGCAGCATCTGCCGAACTACTATGACGTCGGCACCGACCGCTACAAGGGTGTCTGCCACGTGGCGCTCGCCGAAGAGGGCTTCAACCTCCCCGGCACCGTCTTGTTCGGCACCGACTCGCACACCTGCACTTCGGGAGCGTTCGGCATGTTCGGCTCTGGTATCGGCAACACCGACGCCGCTTTCATCCTCGGCACCGGCAAACTCTGGGAGAAGGTGCCCGATTCGATGAAGTTCACCTTCGAGGGCCAGATGCCCGAATACCTGACGGCCAAGGACCTGATCCTCCAGATTCTCGGCGACATCGGCACGGACGGGGCTACCTACCGCGCCATGGAGTTCGACGGCGAAGCGGTCTTTTCGCTGCCGATGGACGAGCGCATGACGCTCTGCAACATGGCCATCGAGGCCGGCGGCATGAACGGCATCATCGCCGTGGACGCCGTGACCGAAGCGTTCGTGAAAGCGCGCACCAGCAAGCCGTACGAAATTTTCACGAGCGACCCCGACGCGCAGTACCACAGCATGTACCGCTACAACGTCGAGAAGCTCGAACCGGTCGTGGCCCAGCCGCACAGCCCGGACAACCGCGCCACGGTGCGCAGCGTGGCCGGAACGCCGATCACCAAATCGTACATCGGCTCCTGCACCGGCGGCAAGATCACCGACTTCAGGCTCGCGGCCAAAATCCTGAAAGGCAAGAAGGTTGCCGTGACCACCAACATCGTGCCCGCCACGGTGCATGTGGCCGCGCAGCTCGCCAGCGAAACCTACGAAGGCCAGACCCTGCAGGAAATTTTCGAGTCGGCCGGATGCAACATCGCCCTTCCGTCGTGCGCGGCCTGCCTCGGCGGCCCGTCGGACACCGTCGGACGCTCGGTTGACAACGACGTCGTGGTTTCGACCACCAACCGGAACTTCCCCGGACGCATGGGCAGCAAGAACGCCGGAGTCTATCTGGCCTCGCCGCTGACCGCGGCTGCCTCGGCTGTAACCGGAAAACTTACCGATCCGAGGGATTTCCTCTGATCCAACGAAGCAACTGACAAGGAAAACAGAGCATCATGGATACCATCATACAGGGTAAAGCCTACGTCCTCGGCAAGAATATCGACACCGACCAGATCATTCCCGCCGAGCACCTGGTCTATAGCCTCTCCAATCCGGAAGAGGTGAAGCTGTACGGCAAATACGCACTCTCCGGCGTGCCGACCGAGCAGGGCGGGCTGCCGCAAGGCAACATTCCGTTCGTCGAGGAAGGGAACTTCACCTCACCCTACACGATCATCGTGGCCGGACCGAACTTCGGTTGCGGCTCGTCGAGGGAGCACGCGCCCTTCGCCTTGAAAGTGGCCGGAGCGAAGGCGATCATCGCCGAATCCTACGCGAGAATTTTTTATAGAAACTGCGTGGACGGCGGTTTCGTTATTCCCTACGAGACCACCAAGCCGCTGAACAAAAGCATCTTGACCGGCGACGAGCTCTCTCTCGACATGGAAAAAAACACGCTGACCAACCTCACGCAGAATGTCACCTACGAGCTTCGGCCTCTGGGTGACGTCGTCAACATCGTGCAGGCCGGCGGCATTTTTGAATATGCAAGGAAAAACAACCTCATGGCATCAAGCCAGGAGGCATGAGAACACGATGAAAATCGAACTGTACGACACCACCCTGCGTGACGGCACGCAGGGTGAACACATCAATCTCTCGGTTCAGGACAAGCTTCTGATAGCCGAACGGCTCGACGAATTCGGCGTCGATTATATCGAGGGGGGCTGGCCGAGCAGCAATCCGAAGGACGAGGAGTTCTTCGTGAAAGCGAGGAAGCTCGACCTGAAACACGCCCGCATGGCCTCGTTCGGCTCGACGGCGCGCTCGGTTTCCAACATCGGCGGCGACCCGAACCTGCTCGGCCTGCTTGGCTCCGAAACACCGGTCATCACCATTTTCGGCAAGACCTGGAAGGCGCACTCATCGAAAGGCCTTGGCATCTCCGATGAAGAAAACGAAGAGCTGATCCACCGTTCGGTGCAGCTCCTCGTTGCCGAGGGCCGCGAGGTCTTCTTCGACGCCGAGCACTTCTTCGACGGCTGGAAAGACAACGCGGAGTTCGCCGAGCGGATGATCGCTGCGGCGGTCGAAGCGGGCGCAAGCCGCGTCGTGCTGTGCGACACCAACGGAGGCACGCTGCCGCACGAAATCTCGGCAATCGTCAAGCGGGTTCGCGAACTCGTTGCCGTGCCTGTCGGCATCCATGCGCACAACGACGGCGATCTGGCCGTGGCCAACTCCATCGAAGCGATCCGTGCCGGAGCCATGCAGGTGCAGGGCACCATGAACGGCATCGGTGAGCGCTGCGGCAACGCCAACCTGGTGAGCATCATCCCGAACCTCATGCTCAAGCTCGGCAGCGAGTTCGATCATGTACAGGATCTGAAGCAGCTCACCTCGATGTCGAAGTTCGTCTATGAAATACTGAATTTGCCGCCCGACACCAAAGCGCCCTTCGTGGGCAAATCAGCTTTCGCGCACAAGGGTGGCATCCACGTCAGCGCGGTGATGAAGGAGAGTTCGCTCTACGAGCACATCGATCCGGCGCTGGTCGGCAACCGCCAGCGAGTGCTGGTCTCCGAACTGGCCGGGCAGAGCAACATCCGCTACAAGGCCAGGGAGCTGGGCATTTCCTTGCCGGACGATAATGCCGACCTGTTCAGAAATCTGGTCAACCACGTCAAGAAGCTCGAACACCAGGGCTACCAGTTCGACGGTGCCGAAGCCTCCTTCGAGCTGATTCTGCGCCGCGAGCTTGGCGAGTTCAGGCCATACTTCGAGGTGCTCGAATCGAAGGTGGTCATCCAGAACGGACAGGATGTCAAGCCGGTCGATCAGGCTGTCCTGAAAGTGGCCGTCAAGGATGAGACCGAGCTGACCGTGGCGGATGGCGACGGCCCGGTCAACGCACTCGACAAGGCGTTGCGCAAGGCGCTGGCACGCTTCTACCCGGAAATCCGCGCGATCCGCCTGATCGATTACAAGGTTCGCGTGCTTGAAGAGAAGCGGGGCACGAGCGCCAAGGTGAGGGTGCTTATCGAAACCAGTGACGGGCAGAACAGCTGGGGCACGGTGGGCGTTTCGACCAACATCATCGAAGCCAGCCTCCAGGCGCTCAACGATAGCCTGAATTACTACCTTTTCAACACCAAAGCGAAAACCGCGCCAGCGGTTCAAGCTGAAGAGGCCCTGCCGAACGGCTAACTTGTATGGGCAGTCCCTCGCGGCTGCCCATTTCGCTCTTTCTCCTACAGGACGTAGAGGAGTTGGAAGACCTTTACGTCCTGTAACTCCCTTCAAATTTGCATTTATCTCCCCAAACGCCTTACCTTTATCGTTACTGTTCACTCCTGACCCCTACAGGAACCATCATGCGCATACGCGACATCGATCCGGACAACCGGCCCAGAGAGCGATTTCTCAGCTCCGGCAAGGAGGCTCTGAGCCCGGCGGAACTCCTGGCCCTCATCCTGCGCTCCGGCACGCAAAAGCTCAACATCCTCGACACCTGCAACCAGCTCATTTCAACCCACGGTCTTGAAAAACTTGCCGATCTGTCGCTGAACGAACTGCAGAAACAGCCCGGCATCGGCCAGGCCAAGGCCATGCAGATCGCAGCCATTTTCGAGCTGCACCGCCGCATACGTTTTTCACGGAACATGAACAGAAAGGTGCAAGGCGCACGAGACGTGTTCGAGTACATGCAGGGGCGCATCCCCGACGACACGAAGGAGCACCTGTTCGTGCTGTTCCTCAGCACGAAAAACCGGATACTCAGTCACGAAATCATCAGCGTCGGAACCCTCACCGCCTCGCTCATCCACCCGCGGGAGATTTTCAAGGCGGCAATCCGGCAAAGCGCGCACTCGATCATTCTGGTGCACAACCATCCTTCAGGCGATGTGCAGCCCAGCAACGCCGACAAACAGGTCACATCGATTCTGAAAAAAGCCGGTGATCTGCTCCAGATAGAGCTGCTCGACCATGTCATCGTGGGAAACGAAGACTGGTTCAGCTTCAGGGATCACTCCCTTCTTTGATCGGTTATGCTCGTGTACTTTTGGGGGTCTGGCGACCATCCTGAAAAAGGCGGGGTTCAGGACTGCGCGCCGGACGCCTCGAGAAAATGTAAAGACCTGAAAAGCAGCCGGGCATACTGCCCGAAACCAACTCCGAGATACTCGCTCTTCAATTCGTTTGAGCCGTGATGGCTGCAGTCGGTGCCACCGATACGGGCATCACAACCGATAGCTCCCGGACATTTTTTGCCTGAAGACCCTTCTGGGTTCTGTCAAGCTCGTACTCCACCTCTGCGTCCTGATTCAACACCTTGAAACTCTGTTCGGAAATGATGGCTGAGAAATGAACAAAAATGTCCTCTCCCCCCTCCGGATTCAGAATAAAACCGTACCCTTTTTTGCCATCAAACCATTTGACTTTACTTTTAACCATGATAACACCAGCAGCTTAATGTTAACATAATGAAACCCCGAAAAGCATAAATACTACACAGTCAATATAGAAATAATTCGTCAATTAGCGCAATACCCGCACATTCTTCCTTTGTTTTTACTCTAATATTTATAAATCCACTTATTATGTTGTTGTAATCATGAAACATACGATTCTCGTTACGGGAGCAGGCAAGGGTATCGGCAGGGCCATCGCCCTTGAATTTGCCAGAGCCGCAAAGCATCATCCCAATTTCGAACCGGTGCTGCTCCTCTGTTCGCGCACCCGAAGCGACCTGGAGGGCATTGCGCTCGAATGCCGGGCCGAAGGCGCGATAACCGATACGGTCGTCGCCGACATCTCCAAAATGACCGGCGTTCGACGGCTAACCGATTATATTGTTGAGCGTTACGGGCGCATCGACTGCCTGGTCAACAATGCGGGCGTCGGCCGTTTCGGAGCGCTGGGCGATATGACCGAAGAGGATTTCGACTATACGATTGGCACGAACCTGAAGGGCACTTTTTTTCTGACGCAGGCGCTTTTCGCCGTCATGGAACGCCAGCGTTCGGGGCACATTTTCTTCATCACCTCGGTGGCCGCGACCAAAGCTTTCAAGCACTCGTCGATCTACTGCATGTCGAAATTCGGCCAGCGCGGACTGGTCGAAACGCTGCGCCTCTACGCGCGGAAGTGCAACGTGAGGATCACCGACGTCCAGCCAGGCGCGGTCTGCACGCCGATGTGGGGTGAAGTGAACGACGAAATGCAGACCGCGATGATGCAGCCCGAAGACATCGCCGCGCCGGTGGTGCAGGCCTACCTGCAACCGGCGAGAACCGTGGTCGAAGAGATCGTGCTCCGGCCCACCGCCGGCGATTTGCAGGACGAGTGAAGCTTTTCGGGTGTCAAGAATCTGACTGATCCGACCAATCTGTCGGATCAGACAGATCGGTCGGGTTCACCAGTGCGGGGCACTCTGTAGCCTTTACCAATCTCGTTTTTTTCTCTTATCTTCCGGTTCATTCAATCACAACCAACGAATTGCACCATTTTACTGCCATGAGTCTCAAGGAAAGAATCGACCGGGAACTGAAAGAAGCCATGAAAAGCGGCGACAAGATTCGTCTCAACGCCATTCGCTCCATCCGGGCCGCGCTGCTTGAAAAGGAGGTTTCGATCAGGGTCGGCGGTAAAGGCGAGCTGAACGAGGAGCAGGAGCTTGAAGTGGTGATGGGACTGGCCAAGCGGCGGCGCGACGCCATCGAGCAGTTCACGGCAGGCAACCGCCTCGACCTCGTCGAAACCGAAGCTGCCGAACTGAAGGTGCTCGAAGAGTACCTGCCGCAACAGATGTCTGATGAAGAGGTCGAAGCGGCCATCCGCGAGATCATCGCACAAACCGGCGCGACCTCGATGAAAGAGATGGGCAAGGTGATGGGCCTCGCCATGAAAGCCCTCAAAGGTAAAGCCGACGGCGGCAAAGTCCAGAACTTCGTGAAATCGCTCCTCTCAGCCTAACCATTCGCCAAAACCATGCTCGATATCAATTTCATACGACAGAATCCGGACGAAGTCAAAGAGATGCTGCGCCGCCGCCAGCAAGGCGAGGACGCGCCGAAGGTTGACCGCCTGCTCGAACGCGACGCCGAGCGCAAGGCGATGGTGCAAGAGACCGACGAACTGAAGGCGCTGCGCAACCGCGTCTCGAAGGAGATCGCCAACATCAAGCGCACCGGCCAGGGTTCGGGCGACGAACTGATCGCCCAGATGAAAACCGTCTCCGACCAGATCGCCGATCTCGATCTGGCGCTCTCGACGCTCGAAGCCGACATAGAGGAGCTGCTCCTGACGCTGCCCAACCGGCTGCACGAGAGCGTGCCGGAGGGGCGCTCCGCAGAGGAAAACGTGCTCTACAAAGGGCCGGTCGCATTCGAGCACAATCTCGACTTCCCGGTCAAAAACCATCTCGAACTCGGCAAAAGCCTCGGTCTGCTCGATTTCGAGCGCGGCGCGAAGATCAGCGGCGCGGGCTTTCCGGTTTACACCGGCAAAGGGGCGCGGCTGGAGCGGGCGCTCATCAACTTCATGCTCGACACGCACAGCGCGAACCACGGCTACACCGAGGTGTTTCCGCCCTTCATGGTGAACCAGGAGTCCCTGCGCGGCACCGGCCAGTGGCCCAAGTTCGCCGACCAGGTCTATCACATGCCGGAGGACGGCCTCTACGCCATTCCGACCGCCGAGGTGCCGGTGACCAATCTGCATCGCGGCGAGATGCTCGACGCCGACAAATTGCCTATCGCCTACGCCGCCTACTCGGCCTGCTTCCGGCGCGAAGCGGGGAGTTACGGCAAGGACACACGCGGCTTTTTGCGGGTTCACCAGTTCAACAAGGTCGAGATGGTGCGCTTCACCCGCCCCGAAGCGTCGTACGACGCGCTCGAAGCGATTCTCGGCCACGCCGAAGCGATCCTCTGCGCGCTGAAAATTCCCTACCGCGTCATCACGCTCTGCAGCGGCGACATCAGCGCCAACGCCGCCAAGTGCTACGACATCGAGGTGTGGTCGCCCGCCGAGAACAAATACCTCGAAGCATCGAGCGTCTCGAACTTCGAGGACTACCAGGCTCGCCGCTCGAACATCCGCTTCAAGCCCGGCGGCAAGGCCAAGCCGGAGTTCGTGCACACGCTCAACGGCTCTGGCCTCGCCACCTCGCGCCTGATGGTCTCGCTGCTCGAACACTACCAGACCGCCGACGGCAAAATCATGGTGCCGGAGGTGCTGCGGCCCTACACGGGGTTCGAGGTGATCGGGTGAGGGTGAAAAGTGGACGCTGATGGACTTTGATGGACAACGTGGACAGGATGGGAAAAAAAGCGCGGCGCGGCAAAACACCGCGCCTTTGCTTTTTCAGATTTTGTCTTTGAACTCGCACACCATGCGGCTCACGGTGTCGGTGTCGATGAGAAAAGCGTCGTGGCCGTAGGGTTCGTCGAGGAAGAGCAGGCGCGAGCCGGGGATGAGGCGGGCCAGCTCCTCCTGCTCCTCCTTGGGATAGAGCACGTCCGAGTCGATGGAGAGAATCTCGACCGGCATTGTCAGCGCCGCGAGCGTGGCTTCGTATGACTCGCGTCCGCGTCCGAGATCGTGCATGTCCATCGCTCTGGTGAGCGTGACGTAGGTGTTGGCGTCGAAGCGCTCCACGAGCTTGTCGCCCTGGTGGCGCACGTAGCTTTCGGCCTCGAACAGCCCGTCCTCGCGCTGCTGGCGGCCGAAGCGCTGCTGGTAGTTCTCGAAGCAGCGGTAGGTGCACATGGCCATCATTCGCGCGGCCGCAAGTCCTTTGCGCGGCTGCACTTCCGGGTCGTACCAGCCATCCTGCCACTCCGCGTCGGCGGCGATGGCTTGCCGCTGCGCCTCGCTCTGCGCGATGCACCACGCCGAGTGGCGGCCCGAAATGCCCATCGGCATCAACGCCCCGGCCAT
>JAFGER010000002.1 GCA_016931495.1 Chlorobiaceae bacterium | reverse complement strand
CGGCGTCGAGGTCGGCGATGGCGAGCGTTCCGCCCGGAACGATATGTGCCGCCAGTTCCCGCAGGAAGCTCGCAGGGCCGGGAATGTGGTGCAGGGTCATGCTGCTGTACACGAAGTCGTACTCTCCTTTCAGCTCCGTGGCCGTTTCGGGACGGCTGAAGTCGAGATGCAGCGTCTCGATGTTGGCGATGTTTCCGGCGGCGATCTTTTCCTGGAGCATCCGGAGCATTTCGCGGGAGCTGTCCACGGCGGTCAGCCGAAGGCAGCGCGGGGCGATGCGCGTGGTCACCAGGCCCGTTCCGCAGCCGAATTCGAGAGCGTTCTGCGGCTTGCCGACCGGCATGTGCGCGATGATGGCGCGGGCCACCGCATCGGCAAGCGCCGCGCGGCGGGCGTTGTCGTCCCACGCTGCGGCCTTGTCATCAAAGCGCTGGGTATTTGTCCAGTCCTTGTCGTTCATGGGGGGGGGCAAATCGTTTAAATCATACAAGTTGAAAGCATAACGGCTGCGTTCAATATACCGTTCAGGCGCGAAGCGTGAAAGTCCGGAATTGCCACGTGCTTCGGCTTCACGGCGCGTACTGGTGCAGATGTTTCACAATCGTTTCCGCCGCTCAACCGACGCCCAACAATCGGGGAGTATCTTTTCTCAACCGGGAAAGCACGACTGATGGGACTTTTGGGACGAGTGGGGCTTTTGGGAAAAAAGCGAAGAGCGTTCCATTGTCAATTCTTCCATGATCAATTGTCAATTTTCTTCCTTCATGACACGGTTCACAGAGCTTTGGCGTAAACCGCTTCCTCATCTCACTTCGGGGAAGGCTCTCTTGCTCAGGTTGCTCATGTTGCCCAATCTTCTGCTTGTCAAGGTCGAAGGGGTTGAGCATCTCGAACCGGTTCTTCGCAAGCCCTGCATTTTCGCGTTCAACCATAACAATTCTTTTGAATCCCTCTTTGTGCCGGTGCTGCTCATCTGGCTGCGCGGCGGCCAGGCGGTGAGCTTCGTGATCGACTGGATGTTCGGGCGCCTGCCGGTCATCGGCTGGCTCATGAGCCAGATCGATCCTGTCTGGGTGCATCACAAGCGTTCAACCATTCCGTTTCTCGAACGCACCCGCCTGCGGGAGGCCTCGTCGGCAAGCCGGGGAGAGTGCATCGAACGGCTCGCGTCGGGCAAGAGCATCGGCATTTTTCCCGAAGGCACGCGCAATCCCGATCCGTTCAGGCTGCTGAAAGCCAGGCCCGGCATCGGTTACATCGCGCTCGAATCGGGTGCGCCGGTGCTGCCGGTAGGCATCGATTTCATCACGAGCCGCCAGCGCAGCCGCGTGCCTTCCGTCGGGCGTGTCGTGGTGCGTTTCGGCCGTCCCATGAGCTTCGGGGAGCATCGGGAGCTGTACGCTTCGCTGCCTGCCGAGGGAAGCCGGAGCCGCAAAAGCGAGCTTGCCAAACAGGTGGCCGAACAGGTCATGCTCTCCATTTCGGTGCTGTGCGGCAAGGTTTATCCCTACGGAAGTCAGGAATCTGAATCTATCACGACCGACAACCAAACCATGGAGGCTTTATGTCCCTCATAACCGTTTCAAAGGTGCTCTCGCTTCGCGACCGGCTCGATGCGCTCTCGGTGATCGAGGAGGTGTTCGTGCGGGAGAAGCAGTGGATGCACGAGATCGAGGAGCAGATTCCGCACGAGCTGGACGGGAACCAGGAGATTTCGTGGTTTCTGGCCAGGGTGGGAGGGCGTCCGGCAGGCATCATGCGCCTCTGTTACGATCCGCCGCTGGAGCTGCCCGAATCATGCCAGGCCCGCTTTGAGCCGGGCATCGATCTCGAAACCCTCAAGGCGGCGGGGCAGTATGTCGAAATCGGGCGCTTCATGATTCGCCCGCAGTTCAGGCGGCAGTACCGCGTCGCCCTGCGCCTCATGCGGGCCGCCAGCGCCGAGGTGGTCGAGCGCGGCTACACGCACTTCATCACCGACGTGTTCGAGGGCGAGGAGCACTCGCCGCTGAACTTCCACACCCGCGTGCTCGGCTTCGAGGTGATCGGCAGCCATCTGTTCGGCGAGCTCAATTGCAGCTCGACGCGCATCATCCTGACGCTCGACATTCTCAAGCTTTACAACCGCATCAAGGACAGCCGCAGCCGACTGTATCAGGAACTGGCCGAAGGATTGCGCGGCAAGGTCGAGGCTGCCTATGCCAAACGGCGCGGGTTCAGACCTCAGGTGTGAACGGGGCCGGAACGGTCGATGACGAATAGTTCGCTGTTACGGCTTTGTGTTGCAAAGAGGGGCTTGATGACGTTATTTTATGGATTTACAAGCTCTTATTAACAATCTCTTTTCATTGTCTTAACCATTTCTCAACAATTAACGCTGTAGATTGGTGCTCGAAAAGGATGGGTGTACCATCCTCTGTGTTCAGGCAACATCCAAAACAGCACAGCACAACACACAAAAGATCTCATTATGAAAAAAACTCTTTTCTTTGTAGCGCTTGCAACCGCCCTTGGTTACAACAACGCTGAAGCCGTCGATTGGAACTGGAAAGGCGATATCCGCTATCGTTACCAGTCCGAAATTCAAGAGGATGCCGACCACAGCCGTGACCGCCATCGTCTGCGCGTCCGTTTCGGTGTGAACCCCTGGATCAACGAAGAGTTGTCGGCCGGTCTGCGCCTTTCGACCGATTCTTCTGAGACTACGTCCCGTAACCAGTCGCTTCAGGATGGTTTCAAGACCAAAAACATAGCTTTCGATGAGGTTTATATCGACTACCACCCGATGTTCCTCAATGGCGATGTCAACGTTTTGCTCGGTAAGCGCGAAGTTGCCAAGACCCTTTTTGTTGAAAAGGATCTGGTCTGGGACAGCGATCTTACCTTTGAAGGTGCAACCTTCCAGTATGGCAAGGATATCGATGGCAAACAGAAAAGCGGACTTGGTGCGGTTGTCGGCTGGTACTCCCTCGATGAAGACAAAGCCGAGCAGGATCCTTACCTCTTTGTCGCACAGGGTGCTTACAAAGGTGAGGTCAGTGATCTCGGTTTCGATCTCGGTGTAGGCTATTATGACTTCGTGCACTTCGATCTTGATAACAGCGCTGCTGGTCTTGGTTTCGAGCCAAAATTCGACTACAGGGGTAAAGACTTCAACATCGTAGAGTTCTTCGGCAGTATCGGTGGAGACATTACCGAATCTGTGCCGTGGAAGCTTTATGGCCAGTATGCGTTCAACACTGCTTCGAATGATGACAATATCAATATCGATGAAAGCGAGCGCGATGCCTGGCTGGCCGGTCTGAAGATTGGTAAAGCCAAAAACCCTGGCCAGCTCGAAGGTTCCGCCGAGTATGTGAGCATCGAGCGTGATGCGGTTACTTATCTGACCGACTCTGATCGTAATGCCCCCGCATCGTACAAGACCAACATTAAAGGTGTCAAGCTCAATGCCACCTACCACCTTGTGCAGAACATGACAATCGGCGCGACCTACATGAACTTCAGCAGGCTTCATGATCTTGGTGTAGCAAAGGAAACTAGCAAAACCAATCACCTGCTTCAGGCTGACGTGGTCGTGAAGTTCTAAGTTTGTTTGACTGCTGTTCTTTTTGTGTGGTGTTCTTTCTCCGTTGGGTGGGTGTGTGGTGCACTCATCCGGATTGCTGCGAAGGCCGCCCGGGAATGGCCGGGCGACCTTTTCGGGAGAACAGCGGCATGATGTCTATGCAAATGTTTTTTAACCAATCAATTATCAATCAGGAACAATCACTATGAATCTGTTCAAGAAAATCGTCTTTGGCGCGGCTGTCATGGGTTTCATGGCTGCTGGTGATGCTTCGGCTGCCGGTAACAAGATCACGCTCGATGGTTCGACCACCGTCGGCCCGATTGCCAAGGCTTTTGCCGCCTATTTCAAGAAGAACAACGGTATCGATGTGACCGTCAGCGAGTCCGGTTCCGGTAACGGCGCCAAGAGCCTCATCAACAAGACCTGCGATATCGCCAACATGTCGCGCGCGATGAAGGATAACGAGCTTGCCGCCGCCAGGTCGAAAGGTGTCAATCCGGTCGAGCACATTGTTGCCCTCGATGGTATGGCCGTTATCGTTCATCCCGGCAACAGGGTCAACGGTCTGAGCAAAAAACAGATCCGCGACATCTACTCCGGCAAGGTGACCAACTGGAGCAAGGTTGGCGGCCCGAACGCTCCGATCGTCATGATTCAGCGTGAATCGAACAGCGGTACCCAGGATACTTTCAAGGAGCTGGTGATGGGCAAGGAGATGCCGATCTCCAAGCGCGCCGAGACCCAGGCCAGCAACGGCGCTGTGAAGAGCCGCGTGGCTTCGACCCCGAGCGCTATCGGTTTCGTCGGTCTCGGTTATGTTGACTCTTCGGTCAAGGCTATCGATGTTGACGGTGTGGAGGCAACGGTACAGACGGTCAAATCCGGCAGATACCCGATCTCCCGTCCGCTTTTCATGTACACCAACGGCCAGGCGACCGGCAACGTGAAAGCCTTTATCGATCTCAACAAGACCGAAGACGGCAAGAAGATGATCAGCGAAATCGGTTTCGTGAACAAATACTGATCCGAACGGTTTCCGGTCAACGGTTCCTTTGAAAGCCTGCCCTCACCGGCAGGCTTTCGTTTTTTGTTGCCATCCGGAATTCCACAGGGGCGCACGGCCGTGCGCCCGTACAAGAGTGGGGGGGGGAGTGGATGAGGCCGCTCGCAACATCCGGCATTCCGCAGGAGGCTGTCTCAAAAGGATATGTTCATTTCATGTGTGCTCGATTTTTCCTGTCATTCTGAGTCCGGCAAAGTCGGGCGAAGAATCCAGAGGAATTTCGTAACGCCTAATAAATTATCCACTTAATGGCAATCTCCGAAAACTGGATTCTTCACTTCGTTCAGAATGACAAAGAGGCTGAGTTCAGAGAAACAGTTTGGGGCACCTCTAAAAACTTATTGCGCGTCACGATTGCTGCGTTGGGTGGTGCTCGAAATCCTCACGTACTCCGTGTACGCTCCGGTTT
>JAFGER010000100.1 GCA_016931495.1 Chlorobiaceae bacterium | reverse complement strand
TGCGGCTGCTACGCGGCCAGCGCCGGGGGGATGGCTGCCGCCGCGCAGGTGCTCTCCGGCAAGCCCGCAAAGACGTGGTGGGCCGACGCCACCCGCCCCGGAAACCCCGACATTCGCGACTTCCGGGAAGAGGCCGAACGCGCCGTTCGGGCCAAGCTCTGCAACGAGTCGTGGATCGCTTCGATGAAAGAGCACGGTTTCCAGGGGGCGCAGGGGTTTGCCTCCCGCATCAACAACCTCTTCAAGTGGAGCGCCACGACGGGCGAAGTCGATACCTGGGTGTTCGAGCGCGTGGTGGAGACCTTCGTGCAGAATGACGAAAACCGCGAGTGGATACGCCAGCAGAACCCGTACGCGCTCGAAGAGATCACCCGCCGACTGCTCGAAGCTGAAGCGCGTGGCCTCTGGGAGGCCCGTCCCGACCTGCTCGACGCGGTGAAACAGGCAGCCCTCTCCATTGAAGGCGACCTCGAAGAGCGCATCGGCGACGTCGAAGGAACGTTCCAGGCGGGCCGCATCGACATTTTCACCGGCGGCGATGTCGAGAAATGGCAACAAGAATGGAGGATAATGGAAGAATGATGAATTATGAATTTCGTCCACCAAGTCCACTTCGTCCACCAAGTCCACTTTGGTTTGTATCGAAGAGAGCAAGTAGTAACTAACGCTTAATCAGTTACGGTTTCCGGTGCCTGGAAGGGCGCCGGAATGAAAAGGGAACCCGGTGAAAATCCGGGACAGTACCCGCTGCTGTAATCCCCCCGTCGGCCAATCAGGCTGGCGGATGATCGCTTCCGATGACGCCACTGTCCCGATATGATCGGGGCGGGAAGGCCGGAAGCGAGGGGAGAGTCAGAAGACCTGCCGTAACGCAGTAAATGCTCCGGGAAGAGAGCGAACACGAACATGACAACAAACAGCGCGGACTCCGCGTGTGGTCGGGCGGAGGCATTTTGCTTCCGCCCGGCAGAGGCGAACGTTTCCTTTTCCGGACGGAAAAGGATCGTCAGGAGATGCAGAAAACGATCAGCGGGTTGCAACATCCGTGATGGACCATGTGTGTGCTTGATTTGCAAGACATACACAAGAACATCACAATAACAATCCGTTTAATCATGAAAAGCAATTTTGTAAAGCCCTCGAAATCATTCATCCGCATGGCAGGACTTCTTGCCGTGCTCTCGACAGTATTCCAGCCGGATATGCTCGCAGAAAGCAACATCGCAGACGATGCGCTGCTGGCCGCCAGCAACTATGCGGGGCAGGAGATCATCGTTAGTGCCAGCAGGGTCGAGGAGTTGAAAAAAGATGCCACAGCAAGCGTCACGGTGATTTCGAGAGAAGAGATCGAAATGTCTCCAGCCGAAGACCTCGGCGATCTGCTCGCAGAAAAAAGTATCGGCCATATCCAGAAATATCCCGGTACACTGACCGCTGTGGGTATTCGCGGCTTTCGCTCCGATACTCACGGCAACGACCTGCGAGGCAAAATCCTTGTGCTGATTGATGGACGCCGGGCAGCTACAGGCAACCTTGCCAAGCTTATGACCGACAATGTCGAGAGGATCGAGATCATTCGTGGGCCAGCGGCTGTGCAGTACGGCTCGGCAGCGATCGGTGGCGTAGTCAATGTCATTACCCGGCAAGGCAAGGGTGAGTTTCAGGGATTCGTCGAACAGGAGATCGGCACCCACAGCTTCAGCAAGTCAACGGTCGGGCTTTCCGGTAAGGCAGGATCGTTCGACTATTCGGCTGCCGGTTCCATTGCCTCTCGCGACGATTACAAAACAGGATCGGATGACCGGTATGACAATACCGGGTACGACGGTGATTTCCGGGGCAGCCTCAACCTTGGCTATGAGTTGGCACCGGGCCACAGGCTCGGAGTGATCTATACCCATTTTGATGTAGACAAGTCGGAAACGCCCAATATTCTATCCAATAACGATCTGGACAATTATAAAGAGCCGACAAATCGCAGTGTCGATTTCAGCTACACAGGGAAAACCTCAGATGACCGCTTTGCCTGGATGGCTCGTTACGTGCTTGGGCAGGATCAAGATGTCTACTTTGATCCTGTTGAAAGCAATGCAAGTGGATGGGACGATGGAATACCGTATAAAAAGACAACAGACCAGAATGCCGCCCAGGCGCAGGTAAGTTACCTGACTGAAGCGCTTTCGGTTACAGCTGGAATGGACTGGCTGAAATACGATCTCAAACAGAATGCCTACACTCCTCGTGAGTCTGCGTATGAAGATGCTGGCTTTTTCATGCTTGCCAAGGGCAAACTTCTGGATAATCGTCTCATTCTTACGGCTGGACTTCGGTATGATGACTATGATTTGAGTTTTACCAGAGATGCTGCGACTCCTGAAACATCGCAGTCATCCGACAGTTTCGTCAAGAGCTTTGGTGCAGCCTATCAGATCACGGATAACGTAAAACTGCGCACCTCATACGGTGAAGGATTCCAGATGCCCGATGCGCAGTCGCTTGCCGCTGATTTTATAGTGAGCGGTACGCGCTATGTGGGGAACCCCGACCTCAAACCCGAGTCGAGCCGTACGATTGACGGAGGCATCGAGGTGGTGTATGGCGATCTTATGTCTTCATTGACGCTTTTTACCACCGAGTATGAGGACTTCATCCAGCAGTATGATTCCGGGGTGAATGAAAAATCGTGGAGAAATCAGGATAGCGCTACGGTAACCGGTCTTGAAGGAGAGATATCTTACCGTTTCCCGCTCACCTTGGCTGGAGCGCGTCTCTTCCTTGAACCCTATGCTGCGGGTACGTACATGTTCGACTACAAGGCTCACTATGACGATGGGCGTCCGGATGAAACGATCCAGTATCTTCCCGAATGGAACCTTTCTGCAGGCTTGAAGGTCCGTGATGAAAACGGTTTCAGCGGCAACCTCAACGTGGCTTTTTTCGGGGATACCAAAGTGAATGATTATTCTAAAGTCGGCAATCCGGTGGTTACAAAAGGAGGTTTTTGGATAGCCAATCTGTCGTTGGCCAAGAAAATCGCGCTTGGCGAAACGGGCAAGACAAGTCTGACGGTCAAGGGCGGTATCGAGAACCTTTTCGACAGAGACTATGAGTTCGTCATGGGGTATCCGATGCCAGGACGTGCCGTAAATATGGGAGTCAGGCTCGACTTCTGACAACGATAAGCAGATGATGATGGCATTCAATCGCATCAAAAAGGCAGTACTGGTGACGGTACTGCCTCTTCTGCTTCTGACGGGCTGTGGCCGGGATCCGTCCGGCGCAACGCAGACACGTCATGTCTCGACGGCTGTCGCGGAGCGAGAGATTCCTTTGCGTTATGCGCGCTACTTCTCCATGAAAAAGGTCGGTAACGCCACCCTGATTGAAATCCGCAGGCCCGAAGGGGCAATGCGTGGCGTGTTCTATCGGTACCTGCTCGTGCCGAAAGGGGAGGAAGCGCCGCCCGGCTATCCCGACGCGCTGGTGGTGCCGATGCCTGTCGAACGGGTGACGTGTGGCCTCGGCTTGCAGGTTTCGTTGATCGAACGGCTCGGAGAGATCGAAAGTATCCGGGGAATCGGGCGAGGGGAGTGGACGGGGAACAGGGATATTCGTCGCAAAATGGCCACGGGAGAGGTGATCGAAACCGGTATGTCGGCCGACATGAACATGGAGGTGATGGTGAGCATCGATCCTGATATTGCCTTCATCTACGCTTCAGGCAGTGATACCGATGCCCACCAGAAGCTGCTCCCGATGGGCATCAAGCCTGGACTGGTCTGCATGCACCTCGAACCCCATCCGCTGGGCGTGCTTGAATGGATTCGTTTTTATGCCGCGTTTTACGGCAAAGAAGGGCAGGCGGAAGCGTATTTCACTCGGGTTGCCGACCGCTATGAAAAGCTTGCCGCGTCGGTGAAGAATTCCTTCAAAGAGCGCCCGACGGTGATCGTCGGTCACGGTACGCGGGGCATCTGGACGACGCACGGGTCGAGCGCCTGGTTTGTCAGGCTCCTGCACGACGCCGGCGGACGGTACATTCTCGAAAAGAGCGGCGAGTACGAAGAGAATCCCGTCAGCCTCGAACACGCCCTCAAGGTCGGCCTCGAAGCCGAATACTGGGTCAATCCGCGCTACACCGCCCGAAGCATCGCCGACCTTCTCGGCGACGACGAACGCTACCGTTACTTCGCTTCGGTCAGATCGGGCAACGTGTTCAATAACGACAAGCTGACGTTCGATGACGGCAGAACCCTCTTCTGGGAAATCGGCATGACCGAACCCGATGTCGTTCTCAGTGACCTGGTCTCGATCTTCCATCCCGATTTGCTCCCGGATCACCGGATGAAATACTACCGCAGGTTTCCGAAGTGAACGTCCGGGATGCGTGTATGTCCAGCAGCCCGGACGAGCCAGCAACGTCACTTTCTGTACGAGTTTGATAATTTTGCATCGATGTATCATCTTTGAATCGGTCATTTCTTATTGACGCCGGAAAGTCATGCAAGCTGAAAAACACCTCTTTTCCACCAACCCTCTTATGGGCCGGTTCCTCAGGAACAGGGCGGTCGAGCGCCTTTTCGCAAGCCATGATCGCGAGGCGGCTGTCGTTCTTGCCGGGGCGGTGGAAAAGAATCACCCGGAAGCGGATGAGCTGTTCCTCCGTCTTCTCAACTTGCGTAACGATAGCGAGCCGGTGATGCACGCTGCGCTCTGGAACTACTGGAAATCGCGCCGTTTCGAGGAGCTGTTGAAAAGGACGCAAACTTCCGAAGCGCTTCAGGCGGAACTGCTTCAAGCGCTCGAAGCCATGCCGCAGAGCGACTGGGGGAGCGGGTTGCTGTTCGCGCTCTGGAGCCAGCTCGATCGTGACGACATCGCCGACATGATCGAAGCGCAGGGTCGCCATGCGCCCGCGCTGGAGATGGATGCGCTGTTCGGGATGGTGCGCGGCAAGCCGGAGCGCTACCTGAACCTCGAAGATCCCGACTACTCCATTTTTGAAAAAGCCTGGCTCGCCGCCTCAAGCGTTCAGCGACAGCGCGTCAGCCTGACGGTGCTCAACAGCCAAAAGCCTCGCCTGATCGCGGCCTACGACCACGCCGTCCGCGACGAGCACGATCCGCAGCTCATCATCGAAGCCCTGAAGCTCTGCGGCGATCACGACGCGCTTTTCGAGCGCTTGCAGGGCTTGCCGTTCAATGCTGCGCTTGAGGTGATCGCGTTCTGGGCGGAGAGCGGCGGGAGGCCGAAAGCTCCGGCAAAGGCGGCGATTGTCGAACAGGCGGTCGCGCTGTACCGTGAAGTTGCAAGGCTTCTGCCAGAATCCCGGTCTTCCGCTCTTCCGGGCACGCGGGAGATTTTCTCGTTCTGGACGGAGCGGTATCAGAGCGACGAATCGATCCGCCGGGACTTGTCGAGTCCCGATCCGTTCCGTCGAGCCGGAGCGCTGTACTGCGGCGCGCAACGGGATTTGATTCCGCGCAGCCAGATTCGTGAGGTTTCCGTCAACGGTACGTGGCCCGAAAAGCTCGCCGTGCAGTACCTGTTCAATGCGCCGGATGCAAGCTCCCGGAACGAGCATGTGGTGTGGCTCCGTCCGCAGGACAACGTCGTCGCAGGCATCCTCTCGATGCGCCTGCCCGGCACGCTTGAGGAGAGCAGCCGGTTGGCCGATCAATTCCGTAGCGCTTCCGCAGAGGACTACCAGCACAAGCTTCTGCAACTGCTCACGCTCTTGCAGAGCTACTTTCTGCGCGGCCTCATCACGGTTGACAGCAGCGACGACGCCACGGAAAGCAACGCGGTGGAGACGGAGGAGGTGACCGATGTGGAGTGGTAGGGGGAGGTAAAAAATTGGGCTAAAGCCCTGTTTTATTTTATGCTATCCATAACCCCGGTTTGAAAACCGGGGCAAGGTGAATGTAAGACTTGTAAATGTCCGGAGGGTTAAAACCCTCCTGAATATCAAACAAGTGCTCAATGATCGAAAAAAAAGGGTTCCTGCAACGTCTTCTCGCAGCCCTGAAGGGGAACGATAGAATTGAAGCCCAAGCCATCGCCACGTTGCGTGTCGAGCTTGCGGAGCGTGACAAGGAGATTGCGCGGCTCAAGAAAGAGTATGCGCTTCTGCGGGAGCAGTCGAAGGCGCAGGTCGAGCGGGCTGGAGGCGAGGCGCTGGAGGGCATCGTCAGCCAATGCGCCGCGCCGTTGGCCACGCTTTCGGCGATGCAGGCTCGCCACGCTGAAAAGGGCGATCTGAACCCCGCCGATCTGTTGCAGGTGGCGTCGTCATTCCGGAAAATCCTTGCGGAAGGCGGGCTGGAGCAGATCGGCGTTGTCGGCGAAACTCAGCCCTACGATCCGGCGCTTAACCAGATGCTCGACGGTTCCCGCCCGCAACCCGGCGAGCCGGTGCTGATTCGCTTTGCGGGATTCCGGTTCAACGGCAAGCTCGTCGCCAAGGCGCAGGCCGGAGCCACCAAGTCCAGATGAATTCGATCACGATGTAACCTATGGCCCTTGCGTTTGATTTCGGGACTTGCAACAGCGTGGTCGCTCGTTGGAACGAGGCCCTGAACGACATCGAAACTCCCGAGTTGCCGAACCTCGGCATCCGCTATCCCCAGCCGGGCGAGGCCGATGCGCGGGTCATTCCCTCCATGATCCACTTCGGCGATGGCGACACGCCGCTGGTCGGCAGCCAGGTGGCCGGGGCGGGGCTGGCGAACCATCCGGGCACCTTTCGCTGGCTGAAGATGGACATGCTGCGCACCGGCGGAGCCAATCGCGGGCGGCGGGTGGACGGCAGGGTGATCTACCCCCGGCTGGCGGCGGACGATCTGGTGGATCGCATCCTGATGTTCGTGCGTGGCGCGTTCGGCGACATCGACGACGAGCTGGTGCTGACCGTGCCGGTCGAGGCGTTCGACCACTACATCGACTGGCTGCGCGAGGCGGCGATCAAACGCTTTCCGGGCAACATCAGCATCATCGATGAGGCGACCGCCTGTATGCTCGGCTACAGTGACGAGGTGCTCGACAACGAGCCGTACGGCATCGTCGATTTCGGCGGCGGCACGCTCGACGTCTCCATCGTCCGCACCGACCTCAGGAGCGCCTCTCACGCACGCTGCCGCATTCTCGGACGCGCAGGCGAGGAGATCGGCGGCGTCATGATCGACAACTGGCTGCTGGAGCATATCCAGGAGGAGCAGGCGCTCGGCGACGAGGATATCGCCTCCATCGGCCCGTCGCTGCTCGAAGCGGTAGAAGCGGCCAAAATCGCGATCTCCAACGGCAGCCCGGAGGCCTCCTTCACCCGTTTCAACGACGTGACTGGCCGGTTGATCGACGTGACGCTCACCGCCGCCACGCTGCAAACGGTGCTCGAAAAAAAGCGCGAGCCGGGCATGAACAACCTCTACCAACACATCGTCCGCACGCTCGACCGCGCCCTCGATCAGGCGCGCGACCGGGCAGGTATCCGAAAGGAGGAGCTGAAGGGAATTTTCCTCGTCGGCGGCAGCAGCCTTTTGCCCGGCATCGAGCAAAAAATCCGCGAGTACTTTCCCGGCACGGAGGTTCACGCCGGACGTCCGTTCGAGGCCATTGCGCGTGGCGCGTGCCGTTTTTCGGGCGGCGTGATCGACCAGACGCTGACCCACGACTACTGCCTGCGGAGCTGGAACCGCGAGCTGCGCGACTTCGAGCTGGTGCCGGTCGTCCCGCGCGGCACGCCCTACCCGACCGGCAAGCCGGTGTGCAGCAAGTACATCAAGGCTGCCTCGGACGTGCAGGAGGTGCTCGGGCTGGTGATCTACGAGCGCACGCTGATGAGCCGCCCGCTCATCTCCTACGTCAACGGCGCGGACGGGCTGCGTCCGGTCAAAGAGGGCGAGCGGCTGGAGTCGCGGCACAAAGCGCTCAATCCCGAAGACAGCGAATTCATCCATGCCGTGCCACCATGTCGTTCGGGAGACCGCCGCTTCATCGCCGGATTTGGCGTGGACAAAAACCGCCGCCTCACGCTCTGGCTCCGCGACACCGAGCCGGGCAACCAGTCAACGATCCGCCTCCGCGACGGCTCCACGCTCCCGCTGCCGGTGGCCGACTTGCCGGTCGTGAAGCTGTAAGTTTTGGTTATTGAAACTCTTAAATAATTGCCCCGGACTTCAGTCCGGGGTCTATGGATAAAAAAATAATTCAGGGCTTTAGCCCAATTTCTTTCTACGGTGGCATTTGGGATTTATTCTCGCGACGTAATAAAAAGGCTGTTCCGAAAGTGTTTATCCCTAGATGATCTTCGATTCTTTCTGTCATTCTGAACGGAGCAAAGTGAACTCGTGCGGCAGTCCCGACTACTGTCGGGAAAGAATCCAGTTCTTTTTTCGGACATCACTACAATTGACTGATTTGAAATATTTTACGTGAATTTCTGGATTCTTCGCCCGCCCCGACACTTGTTGGGTCTGACTCAGAATAACAGCGCATTTTTCGGATTTTTTTGTGACACAGAGTCACAGAAGTAAAACCAACATCAGCATGTCCTGGCTCGACGAACTGAAACTGAACATTGCGGCGCGGGTTGCCATCATCTATCTCGTGACCATCGATGAAGAGGACGCGCTCAAGGCGCTCACTGGGTGGTCGAACGCATCCGACTGGCCAAGTGGCATGGGCCTCATCACCTGGGACATCGGCGACCAGTTCCGGCAGGTGAGCCAGCCGGCGGCGACCTTCAGCAAGATGGGCGCGACACCCGAAACCGTGCTCGACATCATCGACGAGTACAAAGGCTCCGCCACCTTTATCCTCAAGGATTTTCACCACTTCTGGGAGCACAACCGCAAGGTGTCGCGCATGTTGCGCAACCTCGCCTCGCGCCTGCCGTTCCGCGACGAAGCGGTGAACATCATCGTCACCAGTCCGGGCCGGAACCTGCCCGAGGAGCTGTGCCACGACATCCCGACCATCGACGTCGGCAAGCCCGGCAGCGAACAGATTCAGGAGCTGCTCGAACGCGAAACCCGCTCGACACGCGCGCTCGACAACGCCACGCACGGCCTGCGCGAACGGCTGGTCGAAGCCGCGCTCGGCCTGTCGATGGTCGAGGCGGCGCGAGCGTTCCGCAAGGCGATTGTGCTGGCTGGCGGCCAGCCGCTCGACGAGCGGAGCGTGCGACAGGTACTGAACGAAAAGCGCCACATCATCCGCGAAAGCGGCGCGCTCGAACTCTACCCCTACACCGGCTCGATGAGCAACGTCGGCGGCCTTCGCGCGCTGAAACAGTGGCTCGACCAGCGTCAGGAGGCGTTCAGCCAGGAGGCACGCGAGTACGGCCTCAGCACGCCCAAAGGCGTCGCGCTCATCGGCATTCCCGGCACCGGCAAGAGCCTCTGCGCCAAAGTCACCGCCGGGCACTGGGGCATGACGCTGCTCCGCATGGACGTCGGCGCGATCTTCAGCGGCCTGTTGGGATCGAGCGAGCAGAACATCCGCGAAGCGATCCGCATCGCCGAGGTGATCGCGCCGTGCGTGCTCTGGGTTGACGAGATCGAAAAAGCGTTCGCCGGATCGGTCGGCGACAGCGGCACGGCAAGCCGCGTCTTCGCAACGTTCCTGACCTGGATGCAGGAGAAAACCGCACCGGTCTTCGTCTTCGCCACGGCCAACAACGTCGAGCGCCTGCCGCCCGAACTCTTGCGCAAGGGGCGATTCGACGAGGTCTTTTTCCTCGACCTGCCGACCCACGCCGAGCGCGTCAACATCCTCGAAGTACACCTCAAGGAGCGCGGCTACACCATGCTCTCGCACCGCTTCGACCTCAACGCCGTCGCCGACGCCACCGAGGGTTTCGTTGGCGCGGAGCTGCAAGCGCTGGTCAACGACGCCATGTTCCCCGCCTTCCGCGACAAGCGCCGCGAGATCGAAACCGAGGATTTGCTCGACGCCGCCCGCGCGATGGTGCCGCTCTCAGCCTCGCATCAGCCGGTGATCGACGGCCTGCGCGAGATGGTCAAAAACGGCCAGGCCCGCAACGCTTCCGCTGAACCTGGCGCGGCGGCCTCACAACAATCGGAGTCATGATGAATTTGAACGACACCCTTTCCGAACTCAGAAGCCGTGCAATTCGTCCCGCCGCCGAAGCGCTGCCGCCGGTCATCGTCAACGAGCGCGACGGCTCCCCGATGGTGCTGGTGCCCGCGGGCAAGTTCACGATGGGCGACGACCTCGACCGCGAAAGTCCGCAGCGGAGCGTGCACCTCGAAGCGTTCTACATCTCGGTCTATCCGGTCACCAACCGCCAGTACCGCGCCTTCGTCGAAGCCACCGGCCACGAGCCGCCCAACATCGGCGCGCGGATCGACTCGCTCTCCTTCTGGCGCGAAGAGGGGTGCCCCGCAGAGTTCGACGACTACCCGGTCGTCCTCATCAGTTGGGACGACGCGGGCGCCTACGCCAAATGGGCGGGATGCCGCCTGCCCAACGAAGCCGAGTGGGAAAAAGCCGCGCGCGGGCCGGAAGGCTTGCTCTACCCGTGGGGCGACAAATGGGACGAAAACAACTGCCGCAACCGCAACAACAAAGGCGAAGAGTCCGTCGCCCCGGTCTATTCGTACCCCGAAGGGGTCTCCGGCTACGGCACCTGGAACCAGAGCGGCAACATCATGGAGTGGTGCTCGATCCGGGAAGGCGAGGGCGATTCCGGCAACGCAGCCGACGGCGACGACGCCCTCCGCCAGGAACGAGGAGGCTGCTGGCGCTACCCCGACAAATTCGCTTTCCGCGCCTCGCAACGGTCGTACGTCGTGCCGAAAGCGGTGAATGATTTCCGGGGGTTCAGGTTGGTGTTGCCGGTGAAGGCGGGGGCGTAACGAAAGGTAGAGGGGACAAGGCAGATTCAGTCGGCAGCAAGTGGAATCATTCCGCTCGATTACTATCTTTATAAAAAGCTGGTTTGCGATGCTCGTTCTGGCAAGATGGACAAGAAAATGGCATAAGGAAAATGATTACTCAACTGAGACTGAAAAACTGGAAAAGCTTCAGTGACGCAACTCTCTATATCGATCCGGTTACGATATTGATCGGTACCAATGCCAGCGGTAAATCAAATACGCTCGATGCGTTACTGTTTTTGCAGCGAGTGGCATCCGGTATCGGTATCTTTCAGGCCATTCAGGGGGATGTCAATCTGCCGCCAGTACGCGGCGGCAAGGAGTGGGTTTGCCGCAGGCCATCGAATATTTTTTCTCTCGAAATTATTCTAAACACGAAAGATAAGGATATTGATTATCGATATATTTTGAGTGTTCAGGTAAACGGCGTCAAAGCTGAGGTCTGCGAAGAAGAACTCACTCTACTCAAATATGGGCCTCGTAGCCAAAAGCCAAAAGAGAGCCGACTTTATTATACCCAGCAGCAAGAAAATTTCACTCCCGGCATTTTTGCATATTTTTCTACAGGTACGCAAGGCTTCGGTAAGAGAATCGAACTTAATCGTTCGCATTCCGTATTGGCTCAAGCAGAGTCTATGAATTTACGCAAAGAGGTTCAAGACGGTATAAAAGAGATCATATCACAGTTACAGAAAATATTTGTCTTTGATCCTGTTCCGAGTCATATGCGTAATTTTGCGCCTTTTTCCGAAACATTGCTTTCAGATGGATCCAATATTGCAGGAGTTCTCGCCGCGCTTGAATCAACACAAAAAGAGGAGGTTGAAAAAACGCTGACTCACTATCTCCGAAAGCTTCCAGAAGGTGATATTCAGCGAATCTGGACTGAACCTGTCGGCAAGTTCCAGACGGATGCCATGCTTTACTGTGAGGAAAAGTGGTTTGATGGGCAGATCGATCTTTTTGGTTCTGAACCTTTGTCGTCTTTAGAGACTCATATCGTCGATGCAAGAGGGATGTCTGATGGAACTCTGCGATTTCTTGCCATTGTCACCGCGATGCTGACTCGTCAGCCTGGAAGCTTGCTCGTGATCGAAGAGGTCGATAATGGCCTGCATCCATCTCGCGCCCATATTCTGATCGAGATGCTCAAAGAGCTGGGCAAAGAGCGCGGTATCGACGTGATCGTGACGACGCATAATCCCGCTCTGCTCGATGCTGCCGGTGTTTCCATGGTGCCCTTCATCACCGTTGTTCATCGGGACGAAAGAACTGGAGAAAGTAAACTGACATTGCTTGAAGATCTTCGTCAGCTACCAAAACTGATGGCTTACGGAACACTGGGTCGACTATCAATGGAAGGTCGTCTTGAAATGGCTGTCAGGGAAGGAGAGGAAAAATGAGAAAGGTGCTGATTCTCGATACCAGCATTCTCTGCGTCTGGCTTGAAGTTCCGGGGAAGGAATCTTGCGGCTCTGATGGTGACCGGTGGGATAAATCAAGAGTCGATGAGAAAATTCGTAAAGAGGAGCAGGCAAAAACCACGTTTTTGTTGCCAATCGCCAGTATCATTGAAACCGGAAATCATATCGCACAAGCTTCTCATAGCCGAAGAGAATGTGCTCAAAGTCTGTCAGACGTCATAGTACTGAGCGCTCAAGAGCAATCACCCTGGGCAGCGTTTTCAGAGCACACCGCGTTGTGGTCTCCTGAAAAGCTGGAGCAATTGGCAAAAGATTGGCCTGAAATGGCTAACAGACGGATGTCCATGGGAGATATGACAATCAGAAACGTTGCGGAATTATATGCACAGATGAATTATGATGTTGAGATATTGACAGCGGATCATGAGCTGAAGGCCCACGAACCCATTCCTGTACCATCAATGCCAAGGCGACGTCAGCGTTGAAACAAATCCCCCCACTTCTCACCGCAACAACAACAGCGGAATCCGGCTCGAACCAATCATCTTCGTCGTATTACTCCCCACAAAGAACCGACGGATTTTCGAGTGGCCGTAGGCTCCCATAACCATGAGGTCGATGGCGTGGCTGTCCTGATAGTCGTGCAGGGTTTCGATGACTTCGCCTGAAAGCAGCGACCGTTCGACCGTAAATCCTGCCTGTTCGAGCTTTTGGCAGGCGGCGTCGAGGCGTTGGTGGTGTTCCGGTTTGTTGCTGCTTGCCACCATCACGACGTGACATTCGAGGCCTTTCAGCAGCGGGCTTTGGGCAACCAGAACCGTCTGGTCGAGGTGTTTCGGCGGCTCAAAAACAACGGGTTTCTGTTTGAAACTTCGACAGGCATCAGGGATTGGCTCCACAACAATTTTCTCTATTTCTCGAAAACCGGGGCTCGCAATCTGAACCCGCATTCAGTTTGTGATATTCTGAGCAAAGCCAAGGGGGAGCCTTCCCAAAGAGTAGGATTTGCAGGCTTGAGTGGCTTCCTTATAAAACAGCAGCCTTCAAATAGGCGTTTGATCGACGCTATTTATTTTTGCATACCCCATGGCCGCCAGCTTCGGTCTATGGTTTTTCGGCATAAGAAAGGATAGCGTCCACGCTGGCTTAAACGCTGTATGCATCAGGAAGCTCCCGGTATCTGTTCAAGAAAACGCTTGCGCAGCTCTTCGGACGGCAGCATGCACTCCTCTTTTTTCCCGAAAAGCTGGTACCGGTTCTGCGCTATCAGATCATAGAGCATATCGCGCAAAGGTTCAGGAATTGCCTTGAATGCGGCGAGCAGATTCCACGGCATGTCGAGCCGGGTGGCGATTTCAATGGCGGCGGCGCTTCGGGTGAAGGCGCGGTCACCCCTGACAAGCACCACAGTGTCGAGCCGGGACGTGTTGATGCCGAAACGTTTGAGCAGAGATGCTCCGAGAGGGGACTGGGCTGGCGTGAAATAAAACTGCCCGGCGCCATCACGCTCGAAGATGAAATTCACCGAAAACTCGCACAGATTGCAGACGCCGTCGAAAATCACGATGTTTTCCGGCAGAGAGGCTGGGGTCTTGTCCATCAGGGTTCCAGATAAGGTTAAGGTTGCGATTTGAACGGCTTTCTCATGAAGCCCAACGGGTGAGAGCTATTGTTTTCATGCAGGAGTATGCTTCAATATCCTGGCAAAGCGCACAATCGATAACTCAGGCAAGCAACTCTGGCAGTGGGGGAGCACGCCACTTTACCCTTCTCCGCAATATCCGCCCAGCATCTGCTCCATCAGTTCGCCCAGCTTCCGGTAACAGTCCAGCTTTGCGCCCTCTTTGAGGTCGGCGATGAATTGCGGCGTCCAGCGGCAGAGGTGTTCGCGGATGAAGCGTTCCGAGGCTTTGCGGGCATCCGGGCTGACGGCGTTGCCGAGCGATTCGGCGGAGGCGAGGAAGGCGAGGAATTCGAGCTCGGTAGAGAGGTGGTCGATGAGGCCCGGCTCGACGGTCATCTCCCATGCGGCGTAGGCGTTGGCCACGGCCAGGGCGGCTTCACCGTGCATCCTTTTTTCCAGATAGATCGATTCGTAGGGCGGGCAGGCGGTGTGCGGGTAGCCGTTGAGAAAGAGGCGCGTGTATTCGGCCTGGAGCGGCTCCGGCGCCTCAAGCTCGAAGGCGCGGATCAGCGCCTGGCGCTCCTCTTTGCCGGTTTCGAGCTGCTCCGACACTTCGGCGAGCGTGGGGATGAAACCCTCGTTCGGCCAGGCCAGGCAGCGGCTCAGGAATTTGAAAGCAAGCGCTTTCTGCAATGGTGAACTCATGGTGGTGAAACGATGGACGCCCGGCGTTCCGACAGACGGAGACCGGGCGTCGAGGTTGCTTGTTCAGGCCGGAGGCTTACCAGGGGAACTGGAACATGCCGGCTTTGAGCACGTACATACGGAGCAGGTAACCGCCGAAGAGCACCAGCGAGCTGGCCACGAGGATCGGCATGGAAGATTTTTTCTCCGCATGGTGGTGTCCGCCGAAAAAGATGCTGTAGGTTTCGATGGCCAGCGGCACCAGCAGACCGGCCACGAAGAAGCCGCCAATGAAGAGCGGGCTCTGGAACAGGTACTCCGCCGAGGCGCGCGCGCCGGTGGGCAGGAACATGGCGAAGTTGAAGTAGGCGCCGAGGATGATCAGTTCGGTGACGATCAGCACGGCGTCGAGCTGTTCGAGCTTGGCCGATATCTTGTATGCCGCCTCGTTTTTGGAGAAGGTCGAGAGCAGCAGCAGGAAGGCCGCGCCGGTCGAGAATCCCGAAATCACGAAGAGCAGCGGCAGGGCCGGCGTGTTCCAGAAGTTGATGGCCGGAGCCGCCGAAATGAGCAGGCCGGTGTAGATGGCCACCAGAAAGCCCGCCGCCGAGCCGCCGAGCGCGGCCAGGTTGTTGTAGCGCTCCAGAAGGCCGAGGATCAGCTGCGGAATCTTCCGGATGATCGGCTCAAGCTTCGGCCACTCTTCGAGCAGCGGTATCACGTAGGCGATAGCTGCAATGAAGTAGAAGTTGATGAAGACGACGCCCCAGAAAATCCACGATCGCGGATTGGTCAGAGCGTAAATCGCCTTGAGCGGCTGGAGCATGTCAGCGAGTAGGAAGATGGTGCCGACGACCAGAAAGAAGATCGATGACATGACGGCCACGGAAAGCATTTTGCGGTCGCACCCCTCGAAGAGGTGAAGCACCGCGCTGATGGCAAAGGTTGCGCCGCCAAGACCTCCCAGAAAAAGGTAGGTGGCGATCTGCCAGTGCCATACTTCCTGATGTACAAACGTCATAATGAGTGCCCTCCTTGCTATGATGGGATGTAGAATACTTTCGGAGAGGTGCCAAGCCCCTCGTTGAGCGGATGCGCCTTGCCGCTGGTGGCCAGCTTGTGCGCTTCGCTTGACTTGTCGTCGAGGTCGCCGAAGATCCTCGAATGGGTCGGGCAGGTGCTGGCACATGCCGGTTCGAGCTTGTCGGCCAGGCGGTGCACGCAGAAAGTGCACTTGTCAACGTGCGGCACTTCGTGCATGACGGTCTCTCCGTAGAGTTCGTGCCCGTGTTTGACATCCTCGCCGTTATAGGCGTAACGGGCGTCGTAGGGGCACGCGATGCAGCAGGCGTAGCAGCCGATGCAGCGGTCGCTGTTGACCAGCACGATGCCGTCATCGTTCATGTGGGTGGCGCCCGTCGGGCAGGCCGACAGGCACGGGGTGTTTTCGCAGTGCATGCAGAGGCGCGGAAGCAGCACTCTGCGCACGTCAGGGAACGAGCCCTGCTCTTTGTCTTCGACATGCGTCCGGAACTTGTCGCTCCAGAACGGCGTCTGGTTTTCAGCCGAACATGCCGCCATGCAGGCCTGACAGCCGACGCAGGTACGCATATCCATTACCATTCCATAACGGGCCATAGATACTTACTCCTCCAGTTAACTGTTTACAGGCTTGACACTTACGGTGAACTCCTGCGACATGAACGAGGCCGCGATGGGTTCGATGCTGTAGGGCATCAGCTCGTTCAGCGCCGTGCCCTTGCCTCCGGCCACGCTGAGCTTCTTGTTCTTGCTGCCGTAGGCTGATGGCAGGAAGACCGTGTCGGGCCGGATCATTTCGGTGGTGAAGAGCGTGGCTTTCACCTTCGGGCCGTAGCGGAGGTTGGTGACTTCGACCTCCTGGCCGTCGGACAGGCCGAGCGACTGAGCCTTGGCCCTGTTCATCCACAGGCCCATGAAGGCTCCTTTCTTGGGTTCGGTAACCGCGGCGAGCAGCGCGTTGTTGCTGTTGGTCGAGGCGTGCGAGACCACCGGCACCTTGCCGTAGGTGAAGTAGAACTCGTCGCTGCCGAGGTCGTTCTTGTCACCCTTGTCGGTGACCATGCGCGGCACGTAGCCAAGCACGGGGTTGAAGAGCGGCTGCTGGCCGGCCTGCTGAGTGAACGATTCGAGAATCGGGCTGAACAGCTCCAGGCGGCCCGACATGGTCGGCACGGGGAGCTTGCGCGGCAGGTTCATCTCTTCGACCACTTCGTGGGCGTCCTTGAGCATCAACAATCCTTTGTCCCTGATGACCGCTTCGACCTGCGCGCCGGTCATCTCCTTGCCGGTGAGCTTGCCGGAGAACTTGCCCATCGCCACGTAGGCGGTTTTGAGGAACGCCTCGTTGAGCGGCTGTTTCTTCTGCTGCGCGGCGGCAATTTCGCTTTTGAGCATGGCGGCGTCCAGTCCCGCGTACTCGGCGATGCCGTCGAGGTACGGCTCCAGCTTGCCCATGCGGCGTGCGATTTCGCAGAGCATGTCGGTGGTGTCGCGCGTGTCGTAGAGCGGATCGATGGCCCGCAGGCGGGTGGTGAAACCGATGCCGGTTTCCGGGCCGAGCGGGTAGAGCAGCGGCTCGTTGCGCTCCAGATAGGTGTGGTTCGGCAGAATGACGTCGGCGTAGAGCGTCGAGTCGGACGGCAGCACGTCGATGGCCACCACCAGATCGAGATTGTCGTGGCTGAGAAGCTCCTCCCAGCGCTTGGCGGGGAAGTAGTGGCGGATCGGGTTGGCTGCGTTCATGATGAGCGCCTTCATCCGGTACGGCTCGCCGTTGTAGGTCATTTCACCCTTGACCGCTTCGAGCAGGCCGGTGTCGGCCATCGCGGGCAGGAAGGCCGAGGGCTTGCCTGCCTTCTGCTGCTCCATCGCCCAGGCGAACGAGAGGCCGGGCTTGCCGTGCTCCCAGGCTTTCGGGTTGGCGAAGATGTCGATCAGGCCGTAGGCGAAGCCCATGCCCGGGCGCTCCACAGGAGGGCCGTGATGTTCGCCGCCATGCTGCATGTTGTGCCACGCCTTTTCGGAACGGTGGTGGTACTCGCCGTTCATCAGCCAGCCGCCCGGCGTGTCGATGCCGCCGACCAGCGTCTGGATGATCGCCTGCAGGCGGCGCTGCCCGATGAGATGGTGGTAACGGGCGCCCATCCATCCCGGATCGACCAGCGCCGGACGCGCCTGGCCGAACTCGACGGCGATGCGGCGGATGGTTTCGGCGGGAATATCGGTGATTTTCGCCGCCCACTCGGGGGTGAAGGGTTCGGACTCCTCGATGAACAGGTCGAACACCGTGGTGACCGCGCGGCCCTTCCAGGTCAGCCCCACCGGAGCGTTGAGCGCGGGCTGGATGCGTCCGCCGCCGCTCGCTTTTTCGTTGCTGTTGGTGTAGGCCGGTACGGCGCGGATGCTGTTGCTGACGGCGTCGTACACGTAGTAATTCGACGGTTTGCCGCCGCTCATGTCGGCAGCCAGATGCACCGAGCCGTCCGCCTCCTTGTAGGCCAGGAACGGAGCGTTGGTGTGCTTCGAGACGAAGGCCGCGTCGTAGAGCTTTTCGCGGAGCAGCGTGTGCAGCATCGACAGGAAGAAGGCGTGGTCGGTGCCCGGCTTGACCGGAATCCACTCGTCCGCCTTGGCCGCCAGCTCGCCCATGCGCGGATCGAGGCAGACCACCTTGGCGCCGTTCTTTTTAGCCTGGCCGAAGCGCACGGCGCGGGCCGTCGAAATCGCCGCCACCGAGGCATTGTTCATGCTGAAGAGGATGTAGCGGGCGTTCTCGAAGTCGGCCAGAATCTCGTCGTGTACGTTGAAGTTGCCGGTCACGAGGTCCGTGCCGAGGTGACCCGCTGTCACGCAGTGCTGCAGCGGCGAGGCGATGATGTTGGGAATCTGCATGGTCTGGCAGAAGGGCAGGCTGAAGTGCATGTACGACACGCAGGCCGTCCAGCCGCCGATAAGGCTGATTTCCCATGGATTGACCTTCTGGAGGCGACTGACGATATAGTCATACGCCTCGTCCCAGGTGGCCGCCCGGAAGTTCCACTCGCCGCGCTTGCTGCCCGCGACGCGGATGAGCGGCTGCTTGAGGCGGTCGGGATCGTAGGTCTGGTGAAGGCCGGCCTGGCCACGGGCGCAGATGCGTCCGCGATTCAGCGGGCTTTCCGTATTGCCGTCGATCTTGACGATCCGGCGCACGCCATCCCTCTCCCTGGTCTGCACCTTGATGTCGCAGAACGATGAACAGAAGTTGCAGATGCTCGGCACCCAGGTGCTTGAGCCGGCAGCTGCGGCGCCCTCTGTAGCCGGATCCGTGGCCAGGCCCCAGACCGGACGAAGCAGGGACATGCCGCCGATGACGCCGGCCGCTTTGAGAAACTGACGGCGTGAAATGTGTGTTTTGTGCATAAATGCTCCCCTTCAGACAGATGGTTAATGCCGTAATCCCATAAAGGGAAAGAATATGATAGCTGGATAAGGGATGTAGGTCTGCAATGCCTATTTCTATAGCAGATAAGGGCACAATATAGCGTCACATGGAAAACGTTGCAAATAGTTATTTTCCTGTTCCGCATGACGATAACAATTGTTGATACGGCTGGAAACTTCATTTTTCGGTCGATGTCTGGCGTGTTTCGGATAGTAACGATTGTTATTTCTCTCGTGTCCGGAAAGCGTGGTTACGTTATATCATTTTCTTGTTAACGATGCTTACTATGCTTCGCTTTGGCAATGAGTTGAACGGCGTGTTTTTCATGCCGTTATCACCACAGCCGGCCAGCCAATTCGCCCGTGAACCGGCGAATCGGGAGGTTGGGCATTGCCGCACGGGACAGGCCGGATGAGGCGCTTCCGGGATCGTGGATGTTCTTCCATTTGGCGTCAGGTACGGCTGTTTTTTCCGGATTTTTTTCCTTGAAGCTGCCGCAAGGCTGTGCTCGTGGCAGGGGGGGCAAGGGTGTGCGGGGATGCCATTGCCGGGCGGCGCCGCGCCAGCTGCGACGGCGGCGATGCCGTTGCGTGGCTTCACGCCCCGTATTGAGCTGAGGGCACCTCTAAAAACTTATTGCGCGTCACGATTGCTGCGTTGGGTGGTGCTCGAAATCCTCACGTACTCCGTGTACGCTCCGG
>JAFGER010000001.1 GCA_016931495.1 Chlorobiaceae bacterium | reverse complement strand
AGCACCTGCCAGTATGGGAAGTTCCACGGCATCACGCCGAGAATCACGCCAAGCGGCTCGAAAGCCACGATACCCTTCGCGCCGTCGATCGCACTCTCTTCTGGCTGAAGGAACTGTTCGGCGTTGTCGGCGAAGTAGTCGCACACCCAGGCGCACTTGTTCACCTCGGCCACCGCCTGCGAGAGCGGCTTGCCCATTTCGAGCGTGATGAGCCGCCCGTGTTCGGCGGCCTCCGTGCGAAGCAGCTCAGCCAGCCGCTTCATACAGGCGCGGCGCTCCGCGAAGCTGGTCGAGCGCCAGTGGCGCGCATCGGCGTCGGCCTGACGAAGCACGGCATCGATTTCCCCGGCAATCATCACCGGATATTCGGCGAGGTTTTCGCCGGTAGCGGGATTGATGGTAACAATCATATCTGTGAGTTCTTTATGGGTGTTCGGATTATGAATGATGTTATGTTGATAGATAACACGCTCTCACGCCATCAGAATCGGAATCGTTTTTTTTCACTTCGGTAAACTCGTCAGTCCCCTGTTCTTGTAGGGGCAACCCTCGCGGTTGCCCTGTCGCGGGCGCATCCTAACCATATCGGCATACGCGGGCGCACGCCATCCACCCAATCTGTAGGATCCGTCCAAATTACCACGACAACGCCGCATTCACTCATCAAGCGAATCGAGCAGCGCCAGGTAGCTCTCGTAGCGTTCCGGGGCGATGAGGCCGGCCTCGACCGCCGCGATCACGGCGCATCCCGGTTCGACCGTGTGGGTGCAGGATGAAAACGCACACTCCGGCATATAGCGCAGGAACTCCGTGTAGTAAAATCGCAGATTCTCTTTCGTGATGCCGGAGAGGTTGAACTCGCGGATGCCCGGCGTGTCGATCACGTAACCGCCGCCCGGCAGCTGAAACATCGCCGAGCTGGTGGTGGTGTGCACCCCCTTGCCAGTCTTGCCGCTCGTCTCGGCGGTTCGCAGCTCCTCGCGCCCGACCAGCAGATTGATGAGCGTCGATTTGCCCACGCCGGAGTGACCGCTGAAGGCCGACAAACGGTCGCGCAAAAGCTCGCGCAGCTCCTCGATTCCCCGGCCATCCTCGGCGCTGACGAGGCAGATATTGCAGTCGAGATTTCGATAAATTTCGAGATCATCCTCGACCATCCCCTCTTCGTCGAGATCGATCTTGTTGACCACGATCAGCAGCGGCAACTTTTCAGATTCGGCGAAAACGAGATAGCGATCGACGAGCCTGCTGTTGAACGGAGGATCGTCGAACGAGGTGATGAGCACGAGCTGATCGATGTTCGCCGCGATCACCTGCTCCTTCTCCTTGCTCCGGTTCCGCCGCACCTCCCGCCGCCGCTCCAGCACGCTGCGCCGCCGTCCGACACGGGTGATCACCCCTTCGGCCATATCGGTCTCCGATGCTTTTGGCCTGAACTCGACCCGGTCGCCGACCGCCACGAGGTTCGATCCCTCGTTTTCGCTGACGGTGCCGGGCACGGTTCTGCACCTGACCTTCAGGCCATCACCGGTCTCAACGATATATGATGCGCCGGTGACTCGCGTCACCACTCCGGCAAGCGTTTCATTCATGCGAAAAGTCTGAACTGATTATCCCCCGCACGCCGCCATACCGACCCCGGGCGGGACGAAACGGAGCAGGAGCGCAAAATATTGAATATAAGCTTTTTCGATGCCATTACGGAAGCCACGCCTCTTGCCAGGCAACCTCCATTGATCTGATTCAAGCATGAAACGATCTTGCAAATTACATATCTTACATTCTTCTTTTTTTTTCTGCATTATACTAACGAGTACCCAAACGCACCTTCGACGATGAACATCAGCACTCTGGATACCGCCATCGTGACGGGACTCAGCGACTTTCTTGCCGGAAACGGCGCCGGAAACAGACTCTTCAGACTGCTGGTCTATAACGTTGGTGAAAACCCCCTTCTTCGAGGATTTCCTGTCTTTTTTCCTTTGCTGCTTCTCTGGTTTGGCAACGACTCCACTGAACGGCGCAGCCGCATTCTGACAGGCCTTCTGGCAACCTGCGTGGCTGTCGGCATCTCGGTTGCAACACAATATCTGTTTCACGTGCACACGCGCCCCGTGCTCGACCCCGCCCTCACCCTGCACATGGCCACGCAAACATGGGATCACAACAGCTCTTTTCCGAGCGATACAGCCATGCTCTACTTCGCGCTGTCAACGACGATTTTTCTGCTGAACAAGCGGATGGGTATCGCGGTTCTCCTCTGGTCGCTCCTCAGCGCGGGGCTTTGCCGGGTCGCCCTCGGCTGGCACTACCCGTCGGATATTCTCGGCTCGCTGGTCATTGCTCCGGCTGTGGTGCTGCTGTTCGACAACCCGGCCTTTATCCGCGGCAAAATCGAAATGCTGCTCGAATCATCACAGAACCGGCTCAACATCATCAGCGCCATGCTGATGCTTTTTATCGCAGAAGCCTACAACCTCTTCCCGGGCCTGAGAAGCATGGTTGAAACCATCGTCAAGGTCATCCGGAAAAACTTTGATCTTCCCGGCCAGTGAACAGGCAGGCATAAAACCCGCCACGGCACAACCCTACCTTTGCCCTCGTACGGGCGCATGGCATCCCGACAAGTCGGGATGTGCCGACATGGTTCCGGGGCGCATTCGCAAAAGGGCAACCGCAAGGGATTGCCCCTACGTCAATGGAATTTCTGCTGAAAATTCAACCATCCTTGTAGGGGCAGGCCTTGCGCCTGCCCAGGTGCACCACCACATGTTCGATAATGCCGAAAAAGGGCAACCGCGAGGGTTGTCCCGACAACGTCACCGATTTCAATGACCGAAAAGGATCCCCCTTTCACCCCACGTCGGCCAGCGAGATGCGCTTGCGGAAGTGGGTGTGGTAGTAGTCGCGGAGAAGTGCGTGGGCGGGATGGGAGAGCGTCTCGTCCTTTTCGACCAGCTCGAAGGCGGCCGCCCGCGCCGAGCGCATGATTTCGCCGTCGGTCATCAGGTCGGCGATCCTGAGGCTGCTTGCCGTGCCGGACTGTTCACGGCCGAGCATGTTGCCCGCGCCGCGAAGCTGGAGGTCGATCTCGGAGAGCCGGAAGCCGTCGCTGGTGGCGGCCATTGCGTGCAGCCGCTCTTTGGCGTCACCGGCCATTTTGGCATAGACGAGGTAGCACGACGATGCGTGCTTGCCGCGCCCGACGCGCCCGCGAAGCTGGTGGAGCTGCGAAATGCCGAAGCGCTCCGCGTGCTCGATCACCATCACCGTGGCGTTGGGCACATCGACGCCGACCTCGATGACCGTCGTTCCGACCAGAATGTCGAGCTGCCCGCTACGGAACGCCGCCATCACCGTTTCCTTCTCTTCGGCTGGAAGCTTGCCGTGAATCAGCCCGAGCCGCAGCTCCGCGAACACCTCGCTTTTGAGCTGCTCGAAACTCTCGGTGGCCGCCTTCAGGTCCATCTTCTCCGACTCCTCGACCAGCGGATAGACGATGTAGGCCTGCCGCCCCTCTCGCACCTCGCGGCGAAGCTCTTCGTAGAGGCGCGCCTTGTCCTCCTCGCGGCACAGGCTGGTGCGGATCGGCTGCCGCCCGGCGGGCATTTCGGCGATGATCGAGACATCGAGGTCGCCGTAGATGCCCATCGTGAGCGTGCGCGGAATCGGCGTGGCGGTCATGAGCAGAACGTGCGGGTTCTCGGCCTTCTCCTGCAACGCCTTGCGCTGCATCACGCCGAAGCGGTGCTGTTCGTCGATAATCGCAAGCCCCAGCCGCCGGAACCGCACCCCAGCCTCGATGATGGCGTGCGTGCCGACCGCGATGTCGATTTCGCCCTGTTCGAGCCGGGCGAGCTGCTCCTCGCGCTGCTTTTTCTTCTGGCGGCCAGTCAGGAGCGCCACCGTAACGCCGAGCGGTTCGAGCGCACGCTTCAGGCCGATGTAGTGCTGGAAGGCGAGAATTTCGGTCGGCGCCATGAAGGCCGCCTGCAAGCCGTTATCGACCGCAAGCGTCATGGCGAACTGCGCCACGAGCGTCTTGCCCGAACCGACGTCGCCCTGCACCAGCCGGTTCATCTGGCGGCCGCTGCGCAAATCGTGGTAAATCTCCTTGACGGCCCGCTTCTGGTCGCCGGTCATCTGGAACGGCAGACTCGCGTGCAGGCCTGCGGTCTTTTCGCCGGAGCGCTCGAACCGCGCCGAAACGAGGCTCCGGCGCTCCCCGGCACGGCGCAGGGCGAAGAAGAGCTGCGCGAAGAACAGCTCGCTCCACTTCATGCGGTACCGCGCCCGTTCGAGCGCTTCGGCGGAGTCGGGAAAGTGGAGCTGCCAGTACGCTTCGGCGAGAGGCATCAGCCCGTGCGCCTCCATGATTTCCGGCGTGAGGTACTCGACGATGCGCAACGGATGGTCGCGGAACGCCCGGTGCACAATCGCCCGCAACGCCGCTGACGTGAGGCCAGCCTGCTTCATCGCCTCGGTGGTGGGATAGATCGGAATGATCGCACCGGTCTTGTAGAGCTCGTCGTCCCGATGCCCGCAGCCACTCTCCTCATCGCCGCCAAGCTTGTCGAAATCGGGATGCTGCATCCCCGGCGTGCGCCCGAAAAAGGTGACGCGCCCGTGCGCCGCGAAGAGGTCGCCCACGTGGATGGTTTTCGAGAAGTAGTGCACGCCCCGAAACCAGGTCAGTTCGAGCACGCCCGACCCGTCGCTGATCTGCGCCTTGAAGCGCGAGCCGCCGCGACCGCCGCCGCCTTCGAGCCGCGTGCCGGTCACGCTCCCCACGACGGTCACGGTTTCGCCGTCACGCAACGCACCGATTTTTTTAATCGTGGTGCGGTCGAGGTACCGGCGCGGAAAGTAGTCGCAGAGATCGGCAACCGACCGCAGGCCCGCCTCCGCCAGAATTGCCGCACGCTTCGGCCCCACGCCCCTGATGTTCTGCAACGATGAAAAAGGAGGCATGAAGATTTACGGTCTTTACTTGTTTAAGAGCGAAAAAATAACTTTATTTCGGGTCAATTGTTTATTGTCACCAAGGCAACGAAATCCAAAAGGTCATGAAAGCAGACATTCATCCAAAGTATACGAAAGTTACGGTCAACTGCGCCAACTGCGGCGCCAGCTTCGAAACCCGCTCCACCCGCAACAACATCAAGGTCGATATTTGCAGCAGCTGCCACCCGTTCTACACCGGCAAGCAGGTGCTCGTCGATACCGCCGGCCGCGTCGAACGCTTCAACAAGCGCTTCGCGAAAGCAGCTCCCAAAGCCGCCGCGAACTGAGCGATTGCCTGAAACAATCAATTCGATACTGCCATGACTGTCAGGGACGTTATCCAGAAAATCGAGCCTCGCATGAAGAAAACCATCGAGGCTTTCCAGCACGAACTCGCCTCGATCCGCACCGGCAAGGCCACCACGGCGCTGCTCGACCGGGTCAAGGTTGAGGCTTATGGATCGCAGATGCCGCTCAAGCAGGTCGGCAACGTCGGCGTGCTCGACGTGCACACCCTCACGGTGCAGGTTTGGGACAAGTCGATGGTCGGCGCGACCGAACGCGCAATCCGCGACGCCGGTCTCGGCCTGAACCCTTCAGCCGACGGCCAGAACATCCGCATCAGCATTCCCCCGCTCACCGAAGAGCGCCGCAAGGAGTTCGTGAAGCTCACCAAGAAGTTCGGTGAGGATTCCAAGGTCTCGCTGCGCAACCATCGCCGCGACATGATCCACGAGGTCGAGAAGCTCGAAAAAGAGAAGCAGATCGGCGAGGACGAGTTGAAACGCGGAAAAAAGGAAGCCGACGATCTTCTGCACAAGTACGAAAAGAAGATCACCGAAATGATCGCCCAGAAAGAAAAGGAGATCATGGAGGTCTGACGATTTTCTGAAGATGACACCATTGCAAAAGCCGGGATTTCCCCGGCTTTTTGCGTTTATTGTTTTTGATGAGTGCGGCAAATTCCCTTCATGAGTTTGTAAGGGCGTTACATTTTTTTACATTGGAATAATGTGTTGGCAAGAATTAGCTAAAAGGAATACCGGAAATAATAACAGTCGATAATGGCCTGGCATTCATCGAGCAATGGCGCGAGAATTACCATTCCATCCGACCGCATGACTCACTCTGCAGGCTAACACCGGGAAATTTTCTAGTTCAAGCAAACAGATTTTGCCAAGAAAAAGTGTTCTTGTAAACGGGAAGGACGCTCTATTGTTGAAAGCAATTTGATCACAAACCAAATAACTTAATCAAAATGAGTGCAGACAAAGACAACAGATTGACACGAATTGGCGTGTTCTACGATGGAAATTATTTCTTACACGTCAGCAACTATTACGCCTATATACACAATAGAAAATCGAGAATAAGTATATCTGGTCTTCACGACTATATACGACATAAAGTGGCTGAACTGGAAGGAGATGCTTCGGGGTACAGACACTGTCAAATCGTTGACGCTCATTATTTCCGTGGACGGTTAAACGCAAAGGAAGCTTCTGAACGATCAAATTCTTTGTATTATGATCGCCTGTTCGACGACGTTCTAATGAAAGAAGGAATTACAACTCATTATTTACCCGTCAAGACCTCTAATGCAGGCGTAAAACATGAAAAAGGCATTGATGTTTGGCTTGCCCTTGAAGCTTTTGAACTGGCTTATTACAAGAGATTTAATGTATTAGCTCTTGTTGCCTCAGATGGAGATTACACTCCATTGATACGAAAACTAAACACATTGGGAACGCGTGTTATGCTATTGTCTTGGGATTTCAAATACAGAGATGACTATGGTAATGAAAGGGTAACAAGAACGTCTCAAGACCTTTTGGAAGTGGTAACCTACCCGATTTCTATGCACGAGGAAATTGACAACAGAGTAGCGAAGGGAAGCTTTGCGATCAACAATCTCTTTATGCCGCAGGAAAAAATCGAAAAAAAAGTGGCTAATAAGACGACAACTTTCCCCAAAAAAGCAAACACGACAGAAGAAAAAAACGAAGCACAACAAGGTGAAATTATGACGCTTAAAAATGGGTTTGGTTTTATCAGAAGACCACCTAACAATTTGTTTTTTCACTATCAATCAGTAAATGGTATTGACTTTAACGACCTTAATGAAGGGGATAAAGTATCATACCGAATAGATCAAAACGACAAAGGTGACGATATAGCTGTGGATGTAGAAATTGCAGAATAAAAACTAAATCCAACAAGGGCTAAGCCCAAATCTGCTATAATGCGAAACTTGAAGCACAGCACTTTGGCCTCGTTCAAACTAAAGCCATATCAACAAAAAAGCCGGGGAAACCCCCGGCTTTTTTCATATCCTCACCAACGAACCACCTCACTCCGTCGGCATAAAATACTCCTTCATCCTCCCATAAATCTCCCGCTTCTCTATCAATCTACAGCTCCGCCCAATTCTCCACCCGTAATCCTTCAACCCTGCTGAACTCCCTGACGTTGTTCGTTACCAGCACCGCGCCGAGTGCTCTGGCGTGGGCGGCGATCATGGTGTCGTGGGAGCCAATCGGAGAGCCACGCTTTTCGAGGTCGCTTCTGATCTCTCCGTAATGCCAGATCACGGAAGCGTCAAACGGCAGGATTTCGAGCGGAGCAAAGAACAAAGCCAGCGCTTGCCGGTTCTTCTCCGAACCGCTTTTGACAACGCCAAAAGTCAGCTCCGACGCCGTAACGCTCGATATGGCAATATCTCCCAGCCTCTCGCGGCGAAAGCGTTCGAGAACGTGCGGCGGTTTCTGGTTGATGATGTAGATGCAGATGTTGGTGTCGAGCAGATAGATCATCCTTTGATCTCCTCGCGGGTTTGCGACTCCGGCTGCTCACGCACGAGTTCAAAACCCGGCTCGAACTCGTTCAGCGCCGCTTCGAGCATATCCCAGGGCTTGTCACACGGCAGAAGAATGACGCCGTTGCCAAAATGCCGGACGATCACCTCTTTGCCCTCGAACCGATACTCTTTCGGCAACCGAACCGCCTGACTGCGACCCGAAGTAAATATTTTCGCTGTGTCCATGTGCTTCCCTCCTGATGATATATATCAACGATAACCATCGAAGAGAACAAATCAAAATGCGCAGAAGTTCACGAAACTGTCAGCCCCCTCACTCCGTCGGCATGAAGTACTCCTTCATCCTCCCGTAAATCTCGCGCTTTTCGATCAATCCCGCGATCATGCCAAGCACCGAGGCAGCGCCGGAGGCGAAGAAGATCGGGCGGGCGGAGATGTTGTTGGTGTAGTAGATCGCCGGGATGCCGTGCTCCTTGGCGAAGCTGTCGAGCGAGGTGGTGCCGATGACCAGGTCGGGCTTGTGCTCCAGCACGGCCTGCATGTCCTCTTCGAGGTATTTGCGGTAGCGCACCTCCGTGCCGAGCATTGTGAGCAGGCGGTGATCCTCCTCGCCGAGCGCGGTGCGGGCGATGGAGGTCGAGGCGTACGGCACGTCGAGGCCCGCTTCGAGCAACAGGCGCACCAGCGGCAACTCGTTGCCCTCGTAGCCCGCGACAATCACCGAGCCTTGCAGCTTTTGCGCGAACCCGGCCATCACCCCTTTGGCCTTCTGCCGCTCCTCTTCGGCTACGGTTTTGACGGTCGCCGGATCGAGGTCGAGCGCTTCGCCGATCCGCTCGATCCACTGTCCGGTGGCGTTCGCGCCGATGGGGTTGCCGCCCACGATCTTCACGCCCGCCGACTCGAAAAGCGTCGCCGTGCGTTCGTAGAACGGATGCAGCACCGCGCAGGCCGACGCGCGTCCCGCCTGCACGTAGTCGTCGAGGTCAGCGCCGGGCAGCGTGACGACCGACTCGACGCCGATCTTCTGCAGAACACCGCCGATCATCATCGCATCGACCGGGAAAATTTCGCCAAGCACCACGAGCGTCTTGCCCTTTTTCGGCTCACCGAACGCGCCGAACCGCTTCACCAGCGACGACACAGCCACATCCTTCGCCTCCGGGTGCGTCCTGATCTGGAACGCCGGAAGCCGCACCAGCAACACCTCGGCGTTTCCCACCTTCTTCGGCAGCAGCTCCTCGGCGATGCCCGCTGTCTCCGCGACGCAGGTGCTCACCACCGGAATGAAGCGAACCGCCGGGTCTTCGGCAATCTGTTCGATGGTGCGGCGCACGTCGTCGATCATCGTGCCGCCTGAAATCTGCACGTTCATCAGCTCCGGCGACACAATCGAGCGCCGCGCCGCGTAGAAGTGCGACACGAAGGTGAGTCCGTACAGGCAGCCCTGGTCGGCAACCATGCAGACCTGCGCGCCGTCGATGCGCATGAGCACGCGCAACCCGCCGAATGCGGGGCACATCGATTGCGGATGCAGATTGTTACAAGCCTTCTTCTCCATACAAAACGACATTTTTTGGTGCTTGCTGAATATAGCTGTGACTTGGCAGACCTTTCGGCATCGACTTCATGCTGTCGCGAGCCGCTCTCACGCTTCCGAAATCGCCAGTGACGAGCCGGTAATAGCGGTCGCCGCCGGATTTTACCGGCCAGACCCTGAGCTGGTGGCCAAGCTCCGAAAGCCGCCGCCACTCCTGCTTCGCGCCGTTTTTCGACGAGAAGGTCGCCACGATCACCGTGTATCGCCCCTTGCGAAGCAGGAGCGAACCGGCCTGCGGAGCTTCCGGCCGAGGCGCTGACTCCGGCTTCTCTTCGACGGCGGAAACGGAGGCTGACGGAGCCGGGGCGGAGCCAGTCTCGACACTGCCGGGAGCAACGTGACGATAGAGCAACCAGCCGCCGACCAGCAGCAGCAGCGCGACGACGAGCAGCGCCACGAGCTTCATCATCCCGCTACGCTCCGGAGCTGCGCTTCCGGCCTCGACCGCCGTCTGCTCCGGAATCACGATCTCCTTCAAATCGCCGTAACCGATGTTGAGCAGCTCGTCGAGCGATCCGTCCGGCTGAAAACGGAACGTCCCCGTCCCGGCGGCAAACGATCCGAATCCGCGCAACTCCAATCCGCTCGCGCTGCCGGAAAGCTGACCGAACATGCCGGAAAGCGCCTGCGCGAAACGCTGCGCTTCATCCGCCGCCATGTCGAGCCGCGCCGACGCAATGGCCGCCGTGTCATCACTCCCTTTTGCGCGTGGAGTAAACTCCACCCTGTTCCTCGGGGGCAAATAGCGCGTTCCATCCGCGCCCGACTCACGCACCGGCTGTTCATGAACAACCGAAAACGATCCCAATCCATCAACGGATAAGCGGCTCCGGTCGAGCAGCTCGGCCGTCATGCCACCGGCAAAGCGATCGAGCAGGCGCTGCGCCTCATCCGGCTGGATGTCGAGAAGCCCGGCGAGAATATCAGGTGCTGTTTGGTCGGCCATTACGTTATCCGATGAAGAGTGAAAAGTCCAGAGAATATAATACATCCCCGCCAAAAGACGGGCTTCTGACGGACGCGGGAATCAGGGTGAAAAACCGTAAGTTGCCGAAAAACCGCGACCGTATGACTGAAACCGCACAGAGCGTCGGCGAGCTGACCCGCACCATCAAAAGCGAGCTGGAGAGCCTGTTCCCCTTCGTCAGGGTGAAGGGTGAGCTGTCGAACTGCAAGCTGCACAGCTCTGGGCATGTCTATCTGACGCTGAAGGACAGCGAGGCGCAGTTGCCCGCCGTGATGTGGAAGAGCGTGCGCACCCGCTTTCCGATGGAGCTGCGCGACGGCCTTGAAGTGATCGCGGAAGGGCGGCTTGAGGTCTATCCGCCTGCCGGACGATATCAGCTCATCTGCACGGCGCTGTTCGAAACCGGCGAGGGAGCACAACGGCTGGCGCTCGAAAGGTTGATCGCCAAACTGGCCCAGGCCGGCTACTTCGATCCGGAACGCAAGAAGCCGATCCCGCGCATTCCCCGGCGCATCGGCATGATTACCTCCTCCACCGGCGCGGTGATTCGCGACATGAGCGACGTCTTCGCCCGGCGCTTCCCGGCTGCAGAGCTGCTGCTCTACCCGGTGCAGGTGCAGGGCGAGCGCGCCGTCGAGTCGATCGTGCGCGCGCTCCGCTACTTCAACGACCCGCCAACGCCGAAACACCGCCCCGACGTGCTCATCGTGGCACGCGGCGGCGGCTCCGCCGAAGACCTGCAAGCCTTCAACGACGAGGCCGTGGCTGAAGCGATCTACCAGTCGAAGATTCCGGTCATCAGCGCCGTCGGCCACGAAACTGACCTCTCGGTCGCCGACATGGTGGCCGACCTCCGCGCAGGCACGCCGTCAATCGCCGCCGAACGCGCTGTGCCCGACCGCGACGAACTGCTCCGACAAATCGACGGGCTCATGCAGCGGCAATCGATCTTGATGGAGGGCAAGATTTCGGGAGCGCAGCTCCAGCTCGACTCCATCACCAGCAGCTACGCCTTCAACCGCCCGGCGCAGATGCTCGGCCAGTTTGAAGAACGGTTGGCGTTGACGGAAAAAGAGATGAAGCGAGCCATCTCGGAAAAGCTCCGCGACCGCGACCGGCAACTCCGCGCAGCCACAGACCGCCTCGAAATGCTCGACATCCAGCGAGTCCTCAAACGCGGCTTCGCGATGGTGACGCAGGATGATCGGTATGTCACTTCAGCCGCTGCGCTGGAGGCGGGGTCGGAGATTGCGCTCACGTTCCACGATGGGCGGAGGGATGCGCGGGTTACAGAGTAGAGAAATCGCAGGCTACGCTTTGCAGGGAGTTATTTGTGCTTCCACACTTTAAGCGCTGAAATCAACAAAATTGCGGCAAGCATCGGCAGCAGATAAGTGTCGGGAACAATGCCAAGCAACCGGGAACCGAACCAGGCGCCAACAATCGAGCCGATAGCCATGATCAGGACAAACGATTTGTTCGCGCCAAGAACCACAAAGCTGCTGTCCTTACTGTAACGCGCAAAACTGACCAGCATGGTTGGCAGGCTGACGGCGAGCGACAAACTCCCCGCAAGTTTAATGTCCGCCCCGAACAGGATAACGATCACAGGAATCAGCAACTCGCCACCGGCCACACCAAGAAGGGCGGCAACGATGCCGATCCCCAAACCCGCGATTACGCCTGTTGTCATCAGCAGGGCAGGTGAATCGAATAGCGCTGATCCTGCTGTATTTGTCTGGTGTCCGGTCAGCAACACAAGGGCAATACCAACCAGAAGGATTGCTATAACCCGGTAGAGGGTTTCACTTCGCAATTTTGTCGCCCAACTTGCCCCAAGCCAGGCCCCGACCAAACTACCAGCCAGAAGATTGACAATGATCGTCCAGTGCGCGAACAGAGTCTCCCAGGAGATGGTGGCTGCCCTGAACGGCAGGGCTGAGGCAACCACCAGAAGACTCATCGCCTTGTTGAGAATGACAGCTTCCAACGGCGGAAAAGCAAACATTCCGAGTAAAAGCGGCAAACGAAATTCAGCGCCACCAAGACCAATCAAACCCCCGAGGGTTCCGATGCCTGCGCCGGCAAACAAAGCTTTTATTTTTTTAATCACGTGAAATGTCGAGTCAGATTGCGATATAACCTCAGGAAAATAACGCTTTTCACAACGAATCATTGACTGATAAATTTCCGAATAAAATATCAAGGTTTCGTTCTGAAAAAAAACAGCCCCCTCTTACTCACCTCCCATACCGCACCCTGAACAGCCTCCGCACCTCTTCCAACTCTTCCTCGGTATTGACGCCCGGCGTGTCAGTTGTCGTTTCGATGCAGCGGATGCGGTAGCCGTTTTCGAGCAGGCGGAGTTGTTCGAGGGATTCGGCACGTTCGAGCATCGAGGGGGGAAGTGCGACGAACGCTTTGAGCACGTCGGCGCGGAAGGCGTAGAGACCGATGTGGCGATAATAGCGCGTATCGGACAGCATTTCGCGGCGGTAGGGAATCGGGCAGCGCGAGAAGTAGAGGGCGTGGCCTTTGGCGTCGAGCACCGCCTTGACGACGTGTGGGTCGTCGATGATGTGCCGCTCATCCGGCTTCAGCGGAAAAACCAGCGTGGTGCAGTCGGGCGTCGAGTCATCCTCGAAGAAGGGCGCGATGGCCAGGTCGATGGTCGCCGGGTCGATGAGCGGCTCATCCCCCTGGAGATTGACGAAGACGTCGCCGCCAACCTGCTCAGCGGCTTCGGCGATGCGGTCTGTGCCGCAGGTGAGGTCGGGCGAGGTCATCACCACCTCCGCCCCGGCGTCACGCAGCACCGCGAAAATGCGCTCGCTGTCGGTCGCCACCACCACGCGCTTGGCCAGGCGCGACTTCATCGCCTGCTGCCAGGTACGCACGATCAGCGGCTCGCCCTCCAGATCGGCCAGCATTTTCTCTTTCAGGCGGCTGGAACTGAGCCGGGCGGGAATAACGATGACGACGTTCATGGATGGATAGTAGCGTTATCAGAACTCGATTTCAATGATGTAGGGGCGATCCCTTGCGGTCGCCCGTTTTTGGAAGCATCGAAAAAATGACAGCACACAACAGGCGCACGCCATGCCCTTTACTTTTTCGGTGATTCGAGAATAATGGTGACCGGACCGTCGTTGATGAGCGAGACCTGCATGTCCGCGCCAAAGCTTCCGGTTTCGACCGGCAGACCGGACTCGCTGCGGAGCAGTTCGACGAAGCGGTCGAAGAGCGGACGAGCGACTTCGGAGGGCGCGGATTCGGTGAAGCCCGGACGATGGCCCCGGCTGGCATCGGCGTAAAGCGTGAATTGCGAGACGACAAGCAGCTCGCCGCCGATCTCTTTGACCGAGCGATTCATACGCCCCTCGTCGTCCTCAAAAATGCGCAGGTTAGGAAGCTTGCGGCTCATCCAGGCGAGATCGGCTTCCGTATCCTCGCGCGAGATTCCGGCAAGTACCATGAGGCCGCTGCCGATGGAGCTGAAACGTTCACCGCCGATGGTAACGCTCGCCTCGCGCACCCGCTCTGCACAACACACCTCATACACCCGCCTCCGGTTCGTCACCGAGCACGGGAGCGAGCGCTTTGCGAAGCTCGGAGGGCGTCATGCCCTCCACCTTCAGCACCTTGCTGCGCGAGGTCTGGCCGTTCATGACCGACACGTTTGAGCGTGGCACGCCGAGCGTTTTGGCCAGCAACTGGCAACACTCCTTGTTGGCGGCATTGTCCACCGGAGCGGACTTCAGGCAGATTTTGACCTGATCTCCGTACCGGCCGGCAATGCCTGTTTTCGAAGAACGGGGCTGCACCCTCACCGAGAGGCAGGCATCGTCGCCCTTCTGGCTGATGAACGGCATCGGCTCAGCCGATCACCTTCGGCACCTTGAAGAAACGATCCTGGCGGTCGGGAGCATTTTTCAGCGCCTCCTCGTTGGAGAGCGGCGTATGCTCCACATCGGCCCTGAGCACGTTGATCTGATCGTGAATCGTGTTGAGCGGCTCGACCCCCTCGGTATCGACCTCGTTGAGCTTGTCGACATAGTGCAGAATCATGTTCAGCTCATCGGTCATCCGTTCCTGCTCGGCATCGGTGAATTTCAGGCGGGCAAGTTCCGCGATATAGGCGACATCTTTTGTAGTGACAGACATAATGTAAATCCAGTTAATGAAAACAAATACTTTGCGTTTGGCAGATCGGAGTCAGAGCCTGCAGATACCGAACTTCTCTTCGTCATCACCCCTGCTCGGACGTTCGTCAAGCGGCACGTAATCGCGGCAAGGTGCGCCGAGGAAAATCTGGCGCGGACGGGCAATTCTCTGCTCCGGATCCTTGACATGCTCGATCCACTGCGCGAGCCAGCCCGGCGTGCGCCCGATAGCGAAGAGCACCGGGAACATGTCGGTTGGAAAGCCCATCGCCTGGTAGATCAGGCCGGAGTAGAAATCGACATTCGGATAAAGTTTGCGCCCGACGAAATAGTCGTCCTCCAGCGCGATTCGTTCCAGCTCGATGGCGATGTCGAGCAGCGGGTTCCGTCCGGTCTCCTCGAACACCTCGAAGGCGATCTTCTTGATGATTCGCGCCCGCGGGTCGTAATTTTTATAGACGCGATGGCCAAATCCCATGAGCCGCCCTTCGCCGCTCTTGACCGATTTGATGAAGGCGGGGATATTATCGACCGAGCCAATCCCTTCGAGCATCCGAATCACCGCCTCGTTGGCCCCGCCATGCAGCGGGCCATAGAGCGCTGCACAACCTGCCGCGATAGCTGAGTAGGGATCAACCATCGAGCTGCTGACCGAGCGCACGGCGTTGGTCGAGCAGTTCTGCTCGTGGTCGGCGTGCAGGATGAAGAGCACGTCGAGTGCTTTTTCAAGCACTGGATTCGGTTCGTACTTCTGCTCCGTCATCCGGAACATCATCGACAGAAAATTGCCCGCGTAGCTCAGATCGTTGTCCGGCAGCACGTAAGGAAAACCGAGGCTGTGCCGGAAGCTCATTGCCGCGAGCGTCGGAATCTTGCCGATCAGCCGCCGCACCTGAAGCTTACGGGACTCCTCCTCGCTAACCTGTTTGGCGTCGGGATAGAAGGTCGAGAGCGCCCCCACCGTACCTACGAGAATGCCCATCGGATGCGCGTCGTAGCGGAACCCGTCCATGAACTTGGTCAGGTTTGCATGGGTCATGGTGTGGTGACGGATGTTGTAAGTCCAGACTGCGAGCCGCTCCTTGTCAGGCAGTTCACCCTTGATGAGCAGGTAAGCGATTTCGAGGAACGAGCTCTTCTCGGCAAGCTGCTCGATCGGATAGCCCCGGTAGCGGAGAATCCCCTTTTCGCCGTCGATGAAGGTGATCTGGCTTTTGCAGGAGCAGGTGTTCAGGAACGCCGGATCATAACCGAGAAGCCCGAAATCCTCCTCCGACTCCTTGATCTTTCGCAGATCCATGGTTCGGATAGTACCGTTCTCGATGGGAAGCTCATACGATTTGCCGGTACGATTGTCGGTAATCGTCAGTGAATTGCGGTGATTGGGATCGGCCATGTTTGTTGCACTGATAAACGTTAACAAAGACATAACGCCCCTTTTACGAGGGGTTGCCGTCACATTGAGCACTAATTTACGAAACTCCCGGCATTAGGACACCTCTTTGCAAGCAGCTCGAAAAAAACCTCCCGAACCGACCGGCATCCCTCTCTTCTGCATGCGTGCTTGTTAAAAATGAAAAAATTATTTGGAAACAAAAGAGGGCTTCACTACATTTGTCCACTCAATCAGGAACGGAGCTGTAGCTCAGTTTGGTTAGAGCGCCTGCCTGTCACGCAGGAGGTCGCGGGTTCGAGCCCCGTCAGCTCCGCACCGTACCGATACGAAAGCCTCCCATGTGGAGGCTTTTCTGTTTTCCGCCGATACCTCGCCACTCATCCGGTTACCGTAAAGCCCTCCCCTTCGATCGCCTGTTTCAGCGCATCATCACCGGTTTTCGACGGATCGTATTCGACCTCGACCTCACTGAGCTGATGGGAAGCCTTCGCTTTCTGCACTCCATCGAGGGCCTCCAGAGCTTCGGTAACGAGCATTTCACAGCTTGAACAGCGCATTCCGCTGACCTGTATTGTCTTTTTCATGACCAGATTGTTTTTGTTTGTCGATCTTGCAGAAAACACTCCCCTTGCACGACGGCAAGAACATCCCCGGCAGTGCAGAGGTTAGCAGAAAAAAAAACCAGTCGCTATATTGAAGTTTATGATACAGATTTTGCAACCATACCGCCGGATTGCCCGTCCGTTGCTTATCCTCTGCTGCCTTTCCGGACTTCTGGGCTGCCAGAACAAGGAGGCGCGCATTCAGGAGCTGCAACAGGTGGTCTGGAAAAATCCCGAAAATGCACGAGCCTATTTGAACCTCGGCAGAGAATACGCTCGCCAGCAGCGGTTCGATGAAGCTATCGAGTCATACCAACGAGCCATCAAAATCGAACCGGGTCTCGACGAAGCCTATTCGGGGCTCGGCGCAGCCTATTTCAATAAAGAAGAGTATGCCGCGGCCCTTCCATGGATGCAGAAACGGGTCGGCATCGCGCCCGACGACTCGCTCCGTCATTTCGATCTCGGCAACGTCTATTACCAGCTCAAACGCTACGACGACGCACTCGACTCCTATCAGAAAGCCATCGACAACAGCTATTCGTTCCAGGAGGCTTACTACACGATGGGGATGTGTTACCTTCAACAGGGCAAAATTGACGAAGCCAGAAAAATCCTTACATGGCTTCAGGACAAAAACAATTATCTTGCCGCATCCCTGGAACGGCACCTGCAGAACGATGTGCCTGAAAAGGCCGGAAAATGAACTCTGAACCACCATGCCGGCGGACGATAGTACCCTAATGTTGCAAAAGGCACTTCAACTCCTCGAAGAATCGGTGAAAGCCGCCATTGCGCAGCCCCAACCGCCGCATAACGACAACGGCAGCCCCGTGCTGGAGAGCTTCACCACCAGCATTGACGGCGTGGTCGACGGCCCGGCCTGGCTTGCGGAAAGGCAGCAGTTCCCGAAGCTTTTCTGGATGAACCGCGAGAAAAGCGAGTGGATTGCAGGCATCGGAGAAGCCGACCGCATCGAAATCACCGAAACCGGCCCGAACGAACGAAGTTTCACCCTGCTTGAAGAGGCCCTGAAACTGAAAAATCCGCACGCCCGATATGTAGGCGGATTCTGCTTCAACAACCGCCAGCAACAGGATCACATCTGGCACGGCTTCAGCTCGGCGCTGTTCATTCTGCCACTCATCAGCTTGGAGCGCCGTGACGGCAAAACCTCGATGACCTGCTCGGTCTGGCTCAAGCCGGACGACCGCAAGCAGGCCCTCGAACAGCTCTTGCAGACCCTGGCTTCGCTCAGGAGCGAACAGGCTGTAAAGACGCCCGCGATTCCCGGAATAACCCGAACCGCCTACAGCCCCGACCGGGCTCAGTGGATCGAGCATTGCGAAACGATTCTAAGGAAATTCGACGAAGGCGGACTCGACAAGGTGATCCTCGCCCGGCAGACCGAGCTGAGTTTTTCCGGCAAGGTTCCGGCCATCCGGTTCCTGCTCGACTACCCATATCCTGAGAACGCCGCCTATCGCTTCTATTTCGAACCGATCGAGGGTCACGCCTTCGTGAGCTTCACGCCCGAACGGCTCTACCGCCGCGATGGCGACCTGCTCCAGACCGAAGCGCTTGCTGGCACGGTCACCAAGGAGAAGGTGAAAGCCGACGACCACACCGCCTCGAAACTGCTGCTCGGCTCAGAAAAGGACGTCCGGGAGCACCGCTTCGTGAAGGACACCATCTACCGCGAACTGCAACCGGTGTGCAGCGAGATCGACATGCAGGAGGAGGTCGGTGTGCTCCAGCTCAACCGTCTGGCCCACCTCTACGCGCGGTGCCGCGCCCGGCTGCGCCCCGAGTTCCGCAACGACAGCACGGTACTCCGCCAGCTCCACCCAACTCCGGCTGTCGGTGGAGTGCCGCGCGAAGAGGCGATGGAGCTGATCCTGTCGGTCGAACCGTTCTGCCGGGGCTGGTACGCCGCACCGGTTGGCTGGCTCAGCCGCGACGCCGCCGAGTTCGCCGTCGGCATCCGTTCGGCACTGATTTTCGAAGACAAGGTCTATCTCTATTCGGGAGCCGGACTGGTGCGAGGCTCCGATCCCGAGTCGGAGTGGGAGGAGGTCGATCAGAAGATCGGCGATATTCTGGCCATCACGCAACAGAAAGCATGAGGGCACCTCTGAAAAGCGTCATGAGAGCCCCAAGCGCAAGACGGCTGGCACGCAAAAACCGGAGCGCACATGGCGTGCGTGAAGATTTTGAACGCCACCCGACACAGCAACCGGCGCTCGTAACAAGTTTTCAGAGATACCCATGAATCACAAGCAGATCACAACCCTCTGGTGCGGGCTGATCGTGGAGGAACTGATCCGGCAGGGCGCCGGATTTTTCTGTATCTCCCCCGGCTCCCGCTCGACCCCGCTGACCCTCGCCGTGGCGTCAAACCCGAAAGCCCGCTTCAGGATGTTCCCCGACGAGCGTCCGGCGGGATTCTATGCGCTCGGCTACGCCAGGGCGACCGGCAGGCCCGCGGTCCTCATCTGCACCTCCGGCACCGCCGTGGCGAACTACTTCCCCGCCGTCGTCGAAGCCTCGGCGGACGCGCAGCCGATGATCGTGCTCTCGGCTGACCGCCCCTTCGAGCTGCTCGAAGCAGGGGCCAACCAGACGATCCGCCAGCAGCATCTTTTCGGCGATTACGTCCGGTGGAACCTCGAACTTCCCGAACCCGGCACCGCCACGCCGCTCGCCTCGCTGCTTTCGACGGTCGGGCAGGCGGTCAAGCGAAGCCTCGGCTCTCCAGCCGGGCCGGTGCATCTGAACCTGCCGTTCCGCGAACCGCTCGAACCCGAAGCGCCCGACCCCGGCCATCCATGGGCCGCGCCGGTTCGCGGCTGGCTTGAGTCCGGCGAGCCGTGGTGCCGTTTCGAGCGCCCGCGCCAGGAGCCGGACGCCGACGGCGTAGCCGCGCTCCGGCAGATCATTGCGGATGCTGAACGCCCGCTCTTCGTTGCCGGAAGCATGAGCCGCACCGAGGAGGGCGAGGCTGTAGCCGCGCTGGCCGACTCGCTCCGCGTTCCGCTCTTTGCCGATCTCACCTCCGGCATCCGGCTCTCGGCGCGCTGCACACCATGGCAGCTCGCCTTGCAGAACGAGACCTTCGCCAGCGCCTTCAGCCCCGACACGGTCATCCATTTCGGCGGCCCGATGATCGGCAAGCAGCCCGCGATGATGCTCCGGAACCATCCGCCGCGCCACTACGTGGTCGTCAGAAACCATCCGGGCCGCTTCAGCCCCGACCACAACGTCACCCTGAGCATCGAAGCCTCGCCGGCCAGCGTCGCCTCAGCGCTCGAAGCGTGCCGCGAACCACTGCTTTCGGCCGGATACGCCGACCTTTTCCCGGAAGTTGCAGAAACCATCGACAACACGGTATGCTCGCCGGACGCACCGGTCAGCGAAATCTCCGCGCCACGCATCGTCTCGTCACTTGCCGATGATGGACACGCGCTCTTCGTGTCGAACAGCATGCCCGCGCGGGACATGGATCTGTACGCCGCGCCGACCTCAGGCAGGCCCCTGCGCGTAGCGCTCAACCGCGGCGTCAGCGGCATCGACGGCATCATCTCCACGGCGGCGGGATTCTCGGCGGGCCTCGGCTGCCCGGCCACGCTGCTCATCGGCGACATCTCCTTCCTGCACGACCTGAACGCCCTCTCGCTGCTCAAGCACCCGTGGAATCCGCTCATCGTCATCGTGCTGAACAATCGTGGAGGCGGCATCTTCTCTTTCCTGCCCATCGCCTCGCAGACCGACCGGCTCGACGAGTGCTTCGCCACCCCGCAGAACTTCAGCGTCGAACTGGCCGCCAAAACTTTCGGCCTCAGCTACGCCTGCCCGGCAACCAACCGCGAGTTCAGCGCGCTCTACGCCGAAGCGCTCCGGCGGAACGAAAGCATCGTCATCGAAATCAGCAGCGACCGCCAGGCAAACCTTCACCTGCACCGCTCGCTCAGGGCGCAACTCGACACGATTTTCGAGCAAATGGCCAACCGCAAGGAACCGATCTTCACACCCAGCCATCGATAATACCCCGGACGGGCCGTTCGCGAACCGCCCCTGCACGGCCACAACATAACGCAGCATCTGTACGGGCGCATGGCGTGCGCCCGCGTCTGGCGACATTGTCCCGATGCTTCCCTGCAAGGGATCGCCCCTCGTACAAAATTCTTGCCTGATAGTTGCAAAAATCGAATCACTTTGCTATATAACGATATAGTTATACGCTATCAAGCACAAAGGGTTATAGATCAGCTCCAGCGCTGCCTTTGAAGCTCCTCAAGCTTGAGGCCATCAGCTCCACTTTCTCGACAACACATTAAAACAAGGGAAATCCTCATGAAAAAAATTGTCTCCCTGGTCGTCACCCTCCTGCTGGTTTCGACCAGCCTGCTGCACGCCGCATCGTTCGACGCCAGCACGCTGCCTGCCAAGAAACGCACCATCGCCGGCAAGTATCTCTCCGCAAAAGATGCTTATGACCTGGTGGTGAAGGCTCCGGAAAAGGTGCTCTTTGTCGATATCAGGACGCCTTCGGAAACCCTGTATGTGGGCATCGCCGACCAGATCAACCTGAACATCCCGTACATGCTCAACGACTACTCGACGTGGGATGTCAAGAATCAGCGCTTCCAGATGAACCCCAACTCGGCCTTCACCATGAAGATTGCCGAGGCGCTGGCCGCTCGCGGGCTGAAGAAAACCGATCCGGTCATCCTGATGTGCCGTTCCGGTGACCGCAGCGCCGGTGCTGCCGACCTGCTCACCAAAGCCGGATACACCGATGTCTGGTCGGTTTATGACGGATTTGAAGGCGACCTGAGCAAGGAGGGCCGCCGCTCGGTCAACGGCTGGAAAAACGCCAACCTGCCTTGGAGCTACAAGCTCGACCAGGCCCGCGCTTACCTCGTCTTTTAAGTCCACGTACGTTCCGGAGGCATCCATTTCGATGCCTCCGTGAAAAAGTGCTCATGACTTGCTACGTTTTTCTCCCGCTTTTCTTTTTCGGTGGCGGAAGTTCTTTTTCAGTCATCCGGATGAGGTTCGAGAGCCACTCCCGATCCTCGATCTCTTCGCCGACAAGAAGATACGGTTTGGCCCCCGGATAGGGCGGCGCTTCGGCAAGCTGCCCGGCAAGGTTGCGCCCGGCGGCGGTCGGCTTCACAAAAAGCCGGTTGTCGCACACGAGCGCCACCACCTTCCCCTCGCAGTAGATCGCGTACTCGCCAAACATTTTCCGGAACGTAATCGCGCCCGCCGCCCCCATCTGCTCACACGCATACTCGACAAACGACAAATCGGATGACATTGGATGAAGAGTTTCAGATTCGAAAGTCTTGACGCACGCCGATGCACCGGATACCGACCCGCTCCGCCTTGCAGAAAACGCAATCCGGCGGCCAGGCGGCGCAGAGTTCGAGATACTTTCCGCTCACCATCGAGGTGATGATGCGGTGAGGCGACTGCCGGTTGATGATCTGCATAGCCTCCGGCACTGTGATGACCTCCGCCTTGTTCGCATCCACCATCGCTTCGGCAAGCTCGTCAAGAAACACGGACTGCGTTTCGGGAGAATCAGGATGAAGCGCCCGGCAGACCCGCTCACCAATGGCGATGACCTCCGCCCGCCGAATCAGCTCGACCGCCTGTTCCGCCGTGACCCACACGGGCCTGAACGCAACGATCTTCTCCCGGATACGCTCGAACGCAGGATCGCCAGCCGCCAATGCGGATCGGCTGTCGAGAACCATCTCGGCCTTTTTAATCCCCTCGACAATTTTGCCGGTTCGATAGTCGTCTGTGGTGGGCATATCTATCAAATCTTGTATCGCCTTACTCACCTCATTTCATTTCAAACAAGCCGGCAAGATACCCGAAACTCCAAGTCGTCGCCACCTCGTTGTGCGGGCTGAGCGTGTATTTCAAGGGCTTGCCTTTACTCGACGTAGCGAAGGCTGTGATGGAATGGCAACAAGAAAAACCTGTCCTGCTCATTTGATGTAAATGCTTGGGGTTCATGCAGCCAACTGGTAATTTACTGCAATTCGGTTGGATAGACGAATGTCGTGAGCTGCTGTACCCTTTGCATCCCCCCACCGAACCGCTGAACATTACGATAGGCGAGGCAACAAAGACGATCTCTGAATGACCCCTAATCAAGATCCGGAACAGAGAGCACGCGATACTATCGACGCCTTGCTCAGGGCTTCGGGTTGGCGCGTCCAGGAAAAAAAGAAACTCGATCTGAATGACGGGCCCGGACAGGCTGTCAGAGAGTACCCGACCTACAGCGGTCCGGCTGATTATGTGCTGTTCGTCGGCAGGCACCCGGTCGGCGTCATCGAAGCCAAACGCGAAAGCAAGGCCGAGAACATTACCACGGTCGAGGAGCAGACCGAGGATTATGCGGATTCCAAGCTCAAGTGGGTCACGAATAGCACCCCCTTGCCATTCCTCTACCAGAGCACCGGCGAAATCACCCGCTTCACCGACCGCCGCGATCCCAAACCCCGCTCACGGGAAGTCTTCACTTTCCATCGCCCGGAAACGCTCAAGGAGTGGCTGGAAGAGGGCGAAAGCCTCCGCGCCCGCCTGCATCATATTCCGCCGCTCAACCCCGAGAAGCTCCCGGCAAAAGAGCTGGGCTTGCGTGACTGTCAGGAAACGGCCATCAGCAATCTCGAAGCCTCCTTCAAGGCCGACAGGCCAAAGGCGCTGATCCAGATGGCCACCGGCGCGGGCAAGACCTACACGGCAATCACAGCCATGTACCGGATTCTGAAGCACGCCAAAGGCAAGCGCATCCTGTTCCTCGTCGATACCCGCAACCTTGGCGAACAGGCCGAGCAAGAGATGCTCGCCTTCACGCCAAGTGACGACAACCGCAAGTTCACCGAACTCTATGCGGTGCAGCGCTTGAAGAACGCGAGCGTCCCGAAAGATGCTCAGGTCTGCATCAGCACCATTCAGCGCATGTACTCCATCCTCAAAGGCGAAGAGCTGGACGAGGCGCTCGAAGAGAACAATCCGTGGGAGCAGCACACCCGCCCGAAGCAGCCTGTGCCGGTCGCCTACAACCCGAAGGTGCCAATCGAGTTCTTCGACTTCATTTTTATCGACGAGTGCCACCGCTCCATCTACAACGTCTGGCAGCAGGTGCTCGACTACTTCGACGCCTACCTGATCGGCCTGACCGCCACGCCGGATAGCCGCACGTTCGGCTTTTTCGATGAAAACGTGGTCAGCGAGTACACGCACGAAAAGGCTGTGGCCGATGGCGTGAACGTTGGTAACGAAATCTATTACATCGATACCCGTATCACCCGGCAAGGCGCGGAACTCAAGGCCAAACAGCTCATCGAACGGCGTGAGAAGAGAACCCGCAAAAAGCGCTGGGAAGAGCAGGACGAAGACGAGCTGTATTCATCGACGCAGCTTGACCGCGATATTGTCAATCCGAGCCAGATCAGAACGGTCATCCGAGCCTTCAAAAACTGCCTGCCGGAACTCTTTCCGGGGCGTGAAGAGGTGCCCAAAACCCTGATTTTCGCTAAAACCGACAGCCACGCCGACGACATCATCCAGACCGTACGCGAAGAGTTCGGCGAGAGCAACGCCTTCTGCAAAAAGGTGACCTACAAGGCGGCGCAGGACAGTCGCAATAAAGAGGGAAATTTGATTCAGCCGGGCGAAGACCCGAAATCGATCCTCTCGCAGTTGCGCAACGACTACAACCCCAGAATCGCCGTGACGGTGGACATGATCTCCACCGGAACCGACGTTCGTCCGCTGGAGTGCCTGCTCTTTATGCGCGACGTCAAAAGCAGGAACTACTTCGAGCAGATGAAGGGCCGGGGCACGCGAACCCTCGACTTTGACGGCTTGCAAAAGGTCACGCCGTCGGCACGGAGCGCCAAGACCCACTATGTGATTATCGATGCCGTCGGCGTCACAAGGTCGCTCAAAACTTCAAGCCAGCCGATCATCACCAAACCATCGTTGTCGCTGAAAGACCTGGCGATGGGCGTGATGATGGGGGCCAGCGATGCCGATACCGTCAGCTCGCTGGCCGGACGCCTTGCGCGGTTGAACAACCAGCTCGATGCCGATGAGCAAGAGCGGGTCAAAACGGCGGCGAAAGGGGTGGAGCTGAGCCAGTTCATCGGGAATCTGTTCGACGCCATCGATGCCGACAAGGTGGAAACGAAGGCGCTGGAGCTGGCCGGCCAACCGGCAGACGGCGATCCGGGGGACGAGAAACGGCAGGAGGCGCAGGAGCAGTTGGTGCGTCAGGCGGCCAATGTGTTGAACGGTGAACTGATCGAGCTGCTGGACTCCATCAGACGGGAGAAGGAGCAGAAGATCGACCACGACAATCTGGATGAGGTCATCCGCGCCGAGTGGGGCAAGGATTCGATCGAGAACGCTCACAAGCTGATCGAGGCGTTTGCCGACTACATCCGCGAGCACAAGGACGAAATCGACGCGCTGGCAATTTTTTACGATCAGCCGTACCGCAGGCGCGAGGTCACGTATGGCATGATTCGGGAGGTGATGGAGAGGCTACGGACGGACAGGCCCGCGCTCGCCCCGCTCAGGGTGTGGAACGCCTTCAGTCAAATTGACGAGTACAAAGGTCAGCACCCGATCAACGAGTTGACCGCACTGGTGTCGGTGATTCGCCGGGTTTGCGGAATCGACACAAGCCTTTCGACCTATGACGCCACGGTGCGCCGTAACTTCCAGAACTGGATGCTCAAGCGCCACGCGGGTGCGGGCGAAAAGTTCAACGAGGAGCAGATGCACTGGCTCCAGATAATCCGCGACCACATCATCAGCTCATTTCACTTTGAGCGCGATGATCTGGAGATGGCTCCTTTTGACCGGCAGGGCGGCTTGGGAAAAATGTATCAACTTTTTGGAGAAGAAATGGATCGATTGATTGAAGAGATGAACGAGGAGTTAGTAGCGTGAGGCCTTTTGGAATCCCCCCTGGCCCCCCTTTTTCTAAGGGGGGAATAGAGCTTCGACCCTCTCACTTTTTCTAAGAGGGGAAATGTAGCCCATCCTTACCCTCTCCCTTTGAAAAAGGGGGGGGAGCCACTTTCCTCTGTCCTCTCCCTTTGGAAAAGGGGGGATGTAGCCACTTTCCTCTACCCTCCCCCTTTGGAAAAGGGGGATCGAGGGGGATTCATGGATTATGAAGGCAGAATGAAAAAACGAGAATAATGGAAGCGTACAACAAAAAACTCAAGGAGCCATCACGAAGATTGCGCTGCGAAATGACCGATGCGGAGCAGCATCTATGGTCACGTCTGCGTCGAAAGCAGATACATGGCGTGCAGTTCAACCGGCAGAAACCGATTCTTGACTACATTGTCGATTTCTACTGTGCAAAAGCAACGTTGGTGATTGAACTGGACGGCAGTCAACATTATGAACCCGAACATCGGGAGAAAGACCAGGTTCGGGATCAGAGATTGGCGGAATTGGGGTTGCTTGTGCTTCGTTACGACAACCGGCAAGTGCTGTTGGAGACTGAGGCGGTGGTTGAGGATATTTATGCGAAAGTGGGAGAGCGTTTGGAAATCCCCCGAATCCCCCCTGGCCCCCCTTCGCAAAAGGGGGGAATGTGAAATGGAGGGTTTCAATGTTGGCGCAGTGTCCAAAATCCCCCCTACCCCCCTTTTTCTAAGGGGGGAAATATGGCACCCCTATCTTCCACCCTCCCCCTTTGAAAAAGGGGGACCGAGGGGGATTAAAAGGGTTCGAGGAGAATTTTGATTGAAGCAATGAATAAGGAGTTAGTTGCGTGATAATAATGACAAATAGCAATAAAAAAGAACTACCTTCTGGCTGGTCAGAATGTGGGTTTAATCATATTGCCAATGTTGTAATGGGACAATCACCACCATCAAGCACATACAATAAGAATGGCAAAGGATTGCCTTTTTTTCAAGGGAAAGCTGAATTCCAAGCTTTATTTCCGAGAATTGATAAATATTGCTCAAAGCCAAATAAAATAGCTCAAAAAGGGTCGGTACTTATGTCCGTCAGAGCCCCAGTTGGGCCGACAAATATTGCCCCAGAAAAATGCTGTATTGGACGAGGTCTTGCAGCATTTCATGCTTTAGGAGGAATTAGTTCTCGCTACTTGCTTTACTTGATAAGAAGTATTGAACGAGAAATAGCCAAAGATGGCACAGGAACAACGTTCTCTGCTATAAACAAGCAATACATAGAAGAAGTTAGATTTGGCCTTCCTCCCCTCAACGAGCAACACCGCATCGTTGCCAAAATCGAAGAACTTTTCTCCGAACTTGACAAAGGCGTCGAGAGCCTGAAGCAAGCGCGTGAGCAGCTCAAGGTTTACCGTCAGGCACTGCTCAAGCACGCCTTTGAAGGCAAGCTCACCGAGCAGTGGCGCAAAGAGAATGCCGACAAGCTCGAAACCGCAGAGCAACTCCTAAAGCGCATCAAGCGCGAGCGCGAAGCCCGCTACCAGCAGCAGCTCGAAGAGTGGAAAGCTGCGGTTGAGCAGTGGGAAAAGGATGGGAAAATTGGGAAGAGACCGAGTAAGCCTAAAAATCTTCCTGAAGTTCAAATAAAGAACATAGACAAATCAAACACACCTGATGGCTGGGCACTCGTCAAAGCATTATATATTTCTGATTTCATCACAAAAGGCACCACTCCAGAAAAAAATGAGCTTTTATCTGGCAAAGGCGAAATCCCTTTTATAAAGGTTTATAATCTGACAACGAATGGCAAACTAGATTTTTCAATTGAACCAACATTTGTATCAAAATCTATTCACAGCGGATTTTTAAATCGTTCAAAGTGCAAACCGGGTGACATCTTAATGAATATAGTTGGCCCTCCACTTGGAAAGGTTTCTCTAATTCCAAACACCCATCCAGAATGGAATATAAACCAAGCTATAGTGAGATACCGAACCAATATCATCGAAGGAAATTATTTATCTAACTATCTCTTGTCTGAAGGCGTAGTTCGCTCCATGATAAAAAAATCAAAAGCAACTGCTGGCCAGTTTAATTTAACGCTTGAAATATGCCGAGATTTAATAATACCGGTGTGTTCAATCTCAGAGCAAAAAGAGATAAACACATTACTTGATGATCGTTTTTCTGTAATCGATAAGCTTGAGTCAGATATTGAGGACAATATTGCTCGCTCCGAAGCCCTTCGCCAATCCATTCTGAAAAAAGCCTTTTCCGGCCAGTTGGTGCCGCAAGACTCGAACGACGAACCGGCATCCGCTTTGCTGGAGCGCATCGCCAGAGAAAAGGCGGAGGCTACGGCTAAAAAGGACCGGGGCGTGAAAAAATCACAAAAAATCTAACTCGTAAACGAGAGCCAATACGATGACCGCCGATACCATTGTTTCCAAAGTCTGGAGTTTCTGCACCACCCTGCGCGACGACGGGGTCGGGTATGGCGACTACCTTGAGCAGTTGACCTACCTCATCTTCCTGAAAATGGCCGATGAGTACAGCAAGCCGCCCTACAACCGTGAAGTCGGTATTCCCGAAGAGTACAACTGGAAGAGCCTCTGCACCCCAAAAGGCGCGGCGCTGGAGGCCCACTACATGACCCTGTTGCGCGAGCTGGGCAAAAAGAAAGGGATGCTCGGCCAGATCTTCACCAAATCCCAAAACAAGATTCAGGACCCGGCCAAGCTCTCACGCCTGATTTCAATGGTGAACGACACCAACTGGGTCATGCTCGATGCCGACACCAAAGGCACGATTTACGAAGGGCTGCTCGAAAAGAACGCCGAAGACACCAAATCCGGCGCGGGCCAGTACTTCACCCCCCGCGCGCTCATCAAGGCAATGGTTGCCTGTATGCGCCCGGAACCGCACAAAACCATTGCCGACCCGGCCTGCGGAACCGGCGGCTTCTTCCTCGCCGCGTATGATTATTTGACCAACGAGGAGAACTACACGCTCGACAAACACCAGAAATTCTTCCTCAAGCACCTCACCTTCAGCGGCAACGAAATCGTCTCCAGCACCCGCCGCATGTGCCTGATGAACATGTTCCTGCACAACATCGGCGAAATCGACGGCGAAAGCGCCGTCAGCTCCACCGACGCCCTCATCGCTCCCCCGGCGCAAACGGTCGATATGGTGCTCGCCAATCCCCCCTTCGGCAAAAAGAGCAGCATGACCTTCACCAACGAGGAGGGTGAACAGGAGAAAGACGACCTCACCTACAACCGCCAGGACTTCTGGGCCACGACCTCCAACAAGCAGGTCAACTTCGTGCAGCACATCCGCTCTATGCTGAAATCCACAGGCCGCGCCGCAGTCGTTGTGCCCGACAACGTGCTCTTTGAAGGCGGGGCGGGCGAAACCGTCCGGAAAAAGCTGATGGAAACCACGGAGCTGCACACCATTCTGCGGCTGCCAACCGGCATCTTCTACGCCAACGGCGTCAAGGCCAACGTCCTCTTTTTCGACAACCACCCGGCCCAGAAAGAGCCGTGGACAAAAGAGGTCTGGATCTACGACTACCGGACAAACATCCACCACACCCTCAAGAAAAAGCCCTTGCGCTTTGAAGACCTTCGTGAGTTCATCGAGTGCTACAATCCCAAAAACCGCCACGACCGAAAAGAGAGCTGGAACGCCGAAACGAATCCGGAAGGCCGGTGGCGCAAATACAGCTACAGCGACATCATCGCCCGAGACAAAACCAGCCTCGACATCTTCTGGCTGAAAGACAAATCCCTCTCCGACCTCGACAACCTCCCCGACCCCGAAGATCTGGCAGCGGAGATCATCGAAAATATCGAAGCCGGCCTGAACAGCTTTCGCCAGATCGCCGCAAGTTTGGGAGCAAGCGCGGAATAACAGGCAAAGCAAAAACCGATAACCGACAACACAACACCGACTCGCTCATGACATCGCCATCATCATACATCCCCCTCCACATCACCACCGTCGGCGATCCAGCACTTCCGAAGATCGTGTTCCTGCACGGATTCCTCGGATCGGGAAGCGACTGGCTGCCGTTCGCGCGGAAGCTGGACGGGCGCTTTTGCAGCATTCTTGTCGATCTGCCGGGGCATGGCGAGGCGGCGATTCCGGCGGATGGCGATGCGGAGCTTTTTTTCGTGCAAACAGTCGAAGCGCTGGCTTACGAGATTCGGCGTTTGAGCGCCGGGCCGTGCGTGCTGGTGGGCTATTCGATGGGAGGGCGGATCGGGCTGGCGCTTGCGTTGCGCTATCCGCAGCTCTTCTCGAAGGCGGTGATCGTGTCGTCGTCGCCGGGTTTGCGGACGGAGGAGGAGCGAGCGGCGCGGCGGAAGAGCGACGAAGGAATCGCGCGCAAGATCGAGCGGAACTTCGAGGGCTTCATCGAGTTCTGGTACGATCAGCCGCTTTTCGCGACGCTCAAAAGCCATGCGCTTTTCCACGAGGTCGAAGCGCAACGCAAGCAAGGCTCCCGGCAAAATCTCGCCTGCGCGTTACGCCTGCTCGGAACGGGCAACCAGCCATCGTTCTGGGAGGAGCTGCCGGAATGCCGCGTTCCGATGCTCCTCTGCGTCGGCGAAAAGGATGCGAAGTACGTACAGATCGGCAAGCAAATGGCGGAGCTGTGCCCGCAATCGAGCCTTGAACTTTTCGAGCAGTGCGGCCACACGCTGCACATCGAAGAGCCGGAGCGATTCCTCGCAAGCGTGGAGGATTTCATCGCTCAATAATAATCATCCTCGCGCTGATGCCTGACAGCGAGAATCGTCACGCTATCTGGGCCGTCGATCTCGAACAGCGCAACGTACCCCGATTGACCAAACGGAACCAGAAGTTCGCGCTGAAATGGATTGTCGGGTAGCGCTTTCCGGCAAGTGAACGGAAACTCTCGTAACAGGTAAACCGCCTTTTTCAATGAGCCCAAAGCCTGTTCAGCTGCGATCATATCTTCATGCAAAAGAAAAGAGTAGAGGCGGACAAGATCATCCTCCGCTTCAGGGGTAAAGCGAACAGCAAAACTCATGAACGGTTTTCCTTCGCTTCGTTCAGCATCAGTTGAAGCCTGTCGAGAACCGCCCCGGCCTCGACGTATTGGCCAGTTTCGATGGCGCGATCCCGCGCGGCGAGGCCTCGCGCAATAAACTCCTTTTGGCTTAGCCGCCGCTCGATGCTCGCCCTGATAGAATCCTCCATAAATGATGAGAGGGTCTCATCTTTTCGCAGCACATCTTCAACTGCCTTACGCAGTTCAGGCTCGACCCGGAGCGATGGTAACGATACACTTTTCATGATAGCTGTGGTTTGATGGCAATGCATTGCATTTGCGATGCAAAATACCAACTGAATCGGAGACTTCCAATCGCCAGAGAAGGCACACGCCATGCGCACCTACATGAGCCCTCACGAATCAACGGGGATTGTTTATATTTCAACTCTTTTGCCCGCAGAGCCGGGACAACACAGCGTTTCATCAACAACCATCGAAACTTCAGCTATGAGCACAGTGAACTGGATACAGGCCGGTGAGTACAGCGACATCCTCTACCACAAGGCCGAGGGAATCGCCAAAATCACCATCAACCGCCCGGAGCGGCGCAATGCGTTCCGCCCGCAGACGGTGGATCAGATGATCGAAGCGTTGCAGGATGCGCGTAACGACAGCCAGATTGGCGTCATCATCCTGACCGGCGCAGGCGACCTCGCCTTCTGCTCCGGCGGCGACCAGAAGATTCGCGGCAACGCCGGATACGCCGACGAGAAGGGCGTGAACAAACTGAACGTGCTCGACTTCCAGCGCGACATCCGCACCTGCCCGAAGCCGCTCATCGCGATGGTGGCGGGTTACGCCATCGGCGGCGGCCACGTGCTGCACATGCTCTGCGACCTGACCATCGCGGCCGAAAACGCCCGCTTCGGTCAGACCGGTCCGAAGGTCGGCTCCTTCGACGGCGGCTGGGGCGCGAGCTACATGGCGCGGCTGGTCGGTCAGAAAAAGGCACGCGAAATCTGGTACCTCTGCCGCCAGTACAATGCGCAGGAGGCGCTCGACATGGGCTTGGTCAACACCGTCGTGCCGCTCGAAAAGCTCGAAGAGGAGACCGTGCAGTGGTGCCGCGAAATCCTCGCCAACTCGCCGCTCGCCATCCGCTGCCTGAAGGCCGCGCTGAACGCCGACTGCGACGGCCAGGCCGGTTTGCAGGAGCTTGCAGGCAACGCCACGCTGCTCTACTACATGAGCGAAGAGGGCCAGGAAGGGCGCAACGCCTTTGTCGAGAAGCGCAAACCCGATTTCAGCAAGTTCCCGAAACACCCGTGAAGCCGCTTCATGCCGACATCTGCCGGTATGAAATGGATTTCACCGCGCCGGTCAACGTCCGCGGAGTGCTCCTCGCCAAGCGCGAGGGGCTGCTCCTGCGGCTGAAATGTGGCCCACAACTCGCTTTCGGCGAGATCGCTCCCTTGCCCGGCCTCCACGCCGAGTCGCTCGACGAGGCTTTGCAAGCGCTCACCGAATTCATTCCCGAACTTTCCCGACTCGACCGGAACGCTCCCGATGAACGGCGACGCCTGCTCGACAAGGCGACGCTTCCGCCGTCGGTGACGACCGGCATCGAGATGGCGCTCGTGAACCTCGAAGCTGCCGAATGCGGCGGATTTCCAGTTTTTCCCGACGCCTTCCCGCCAGCATCGAAGATTCCCGTCAACGCGCTGCTCGCCGGTGATCCGCAAGCCGTGCTCGACCGTGCGGCGAAGCGCTACGCCGAGGGGTTTCGCGCGTTCAAGCTGAAGGTGCGCAAAGGACAGCTCGACGAGGCGGTCGCCTGCATTCGAGCGTTGCACGAGACGTTTGGCGAGAAGGCGGAGTTGCGGCTCGACGCCAACCAGTCGCTTGATTTCGACGAGGCCGTCGGGTTCGGCAAAGCCTTGCCGCACGGCAGCATCTCGTACATCGAGGAGCCGCTGACGGACGCAGCGCTGATCCCGGAGTTCCACGCCGCCACCGGCCTGCCGTCGGCGCTCGACGAGTCGCTCTGGCAGCGTCCGGAGCTGCTCGGCGAAATCGACCCCACGCCGCTCGGCGCGCTGGTGCTCAAGCCAAACTGCATCGGCGGCATCGCAAAATCGCTCGACCTCGCCTCGAAGGCTCACCGGATGGGATTGCAGGCGGTCTTCAGCTCAGCCTTCGAGAGCAGCGTCAGCCTCGGCATGTACGCGCTCATGGCCGCCGTCTCGTCGCCAACCCCGGCGGCGTCCGGCCTCGACACGGCAAGCTTTCTGGCTGATGATCTTACCGAAACCCCCTTCGCCGCGCCGGACGGCTTCGCTGATCCCGCCGCCGCGTGGCGCGACAGCCTGCGCGTAAGACCAGAGATGATCGAAATCGCGGAATCATGGACCTTGTAGCCCACGCCGCACAGAAGTTCGGCGACCAGCCCGCGCTTATCACCGCCGAACAGCAATGGAGCTTCGCCGGGCTTGAAGGCGACACAGCTCGCATCGCCGCCGCATTCGAGGCGACGGGCCTCAAGCCGGGCGACGTTGTCGCGCTCGTCGCACCGAACAGCGCGGCGCTCGTGCTCGCCCTGATGGCGCTCATGCGCATGGGCGCAATCGCCGCGCCAGTGAACCACCGCTTTCCGGCAAGCCACATCGACGGCGTGCTCGCGCGGCTGCATCCGGTGATGACGCTTGACGAGTCGAACCTCGAAGCCTTCGTCGCCAACGCGCTCGTTCGGAGGGACACGAGCTTCACCGCTGCGACGGCGTTGGCGAGGCCGGTCTCGATCATCCACACCTCGGCCAGCTCCGGCAAGCCGAAAGCCGCCATGCACAGCCTCTCGAACCACTGGCACAGTGCGATGGGTTCCGCGCAAAACCTGCCGTTCGGGCCGGGCGACTGCTGGCTGCTTTCGCTGCCGCTCTACCACGTCGGCGGCTACTCGATGCTTTTCAAATCCCTCCTCGGCGGCGGCTCTCTCGCGATTCCATCGCCTGATGCATCACTCGCCGAGTCGCTCGAAAGCTTCCCGGTCACGCACCTCTCGCTCGTGCCGACGCAGCTCTACCGGATGCTCCGCGCGGATAGCGGCCCGGAACGGTTGCGAAGCCTCGAAGCCCTGCTGCTCGGCGGCAGCGCCGTCAGCACCCCGCTTCTGCGCGAAGCCATCCGCGAGCGAGTACCGCTCTACCTCACCTACGGCTCCACCGAAATGAGCACGCAGGTCACGACCTCGCCCGCTCCCGTCACCTCGGCGCAGGGCGACAGCGGCGTCGTGCTGCCGTACCGGGAAGTTGCGATTTCTGCGGATGGAGAAATCCTCGTCAAAGGCGAGTGCCTCTTCATGGGCTATCTCGAAGAGAGCGGATTGCGGACGGCGCGGAACGAAAATGGATGGTTTCACACGGGCGACATGGGCGAGCTGTCGAATGACGGGAGGCTGACGGTGCTCGGCAGAAGGGACAGCATGTTCATCTCGGGCGGCGAAAACATCCATCCCGAAGAGATTGAAAAAGCGCTCTGCTCGATTGACGGGATCGAAGAGGCCATGGTGGTTCCCGCCCCGGATGCCGAATACGGCGCGAGACCGGTGGCGTGGATCAAGGTTGGCAACAACGCGCCCGGCGACGCAACGATCATCGCCAGCCTCGGCAGCACACTCGGCAGGCTCAAGACGCCTGTGGCGTTCCATCGCGTCCGCGAGTGGCAAACCCTCCCCGGCTCAGCCAAGATCGACCGGGGGTGGTACCGGAAGCAGGCTCAATCGGCGAAATGCTAATCTGTTAAACCTGTAGGACTTCTACGACCTGCAAGTCCTATAAGTCGTAGAGGAGAGAAAAAGAGTCTGCCAACCCTTACTTCTTCCTCGCCTTCCGCTTGAGCACGAACACCGTCAGGCGGCCGCCGAGGCCGGAGAGCGGGGCGTAGAGAATGCCGGTAAACAGCATGCTGATAATCAGATCGACGAGACTGATCTCTTTCGGCTCGCTCACCATCGCAAGCATCTGCCGGAAGTTTTCGGCATCCCGGGGATCCATGCTGCTGGCCCAATCGACCAGCAGCCTCAGGCTTTCGAGGCCGGGCACATATCCGAACCAGCTCTCCAGCAGAAATCCGGCAAGCACCGAGAGCGCGCCGCCGGCAAAGCCGCTGAGGCCGCCAAGCACGAAGGCCTCGGGGTAGCTGAGCCGCACCTGATGGCGCATGATGTAGAACCACGCCGCAACCGAACCGGCGGAAATGATCCCGGCAAAAAGCATGGCGTTGATGAGCGTCAGATACGGCACCGTGGTCGTCAGCAACAGCACCGCCGCGCCCAGAGCAATCGCCGTGCGCTTCGATGGCCGTGCCGGTATGAGGTCAGTTCCCATTGCTCAGGCCGTAAAAAGATCGTTCAAAAAATCGTCCATCGTGCAGAAGCCCGGCGCGGTGGCGTGGCGCTGCACCAGCCACTCGGCGGCGCGGACGGCGCCCGAGGCGAAGCCGGTGCGGTTCTTGGCCGTGTGGGTCAGCTCGATGGTGTCGGACTCGGAATCGATGAACGCCGAGTGAACGCCGAACACCGAGCCGAGGCGGATCGAGGCGACCTGCAATTCGTCGCTCTGCAACTTGCGCCCGTCCTTAAGCTCGCGGACGATGGTACGTTTGCGGGGATTGCTGTTCAGCACCTCCTCGGCGGCCTTGATGGCCGTACCGCTCGGAAAGTCGGCCTTGCCGGTGTGGTGCTGTTCGGAGAGCGCAATGTCAAACTGCTCGAACGGCGCGATCAGCCGCGCAGCCTCTCGCAGCGTGCGGAAGAAGATGTTCACGCCAAGCGAGAAGTTCGCCGAGTAGAGCATCGTGCTTCCGGCGGCGTTGACCTCACCGGCGATCTGCGGCATCAGGTCGTCCCAGCCGGTGGTGCCCACCACGACCGGCACGCCCGAGGCAATGATGGCTTTGCAGTTGGCCAGGAACGCCGCCCTGACGGTAAAATCGATGATGACGTCCGATCCCTCGAACGATTCAGGCGTAATGGCATCGTTCACGTCGAGCACCTTGTGGATGACGTTGCTGTCCGACGCTTCGACGATACCGGCTATCTGGCGGCCCATACGGCCATTGCCGACCAGGGTAATCTTCATGATTTGGTAAAGGTTGGAATTTCAGTTGGCGCTTTTCCGGAGCGTTCACTGACCGAGCAGATCGAGAATCCTGTCGAGATCCTCGCCGGAAAAGTATTTGATCTGGATTTCGCCCTGTCCGCCTTTGCGCTCCACGAGCTTCACCTTGGTGGCGAGCCGGTCCCGGAGCTGGCTTTCGATCTGGCCGAGCTGGATGGCCCTGGGCTCGGCTTTCGGAACGGCGGGTTTGGACGCGTCCTTGAACATGTTGTTGACCAGCGCTTCGGTCTGGCGAACCGAAAGCTGGCGGGCGATAATCTGCCGCCACACCTTGAGTTGCAGGTGCTCGCTCGGCAGGTTGATGAGCGCGCGGGCGTGGCCCGATGAAATCTCCCGCGTGCGGATGCTCTCTTGAATCTGGCGCGGCAACTTGAGGAGGCGCAGGAAGTTGGCGACCGTGGAACGGTTCTTGCCAACCTTCTGGGCCACCTCGTCCTGCGTGAGGTTGCACTTGGTGACCAGGCTCCGGAGCGCGAGGGCGACTTCGATGGCGTTGAGGTCTTCACGCTGGATGTTCTCGATCAGCGCCAGTTCGAGCTTGCTGGCATCCGCGTGCGCTTCGATGACGTAGGCGGGAATGAACTTGAAGCCGGCGGAGGTCACGGCGCGCAGACGCCGCTCGCCGCTGATGAGCTGGTAGCCGTCGCCGTCGCGGCAGACGGTCACCGGCTGGATGACGCCATTTTCGATGATCGAGTTGCGCAGCTCTTCGAGCGCCGTCTCGTCGAACTCCTTGCGCGGCTGGAAGGGATTGACCCTGATTTTATCGACCGGAAGGCTGCCGATAGCGCCGGCCTTCATGGTTTCCTGCTCTTCGGCTTTCTCGGCTGCCGCGAATCCCTCGTCGGAGATCAGCGCTTTCAGGCCTTTTCCCAGTGCTTGTTTGGACATACGTTCCCGTGGCCGGCAAGCTACTGCTGCCTGACCTTGAATTTCTTGATATTGCCGTCGCGCTCGAAGATTTCCTGCGCAAGGTCGAGGTAATCTTTCGAGCCGATGCTCTGGGCATCGTACAAAAGCGCCGGTTTGCCGTGACTCGGAGCCTCGGACAGGCGGACGTTCCTGCGAATGCAGGTTTTATAGACCTTGTCCTTGAAGAACTTCTTGACCTCTTCGGCCACCTGCGTGGCGAGCCGGAGCCGCGCATCGAACATGGTCACCAGCACGCCCTCGATTTCGAGCTTCGGGTTCAGATGCTTGCGAACGATGCTGATCGTGTTGAGCAGCTTGCCGAGGCCTTCGAGCGCGTAATACTCGGCCTGCACCGGAATGAGCACCGAATCGGCGGCGGTCAGCGAGTTGAGCGTGATGAGCCCGAGCGAAGGCGGGCAGTCGATGATGATGTAATCGTACTGGTCGCGCACCTGCTTCAGCGCCTTCTGCATCACGTACTCGCGTTCGCGCATGTTGACCAGCTCCACCTCCATGCCCACGAGGTTCACGTTCGAGGGCAGCACGTCGAGATACTCAAGCCCCGAAGGCCTGATGGCGTCCCTGATTTCACCGCCGTTGACCATCACGTGGTAAAAGGTGTTCTCGATCTCGTCCCCGGTTTCAAGCCCGAAACCCGAGGTGGCGTTAGCCTGCGGATCGATGTCGATCAGGAGCGTTCTGAATTCGGATATCGCAATGGAAGCCGCAATATTGACCGCGGTAGTTGTTTTACCAACCCCGCCCTTCTGGTTTGCAATAGCAATGACTCTACCCATGAACAGTGGTCAGCGAAATGAAAAATATTCAAGCGGTTGATCTTCTTCAGCGACACGTTATATAGTATAATACTTGAAAAAACTTTTGCAAACAGGAATATCGACCCATGAAACGGCTTGGAGCCGAATTTTACGAGGCGCCCACGCTTGCGCTTGCCGAGCGGCTGCTGGGCAAGATTTTCGTCCGCCGCGAAGAGTCCGGCGTGGTGTCGAAAGCGCGCATCGTGGAGACCGAAGCCTACCTCGGCGAAGGCGACGAGGCCTGCCACGCCTGGCGGGGCATGACCGGGCGAAACCGCGCGATGTTCGGGCCGCCCGGCCACCTGTACATCTACTTCACCTATGGCTGCCACTTCATGATGAACATCGTTTCCGAGCCGGAAGGCCGAGCCGGCGCGGTGCTGCTCCGGGCGATGGAGCCGCTCGAAGGCATCGGGCGGATGCGCGAGCGGCGCCAGATGGCGGACGCGCTGGCGCTGATGAGCGGCCCCGGCAAGCTGGCGCAAGCGCTCGGCATCGGGCCGGAGCTGTACGGAACCTCGCTGCTCGGCGAAACGTGCTGGCTCGAAGATGCCCCGGCCATCCCGCCGGAGCTGATCGGCACGTCGCCGCGCATCGGCATTTCGCGCAGCACGGAGCTGCCCTGGCGGAAATTCGTGACCACTTCGCCGCACGTATCGAAAACCCGGCTGGGCGCCCCGAAAAAAAAGAGCCGGAAGCGGTTGGAAAGATGAGAATTTTTCCTTTTTTAGGGCATACGGTTCTTTGAGGGAACATCCGTCAAGTCAACCTCGAGCCTGCTATGATCGGCACCCCCATACTTCCTGAAATCCGCGAGCTGATCGAACAGAGAAACTTCAGCGCCCTGCAACGCCTCTTCAACGACTGGCTGCCGGTTGACCTCGCCGAACTGATCTCCGACCTCCCCGAAAACGAGCAGGCCATCCTTTTCCGGCTGCTGCCCAAAGACGTCGCCACCGACACCTTCGAGTACCTCGACTTCGACGCCCAGCAGAACCTGCTCAACGCCCTGACCCAGAAGGATGTGACCCACATCCTGAACAGCATGTCGGCTGACGACCGCACGGCGCTGCTCGAAGAGCTGCCCGGCCCGGTAGCGCAGGAGCTGATCAAGCTGCTCACCTTCAAGGAGTTCAAGATCGCCAAGACGCTGCTCGCCTACGCCGAATACAGCGTCGGTCGCCTCATGTCGCCGGACTTCCTGAGCGTCAAGACGGACTGGGAGATCCGCCGGGTGCTCGAATACATCCGCACCTTCGGCCACGAAAGCGAAACCCTCAACGTCATCTACGCGGTTGACGACCACGGCAAGCTCGTCGGCGAAATGCTGGCGCGCGACATCCTGCTTTCGCCGCTCGACCAGAAGGTCAGCGAAATCATCTCCGAAGACAAGATCATCACCCTGACGGCCACGCAGGACCAGAAAGACGCCCTCGAAGCGTTCAAGCGCTACGACAAGGTCGCCCTGCCGGTTGTCGATTCCAACGGCTACCTGATCGGCATTGTCACGGTTGACGACATGCTCGACGTCGCCGAAGAGGAGGAGACCGAAGACATCCAGAAATTCGGCGGTATCGAAGCGCTCGACGAACCCTACATCGACGTGCCGCTGCTCGAACTGGTGCGCAAACGGGCCGTCTGGCTGATCGTGCTCTTCCTCGGCGAAATGCTCACCGCCTCGGCCATGAGCTTCTTTGAAGGCGAGCTGGCCAAAGCGATCGTGCTGGCGACCTTCATTCCGCTCATCATTTCAAGCGGCGGCAACTCCGGCTCCCAGGCAGCAACGCTCATCATCCGCTCCCTGTCGCTTGGCGAAATCACCTTGCAGGACTGGTGGAAAGTGATGCAACGAGAGATTTCTTCGGGACTTATGCTTGGCAGCATCCTCGGCATCATCGGCGTTTTCAGGGTGGTCTTGTGGGCCATGATTCTCGACCAGTACAGCACCGTCTGGCTGCTGATCGGTCTCACGGTGGGCTTCTCGCTGCTCGGCATCGTCATCTGGGGCACGCTCGCCGGCTCCATGCTTCCGCTGCTGCTCCAGCGTGCCGGCATCGACCCGGCCACCTCCTCTGCCCCCTTCGTCGCCACGCTGGTGGACGTCACCGGCATCGTCATCTACTTCAGCTTCGCCTCCGTGCTGCTCAAAGGCGTGCTGTTGTGAGGATGGCGGAAGGCGCGAACGCGATAACGAGTGCCTCGGATTTGAACGATTATCGACGATTTTCGTTACTATTGATTATAGTTGACAACAAATCGGCAAGCATGATATGAGCGAGTGGCAAAATCGTATTTCCATCGATCCGAATCAGTGCGGCGGACGGCCCTGCATCCGCGGCTTGAGAATCAGGGTAATCGATATTCTCGACCTTCTTGCAGCAGGTCTGAATCAGGATGAAATTCTCGAAGAGTTACCCGATCTCGAAAAAGAGGATATTCTGGCGGCGCTCAAATACGCCAGCCAGAAACTCGATCATCCGGTTATCGCAGCATGATATTCTGGATCGATGCGCATCTTTCGCCATCATTTGCAGCGTGGATCAACCGTACCTATCCGGCCATTCAAGCAAAATCGTTGAGTAACATGAATTTGCAACGAGCCGATGATCGGAGCGTAGTCGAGGCTGCCCGAAAAGCGAATGCCTTCATCATGAGCAAAGTTGCGGACGTCCTCAAACTTGTCGATCAATACGGAACGCCGCATCAACTTCTCTGGATCACTTGTGGAAATACATCGAATGCCAGGATGAGAGCTGTGATGGAAAAATCTCTCGATAAAGCTGCGGAGTTATTGCTTTCCGGAGAGCTGATCATTGAAATCAGCGATTTGCGTTAACGCCTGCCCTGCTTTTTGGTTCTGTCTTTTTTCTTGTCGAGGAAACGATCACCAGAACTGCCATTTCCCGGTTTGATACACATAGACCGCCAATGCGATATTGGTCACTCCGTGGGCAACAATACAGCTCAGCAAATCCTTTCGCCAAATATATAATCCCGCCATCAGCAGGCCGTAGGCGATGGATGCCGGCCACTCCGGCATGGTATGGCCAAGCGTGAAGACAAGTGTTGCAATGATAACCGCCGCCCACGACCACGCTCCCGGCTCCACATCGTTGACTGAGCGCTCATCGAGTGCCGTATCCAGAGCGTCGCCGTCACCGTTTTTTCTGAGTTCATCCCACTGGAATGCGAAGCGGAACACAAAGCCGCGCATGAACACCTCCTCAAAAACAGGAACCAGCAAGCCCGCTGCCAGCAATCGCAAAACAAATGCACTGCCCGACCATGCTTTTGTTCCCTCCGCCGAAACAAACGGCTCTAAAAGCGCAATCCAGAGAACCAATCCGATGACACCAGCCACACCCCCAAGCAGAACAGAAACGAGAGGTGATTTGGGACCCTTGAATGAAAAGAACCATCGTCTTGCCCACAAAAGCAAAAACGAAACAGCAAGAATTCTCAGTATATAATTCACCTCCATGGAAACGAACCTTCCAAAAATCGAGGCGATAAATACATACGCAAAATAGGGAGCAACGTATGCAACCAGAAGCCTACGATTTGGAATCATTGGCCTTTATATTTTTTTCCATACCTTCCTTTGATTTTCTTGCCTGTTCGGATTTCCGGGTACGAACAAAGTCATAGATTGACCACGGAACCAATACAGCCGCAACAACCCTGTTAAATGTCTGGTGCTTCAGCATATCGGGATCGGTGGTAAACCAGCCATCATAAACACACCACATTCCCAGAATAAACAACAAGACAGGAAAAAAATACGGCCCGATCGCAGGCGGTTGCTGTTGTGGTTGTTTTTTTTCTTCGCTCATTGCAGTAAAGGGTTGATAGATTTTTTCGTTTGCCCTCCAAAAAACCACTTAATATACGCAAGAAAAGGGCACCTCTAAACAGTGTCATGAAAGCCCCGAGTACAAGGCGGCCGAAGCGCAAAAACCGGGATATGGTGACCCGGGCAAAGAACAGGTTGCCCCTGCCCAGCGCAATCCGGCACCTTGGCGGTGCAAACCATTCGCGCGGCAACCACACAATCCCGAAAAAACCGTAAGTTTCAGCCAAACCAACAGTCCAGCATGGTATGACCTCACAACAACACGTCATCATCGGCCTTTCGGGCGGCGTCGATTCGGCGGTGGCGGCTTGCCTGCTCGTCAAGCAAGGCTATCGCGTGACCGGGCTGAACATCCGTGTGCTCGATACGCCGGAGAATGCGCCGGTGCTGACGCCGTCGGCAATGCGCATCAGCGACCGGGCGGAGTTCGATTTTCCGGTGTTCACGCTGAACCTGAGCGCGAAATTCGCGCGTGACGTCATCGGCTATTTCCACAACGATTATCTCGGCGGACGGACGCCGAATCCGTGCATGGTGTGCAACAAGGCGATCAAGTGGTTCGGACTTTTCGAGGCGATGCGACTGCTTGGAGCTGACCTCGTGGCGACCGGCCACTACGCCCGCGTGGAGCTGCGTGACGGCGTGACGCGGCTTCGCAAGGGAGTCGATGCCGGGAAGGATCAGAGCTATTTTCTCTGGATGCTGAGTCAGGCGGAGCTGTCCAAAACGCTCTTTCCGCTTGGCGACTGCACCAAGCCCGAGGTGCGGGAGCTGGCGCGGTCGTTCGGGGTGCACTCGGCGGAAAAGAAGGAGAGCCAGGAGATCTGCTTCGTGCCGCACGACGACTATTGCGCTTATCTCGCCAGCGCGATTCCGGGGCTGGAGCAGCGGGTAGCGGGCGGCGAGATCGTCGATCAGGCGGGCAGGGTGATCGGCCACCATCGCGGCTATCCGTTCTACACCATCGGCCAGCGGCGCGGCCTCGGAGTCGCGACCGGCGAGCCGGTGTATGTGACGGAGATCGACGCCGCGCACAACAGAATCCGCGTCGGCAGCAAAGCCGATCTCGAATGCCGCAGCCTCGTCGCCACTGCTGTCAACTGGAGCGGTATCGACGCACCAAACGCGCCGTTCGAGACCGAAGCGAAGATTCGCTACCGCGACCGGCAAAGCGCCTGCACAGTCGAGCCGCTAGAGGATAATCGGGCTCGAGTGACCTTCCGCGAACCGAAGCGCGGCGTTGCCTGCGGGCAGGCCGTGGTTTTCTACGACGGCGACGAGGTGCTCGGTGGCGGGATTATCTCCGAGGTGAATCCTGAAGCGCAGCCTCAGAAGATATTGGGCTAAAGCCCCATTATTTTTTGTGCTAAATAACCCCGGCTTAAAAGCCGGGGCAATATGAATGTAAGAGTGATGAATGTCCGTCGGGATAAATCCCTCCTGAATATGGCAGAGTCTATCGCTCTCTTCAAGTGATTCAAACGCTTAAACAATTGCCCCGGACTTTAGTCCGGGGTTAAAGGACAATCAAAAAAAATCAGGGCTTCAGCCCAATTTCTTTTTCCAGAGACCTTTACGACAGGTTATCAACAATCCAAAAAATCAGGGCAGACACGCAGCTCTGCCCCTACAGGTTTTGCAATTTCAATTCATAGCAACATCATCATCCCCAACCCATCCCCCATGTTCACACGCAATAAAGACGCTTTTACCTGGCTCGATTACAACCGCCGTTCCGATGAAAAAAGCCCGCTGCTCGTCATGCTGCATGGCTGGGGCAGCAATGAGAAGGATCTCATCAGCCTGGCGAACTATCTCGATCCTCGGCTCCGCGTTGTGAGCGTGCGCGCGCCGCTCGCGCTCGCGCCGGAGATGTACGGCTGGTTCCCGATCGACTTCACGCCGAATGGCATCACCGTTGACCGCGAGGCGGCGCGGCAGGTGGCCGACAAGCTCGCGGCGTTCCTCGAAAATCTGATCGAAAAACTCCAGCCGACCGGCGGGAAAACGTTTCTCATGGGCTTCAGCCAGGGAACGGTGATGAGCTACTTCACGGCGTTCCGCAATCCCGCGCTGCTGCATGGCGTCCTCGCCCTCAGCGGGCAGCTTCCCGATGCGCGGCCCGAGGCTGATGCTTTGCCGACAGGACTCGCCGAGGTGCCGTTCCTCGTGCAGCACGGGCTGTTCGACGACGTGCTGCCCATCGACCGGGGGCGGCAGGCCGATGCGTGGCTTCGCGACAAGATCTCCGACTACACCTACCGCGAATATCCGATGGCGCACCAGATCGATCAGGAGTCGCTCGACTTCATGGCTTCGTGGCTCTCCGAGCGCATCGACCGGGCCATTTCGTGACCCGGCTGGCCTTGCGGCGGATGGGGAATTGAGCGCTTTTTTGCTTACTTTTAGGGTCAATTTTTCCAACCAATTTCCGCCGCTGCATGAACGACACTTTGTACGGCCTGATCGAGCAACGGATTCTCGTGCTCGACGGGGCCATGGGCACCATGATCCAGAGGCATGGCCTCGACGAACAGGATTACCGGGGCGAGCGTTTCGCTTCGCACAGCCATCCGCTGAAAGGCAACAACGACCTGCTCGTCATCACCCAGCCCAACATCATCCGTTCGATCCACTGCGACTTCCTCGACGCGGGCGCGGACATCATCGAGACCTGCACCTTCAACGCCAACCCGATCTCGCAGTCCGACTACCAGTTGCAGGATTTGACCCGCGAGCTGAACGTGGCGGCGGCAAAGGTGGCCCGTTCGGCGGCGGACGAGTTCACTGCAAAGACGCCCGACAAGCCGCGCTTCGTAGCCGGTTCCATCGGGCCGACCAACAAGACTCTCTCGCTCTCGCCGGACGTGAATAATCCCGGCTTCCGCGCCGTCTCCTTCCAGGAGGTGGTCGATAACTACACCGCCCAGCTCGAAGGGCTGCACGAAGGCGGCGTCGATCTGTTGCTCGTCGAGACGGTGTTCGACACGCTGAACTGCAAAGCGGCGCTCTACGCCATCGAAGAGTACGCCGCGAAGACCGGCTGGCAGGTGCCCGTGATGGTCTCCGGCACGGTGGTTGACGCCAGCGGCCGCACGCTCTCCGGCCAGACCACCGAGGCGTTCTGGATTTCGATTTCGCACATGCCGAGCCTGCTCTCGGTCGGCCTGAACTGCGCACTCGGCTCGAAGCAGATGCGCCCCTTCATCGAAGCGCTTTCCAATGCCGCGGGCAGCTACGTCAGCGTCTATCCCAACGCGGGACTGCCGAACGAGTTTGGCGAGTACGACGACTCGCCGGAGTACATGGCCGCGCAGATTGCCGGTTTCGCCGAGTCAGGCTTCGTGAACATCGTGGGCGGCTGCTGCGGCACCACGCCGACGCACATCCGCGCCATCGCCGAAGCGGTCAAAACCCTCACGCCGAGGAAGCGCCCTCGGAACGAGCACGTGCTGAAGCTCTCCGGCCTCGAACCGCTCGTGGTTGACGAAACCACCGGCTTCATCAACGTCGGCGAGCGCACCAACGTCACCGGCTCGCGCAAGTTCGCCCGCCTCATCAAGGAAGCCAACTACGACGAAGCGCTCTCCATCGCCCGCCAGCAGGTCGAAAACGGCGCGCAGGTGATCGACGTGAACCTCGACGAGGGGATGCTCGATTCCGAAAAGGTGATCGTCGAGTTCCTGAACCTCATCGCCTCCGAGCCGGAGATCGCCAAGGTTCCGGTGATGATCGACTCGTCGAAATGGGCGGTCATCGAAAACGGCCTGCGCTGCACCCAGGGCAAGAGCATCGTCAACTCGATCAGCCTCAAGGAGGGCGAGGAGCTGTTCAAGGCGCACGCCCGCAAGATCATGCAGTACGGCGCGGCCACGGTCGTCATGGCGTTCGACGAGCAGGGCCAGGCCGACAGCCTGCACCGCCGCATCGAGATTTGCAGCCGCGCCTACAAGATTCTGACCGAAGAGGTGGGCTTCCCGCCGGAAGACATCATCTTCGACCCGAACGTGCTGACCGTGGCCACCGGCATTGACGAGCACAACAACTACGCGCTCGACTTCATCGAGAGCGTGCGCTGGATCAAGCAGAACCTGCCGCACGCGAAGGTGTCGGGCGGCATCAGCAACGTCTCGTTCTCCTTCCGTGGCAACGAGCCGGTGCGCGAGGCGATGCACACCGCGTTCCTCTACCACGCCATCCACGCCGGGCTTGACATGGGCATCGTCAACGCCGCCCAGCTTGGCATTTACGAGGAGATCGACCCGGAGCTGCTCGGCTATGTCGAGGACGTGCTCTTGAACCGCCGCGACGACGCCACCGAGCGGCTTGTCGCTTTTGCGGAGACGATCCGCGACGGCGGCGAAAAGGCCGAAGCCAAGACCGCCGAGTGGCGCAACGCCCCGGTCGAGGAGCGGCTGAAACACGCGCTCGTCAAGGGCATCGTTGACTACATCGACGAGGACACCGAGGAGGCTCGCCAGCTCTACCCGAGTCCGCTGGAGGTGATCGAAGGGCCGCTCATGAACGGCATGAACCACATCGGCGACCTCTTCGCCGAGGGCAAAATGTTCCTGCCGCAGGTGGTCAAAAGCGCCCGCGTCATGAAGCGCTCGGTGGCCGTGCTGGTGCCCTACATCGAGGAGGAAAAAGCCAAAAGCTGCGACACCAGCGCCAAAGCCAAGGTGCTGCTCGCCACGGTGAAAGGCGACGTACACGACATCGGCAAGAACATCGTGTCGGTGGTGCTCGCCTGCAACAACTTCGACGTGGTTGACATCGGCGTCATGATGCCGTGCGACAAGATTCTCGATGCGGTGGTCAAAGAGAAGCCTGACGTGCTCGGCCTTTCCGGCCTCATCACCCCGTCGCTCGAAGAGATGGCACACGTGGCCAAAGAGATGGAGCGGCTCGGCATGAACATTCCGCTCATCATCGGCGGCGCGACCACCTCGAAGGTACACACCGCCGTCAAGCTCGCGCCGAACTACTCCGGCGCTGTGGTGCATGTGCTCGACGCCTCGCGCAGCGTGCCGGTAGTCAGCAACCTCTGCAACCCCGCCCAGCGCGACAGCTACATCGCGGCGCTGAAGGATGAGCAGGAGGCGATGCGCAAGAGCCACGCCGAGCGCACGGCAGCCAAAAAGTACGTCTCGCTCGACGCCGCCCGCGACAACCGGCTCGCGATCGACTGGGAAGCCGAAACCATCGACAAGCCCGCGCAGACCGGCGTCACCGTACTGGAAGATGTCACTGTCGGCGCGCTCCGTTCGTACATCGACTGGACGCCCTTCTTCCGGAGCTGGGAGCTGCACGGCGTCTATCCGCAGATTCTGGAGGATGAAAAGGTCGGCGAGGAGGCAACCAAACTCTTCAACGACGCCACCGCTCTGCTCGACCGGATCGACAGCGAAAAGCTGCTCGGCATCAAAGGTGTGGCGGGCATCTTCCCGGCCAACAGCATCGGCGACGACATCTTCGTCTATGCGGACGACGAGCGCTCGATGATCCGCACCGTGCTGCACACCCTGCGCCAGCAAAGCGAAAAACACGGCGAAGCCAACCTCGCGCTGGCGGACTTCGTGGCCCCGCGCGAAAGCGGCGTCAACGACTGGATCGGCTGCTTCACGGTGACTGCCGGACTCGGCATCCAGACGCTGTTGCAGGAGTTTGCAGACGCGAGCGACGACTACCACCGCATCATGACGCAGGCGCTCGCCGACCGGCTCGCCGAAGCGTTCGCCGAGATGCTGCACGAAAAGGTGCGCCGCGAACTCTGGGGCTACGCGCCGGACGAGAAGCTCTCCGGCGAAGCGCTCATCGCCGAGAAGTACCAGGGCATCCGCCCCGCCCCCGGCTACCCCGCCTGCCCGGATCACACCGAAAAGGCCACCATCTTCGACCTCCTCAACGCCGAAGCCGCCACAGGCGTCACGCTGACCGAAACCTTCGCCATGAACCCCGCAGCCTCAGTCTGTGGATTGTACTTCGCCAACAAGGCCTCGAAATACTTCGTGCTCGGAAAGATTGGCAAGGATCAGGTTGAGGACTACGCTAACCGCAAAGGCATCGAGGTGGATGAAGCGGAAAAGTGGCTCGCGCCAGCGCTGAACTACGATCCATCCTGATCGTGTCTTGCCAAAAGCCTCCGGCTTCAGCCGGGGGCTTTTGCTCCGATAATATTCTTCTTACAATTGCCCCGGACTTCAGTCCGGGGTAGAGAAGGATAAAATAAACTCCGGGCTTCAGCCCAACCTATTCATTGATTTTCTGAGATATATGAATTGGGCTAAAGCCCTGATGTGTTTTGCATTGCACATTAACCCCGGCCTGAAGGCCGGGGCAATTATCAAGAATTTGGTTTACCGTAGCAACCCCGAAACCTATGAAAATCACCTATTTCAAAGACACCGACACCGCCCTCATTCAGCTTCTGGACAAGCCGGTTTTCGAAACACGGGAAATCAGCGACAACGTTCTGATCGACGTCGATGAAGAGGGAAATCTGGTCAGCATGACCGTCGAGCACGCCAAAGAAAAGGCCGGATCGTGGGAATTTTCTTATCAGGAGATCACGAAGAAAACGGTTTGATTTTTGTTTGCAAAAGCATTGAGTAATGCTCTTTCTTTCATAAGACAGAAGCGTCGAGCGCCTACCCGATTAGTGAAAGAATCCCATATTTCGAACAATTATTTGAGTTTCGATAAATCAAAACCAGTTAATTCAAAATCAAAGTATTGTTCGCCTTGCTGGAAAAACTCTACTCCGATTCTTAATTTTTTTGAATTTTGGATAGATTTGATAAAACTAACAGGGTTTTTAATAAACGCAATTCCTGATGAATGATCGCTTGGTGGTTTTCCTGTAAATGTTATGGACTGTTTATCATCAAACTTAGCCTTAATCTTGGCTCCTAAGTATGAATTATTAAATTGTCCTTTATCAACAGTAAATATTACTTCTGGTCTTTTCTCCTTGATTTTTCGCACGACTATATGACCATAATTTTCCCCTTGGTAGGGAAACGCGAGATCTATCGATTGCTCACTTCTTAATGTTAAAATTTTTACGGGTATAGCGTCAATCCCGATCGAGTCTTCTTGATACGTCCACCTGTCAGATATAGTGGAAATATTATTTGAAGTCGCATCGTTCTGGGAGGTCTGATTATTAGGGGCAAAAACACTGGGATTAAAAACCACCGCAAGAAAAAGCATTCCACCAATTACCCCAAAGATTACATGTTTAGAAATATCTTTGTTTTTAGCTCCACAATGCGGGCATCCCTTGGCATGTCTGCTTATTAACTTCCCGCATTCTCTGCATGGTTCTAAGTTCATATCGATTAAGATTCTTATATTTATCTTATCGCTCCAAAATCTTTTTTACCCTCTCATACAATGGCGTCAAAAGCTTTGTCCCGTTTATAAGATTTTCTAATATCTCCCCCTGGAAGGATATATCTGTCCATACATTTAAATGAGGTGAAACGGGAAGCATCCTCTTTTGAAAACCATTCCGTTGTTTGTTCGCAAGTGTTACCTCCTGAGTTTTTCTTCCATGATATTTCTTCTTTTCATCAAGGCATTCCAAAGCTTCTTTCAACATCGAAAACCATAAGCTTTCGTTTAAATCAGATAACGATATTTGTTTGCCGCCAATATACTGTTCCTCAATAAGAGGTCGGCTTGTAACCTGCCAAGCATCTCTAGTGAAACGGACAAACACTCGTTCAGGGTTCGACAAGCTCTGCGTTGCATTTAATAAAGCAAATGTTTTCAATTCAGAAATAATAAACCTTGCTATAGGCCAGTCTTTATATTTCATCCCTTCAAGATTAATCCCCAGTGTTGCTTTATCAGCATCGGCAAAGATGACAATATTCCATTGAACTCCATCATTACCATCACTCATCCCGAAATACGGTTTGTTTAGCTGTCCAAAAGGCCGACCTTTAATGCCCAATACAGTTGTGAAAGCATCAAGCATTTCTACGTATTTCTCATTTGATCGGCTGTTTCGCTGTACTCGCTGCGTTGACCTTTTCTGGCTTTCAAATGCATTATTATCGCGACTTATTGGCTCAATGACATCAACAAAAGTGATCTCATCTTGACGATCAATGATAGAGAGCATAGCCTGATACGCATCTGTCGGATTCAGGTTGAAAAACTCTCTTCTCTTTTGTCGCAATGGTTCGAGTTTTTGATGAACCAGTGATTCCAATTTTCCACAATCGCTTACAGCAACAGAATGAGCAACTTCCCAAATAAAATCGCCTGTTGAACTGATATTGATTTCTTCACAACGCCGATAGGGATTCCTGGTGGTCATGCCGATTTTGCAAACAGGAAGGTCTATGTCCTTCACCTGTAGGATATAAACATAGCCTTGTGAATTATTGATTAATCTATCCATAAAATTTATATGAATTACAGGTAACTCTATCAAGCAAAGCCAAAAACATCTAAACGTCTAACAATGTACTATTTCGCCAATAAAACACAGCATCTTAACCCATAAGACGCCCACTCACCCCTCATCAATCTGTCGGAGAATTTCGCTTAGCGAGGCGGCGGCGGTGAGTTTTTCTTCGTCGGTGGCGGCGTTGTAGAAGCGGATGATCGCCTGAAACCAATACCGAACATTCGTTGAGCATTCGGCTCATGCCAAGCTGGAGCATGGTGCTCCCAAGAAAAATCCCCCTCTTACCCTTCAAACGCCACCTGCAAATTCGCGATATAACGGTCGATCTTCTGCGTGAAGGCGAGTTCGATGAGCGGGGAGAGGAGGAATTGCAGAAATCCGGGGAAATCGACTTCGAGCGTGCCTCTGGTGTGGAGCCGGACGTTCGCTCCGGTTGCGGCGGGTTCGAGCCGCCAGCTGCCTTCGACGCGCGCGTTGCCTTCGCCTTCGACGGGCGTCCAGCTTACGCTCATTGCCGCGGGGTCGCTTCGGTAGGTGCTGGCGTAGATGGTCTGCTGGAGGGTGTGGTCGCCGATGGCGATTTTTTCCATGATCCAGCGGTAGGAGTTACCGCCGAGCGGTTCGAGCTTTTCGACATCAGGAAAGTAGCTTGCCGAGCGGGGCACGTCGGCAAGCAGTTCGAAGACTTTCTCCGGCGAGGCCGGGGTCTCGAACTGCTTTGACACATCGATGGTTACCGTGAAGGACATGGCGCCACCTCACGGTTTCTGTGGCTCGGGAACCGCGAGCGAACGGAGCGCATCCTCGACGAAACGACGCTCCCTGGAGCTGTCGAGCGCCTTCAGCAGGCGCGGATCGCGGCCATACACGTCATACCTGAAGGCGATGTTTTCGGCATCAGGAAACGCGGTCTGATACATGAAATAGACCGGGACTCTCTCCGGAAGATTGATGGTGCGCGTCTTGCCGGTGTCGATCATCTCCTCGATCCGCTGCATGTTCCACTTGACCGGATCGTTGAAAAGAATCACGCCAAGCTCATTCGGGTTCTGCACCCTGACGCAGCCGTGGCTGAACGCGCGGTAGCTCCGTTCAAAGAGCGGCTTGGTCGGAGTGTCGTGCATATAGACCGTAAAACGGTTGGGCATGTTGAACTTGATCCTGCCGAGCGCGCCGTCGTCACCCGAGGCCTGCACCAGGCGGTAGGGAAATCCGGGGCCGTGATAGGCCGACCAGTTGACCGTTGAGGGATCGACCGGTTTGCCTTCGCTGTTCACCACGCTTAACTGGTGACGGCTCAGGTAGCTGATGTTCTTTTTGATGGCCGGAAGCGCCTCCTGGGCCAGAATGCCCGACGGAATCACCCAGCGCGGATTGAAGACCACCGACTGAATCTCCGCCTTGAAGACAGGCGTCTGCTGATTCGGTTTGCCGACGATGACCCGCGATGTCCAGCGCAACTCGCCGTCACGCACCACCGTGACCGAAAATGACGGAATGTTGACCATCACGTAGGTCGCGCCCAGCTTTCCGGAGTACCAGCGGTAGCGTTCGAGATTGATCCGAATCTGGTCGATCCACGCCAGAATGGACACGTCCATCGCGCCAATGGTCTCGTTGCCGACAATGCCATCCACCACGAGGCCGTGCCTGCGCTGGAACGCTTTGACCGCTTCGAACAGCTCGGGGGTGTAAACGTGAGCCGGGTTCTGCCCGGTAGCCGTGGTGTCCGACGGAGCCGGAAGAGCGCCCTGCGTCAGGCCGTTGTCGACCAGATCGCCCGTCATGATGAGCCGCTGGCGGATGAACGGCATACGCTTGTCGGTCTGGCCGACTTCGGAGATTCCCGGCCCTGAGGGCACCTGCTTCCAGCCGCCGGAAGCCGCGATCGTCCGGTATTGCGCAAGGCCTTTGCGCAGAAGCCGGTACTCCTGCGTGGAGGGGCGGAGCGAGGCGATCAGCTCGGGAAATCTTGCATCCATCACGGCCGACATCAGCATTTCATCGCTGTTCCCGGCAGGCCCGGAGAGCGGCAGGTTCCAGTTCGGATCGAGCGACCTCGGCACCACCTTCCCCGCGCGCATGTGCGAAAGCAGGGTGAAGAGCGCATCGGTCATCAGAAGATCGGCGCGCACCTGCATGGCCGGGTACAGTGGCGGATTTTCGTACAGCGTCCTGATCTGGTCGAGATGATAGTCCGAGGGATTGAGCCCGTCACCGGCGCTCTGTTCGATCACCTCGACGAGACGCGCGATGGCCTTGCGATTGGTCCAGGCCACGCGATACCCAAGGGTCTCGTAAAAGCGCTGCATCTGCCTGGCGACCACCGCTCTTGCAGGAGAAGCGGAATCGGCGGAACGTTCGAGCCGTCCCAGCGCGTTCTGCAGATGCTCCGCAACGATCTGGTCGCGCATTGAAGCGCCGTCGCTGTTTTCGACGGCATGGAGCACGGAGGGGGTTGCCGCCGGCAGCAAAAGCAGGGCGGCAATCCAGTACAACAAAAGCGGACGCATCGATACCAATTGAGCGTTATGCAGGATTACGGCTCTGATCAGCTCTCGAAGCCAACTCGGGATTGAGCACCGCCGAGCTGGAGACATAATCAGTGCCGTTATGATAAATGAACAGGCAGGAGCCCTCCTTGATCTGGTCGATCAGCTCGAAACGCATCCCCATCTCCACGGCAGGGCACCCGAGGCTCCGTCCGAGACGGCCGTTCTGTTGAATGTAATCCTCGGAAACATAGTCCGCACCGTGCATCACGATGCTCCGCATCTCGGCCTTGTCGTTGATGCCGCGGTCAAGCCCCTTCAGAACAAGCGAATAACCGTTCTTTCCAATGTAGGTATTTGCCGTGAGATAAAAGCCGATACTGCTCTGGTTCGAGCCGGGCCGGTTGGAAAAACTGGTCGCGAACACATCGCCGCTGTTCCGCCCGTGGGCGACCAGGGCTGAATGAAGGACTTTGCCATGGTTGACATCGATGATAAAAAGACGCCTGGCGTCGGAAGGCTTGTTGAAATCGATAAGGGTAACGATGCCATCGCGGCGAATCATTCCCTGGCGCTTGAGGTTCCAGTATCCCTGCAAGGCGAGCCGGAGGGCTTGCGGATCAATATCGTTGTTCCTGTTGACGGATCGCATCACCGAAGACATCCACCGGTTTTCGGGCCGGTTGTCCATCGTCGCGGAACGGCTGTTCAAGGGTGCGATCATGAACAGCATAAGTAAGGCCACGGCTCCTCTTTTCATACGCAGGCTCCTTGTAAATCGCGGATGCAAAAGCAGCATCCGGGTCATGGTAATAACTACTCGGTTATGGATATCAGACAAGACTCACACAGTGCAGGGCGCCTTGGGAACCCCCTGCACGCGGGCCGAACCGGGGAGGTACGGCAGATTTTTTTTTGACACTTCGGAAATGTAAGGCTTTTTTTTGCAAAGCCAAAAACCGGCACGGCGTCAGGACTGCCTCGAACTGGCCTGAAAAATCACCTCGGCGCTGGCGATGCGGTAATTTATTGCGATGCGCTGGCGCGATGGCCACCAGTTGAACAGCACGATGCTCAGCGCTTCCCAGAGCGAAACCCAGGCGGCGATGGTCACCCCCTCAATCAGGACGGTCTGGTAAAAGGGGCGCGCGGCAACGCCGTCAAGCCTGAACGAGAAAAACAGCAGCACGAAACCGGCCAGCAGGAACATCAGGGAGCGCCGCCACAGGCTTTTCACCGAGGAGATCTCAAGCTCGCGCTGGTACATGAAAAACTTGTAGAGGCTGGTGCGGATGCGCGCCTGAAGCTCGGCGGACGGAGCGCTGTCGAGCGTGATGCGGATGACGAACCCCGCCCTGCCGATCTCCCGGACGCAGTCAAAAAGATAGGAGGCCAGCTCTTCGTCGAGGTCCTTGCGGTGATAGGGGGCCTGTTTGTCGTAATCATCGTACAGCTCCTCGACTTTCGAGGCGGAAACGTCGATGATGACCCGTCCATCGACCGAGCGATCGTACCGTTCGAGTATGTTTTCCTTCATGGCCTCACGCCTCCTTGCGCCTTACCGCTGCCTCACTTCCCTTTTCCGGATACAAACTGCCAGCGCGAATTCACTGAAACCGTCAGCTTCTGCCCGGCAGGCTCAAGCTCGGTGACAGGCGCGGCGGCCTCAGGGGCAGCGGCCATGACTGCGCGCATCACCGGATAGTCCGGCTGCGGCTGGCCGTAGTCGAGCGAGAGCAGCGTGCCGAGCCGCCCGCCGGCAGCTCTGGCCATCACCTCGGCGTCCTGCCGGGCGCTCCTGACGGCATCGGCCAGCGCTTCGGCGCGGAAGTGCTCGAAGCGGGAGGAAGTATAGCGCAGCCCCTCGATGCTGCCCGCGCCAGCGCCTGCCGCCACGTCGATGGCCGCGCCGAGCTTGCGCAAATCACGCACCACCACCCGGACGGTGTGCCGCGCCGTGTAGCCCTTCAGGCTCCTGCTCCCGGTCGCGCGGTTCCACTCCCACTCGGGATTCACCGAATAGCTGATCGACGAGGCGTCCTGCGCGGCAATACCGGCGGCGCGCAACGACTGCTGCAAGCCGCTCCAGAGCCGGGCAACCTTCGCGGCGGCCTTCGACGCATCGTTTTCGGTCGCGGAGAGCGATGTGGTGAACTCGGCGGTATCAGGCTCGTACCGCACGCTGGCCGATGCCGCCACCGAAATGGCAGGAACCTCCGCATGAAGCAAAGCGGGCAACAGGCTGCCGCACAGCAACGCCAGCGAAAGCAGAACAAGCCTTATCGAATCAGAAAGCGATCTCATGGAAACTCCTTGTTTACGGTGATAATGCAGTCAACAGTTTTTCGCCGATTTTGATCCCGAACATCCTGCTGGCCTCCCCCGTGGCTGCGCTGAGAAAACACCCGCCAGCATCGCAGAAAAGAACAGCGCCACACCGGCAAAGCCCAAAGCGCTCCTTATGTTTTGCACGATTCCGTCACGGCAGGCTCGCCGATGCAGAAGCGCTGGGTGCTGAACTTGCACAGAAAGGCCGCCACGCTGCCGTCGGGGCGCTCCACCATCACCGCCCCGTCCTGCCAGGGGCCATTTTCCGCCGCCCAGCGGCTGCCGGGCGGGTCGCCCTGGTTCTGGTGGATATTGTGCACGCCCCTGCCGTTACGGAACGGCTCGCCAAACACGAAAATTCTCCGCCCTCGCCGCAGCAGCGGTTCGAGGTCGCGGAAAGCATCGTGCCCGGTACCGTACTTCCAGCAATACCTGCCCGCACCCGCCTCCCGGCCCGCGCGGACGCACTCCGCCGACGGGCCGAGCCACCCGCTCCGGTAGTAATCGAGCGCTCCGGAATGTTCATCCATTCCGATTTCATGCCACCCGTCCGGGCGCTCGCGCAACGCCGCCGCGCGATCCTGCGGCAATTTCACCACCTTCCACTGGATGCCGTCACGCCGCTGCTTGCTGTCGAGATCGACGACGCAGCGATAGACGCCTCCGCGGCCTCCTCGTGCGCGAACCAGAAGCGAGCAGTGGTAGTAGTGCGTTTCGTCCTGCCGGTTGTCGCAACCGTACCGGAGCAGCGATCCGGCAAGAACGCCATAACCGTCGAAGAGTGGCATGAGCGATGGGGTGTCGGGTTATTCCGCCATTCCCTTAAACTTAGGATTCTTCCGCCCAACCGCAAAAACCGCCACTCCCCGAGCACCCCTCTTTTGACCTTGATCGCCCAGAATGTTTACTTTCAGGAACACATCTTGCCCAATTGCCGAAACCATCCGATCATGACCAACACCTCCTCCATCGAACAGCAGGCCATCGCGACGATCCGACTGCTTGCGGTCGATATGGTCGAACAGGCCAAATCGGGCCACCCCGGACTGCCGCTCGGCGCGGCTCCGATGGCCTACACGCTCTTCACCAAACTCATGCGCTTCAATCCGTCCAATCCGGCGTGGCCAAACCGCGACCGCTTCGTGCTGTCGGCGGGCCACGGCTCGGCGCTGCTCTACGCGCTGTTGCACCTGTGCGGCTACGGCCTCGGTCTCGACGAGCTGAAACAGTTCCGCCAGCTCGGCAGCCGCACGCCGGGCCATCCGGAGTACGGCCACACGCCGGGCGTGGAGATGACCACCGGCCCGCTCGGCCAGGGCATCGCCACCGCCGTGGGCATGGCCGCCGCCGAACGGTTCCTCGCCGCCAAACTCAACCGGCCCGGCAACCCGCTGATCGACCACTTCACCTACGTCATCTGCGGCGACGGCGACCTGATGGAGGGCGTCAGCTCGGAAGCCTCGTCGCTGGCGGGCCACCTCAAGCTCGGCAAGCTCATCTGCCTGTACGACAGCAACCACATTTCGATTGAAGGCTCGACCGACCTGGCCTTCACCGAAAATGTCGCCCAGCGCTACGAAGCCTACGGCTGGCACGTCATTTCGCACATCGACGGCAACGACACCGCGGCCATCGAACAGGCCGTGCGCGACGCGCAGGAGGAGGGCGACCGCCCGTCGCTCATCATCGTCACCACCACCATCGGCTACGGCAGCCCGCACAAGCAGGGCACCGCCTCGGCGCACGGCGAGCCGCTCGGAGCGGAGGAGGCGAAGCTCGTCAAGCGGCAGTTCGGCTTTCCGGAGGATGAATCGTTCGTCGTGCCGGAAGAGGTGCGAGATCATTTCCGGACGATAGCAGAACGCGGCATCGGGCTGGAAGAGGAGTGGCGGACGCGGTGGCAGGAGTTCGAGCGGGAGGAGCCCGGCCTCTTCGCAGCCGTTTCTGAGTTGCTCGACGGCAGAGTCCCCGCCGCCTGGACGGAGGATTTGCCAGAGTTCCCGGCAGGCGAAAAGCTCGCCACGCGGCAGGCGTCGAAAAAAGTGCTCGGTGCAATCGCGGAGAAAATCCCGCTGCTGGCGGGAGGCTCGGCTGACCTCGCCCCGTCGAACGGCACGCTCCTCGGAGCCGCTTTCGGAGCGGAGAGCTACGGCGGCCCGACCTTCCACTTCGGCGTCCGGGAGCACGCGATGGGCGCGCTGGTGAACGGCATGGCGCTTTCGAACATGATGATTCCCTACGGCGCGACCTTCCTGGTCTTCGCCGACTACATGAAACCGGCGCTGCGCATGGCCGCGATGATGCAGTCGCCCTCGATCTTCATCTTCACGCACGACAGCATCGGCGTCGGCGAGGACGGGCCAACGCACCAGCCCATCGAGCAGCTCGCCATGCTGCGCTCGCTGCCGGGGATGGACGTCTATCGCCCGGCGGACGCAAACGAAACGAAGGCCGCATGGTTGCTCGCCATCGAACGCCGAAAACCTGCCGCCCTTGTGCTGACACGCCAAGGTTTGCCAGTGCTCGACGACACCGACGAACGCCTCCGCGCCGGAGTTGCAAAAGGCGGCTACGTGCTCGCCGACTGGCAGGATAGCGCCGATGACAAGCAGCGGATCATCATCGTAGCCACCGGCTCCGAAGTGCATCCGGCGCTCGAAGCCAAAGCGCTGATCGAAGCGCAAGGCTACGCCGTCCGCGTGGTCTCGATGCCCTCGAAAGAGCTGTTCGCCGAACAGAGTGCGGCATACCGGCTGAGCGTGCTGCCCGCGAGCGTCACGAAGCGCGTTGTCGTCGAAGCCGCCACCACCTTCGGGTGGCACGACGTGGCCGGAAGCGGCGGAATCGTCATCGGCCTCGACCACTTCGGCGCGTCAGGCCCCGGCCCGCAAGTGATGGAGCATTTCGGCTTCACCGCGGCCAGCATCGCCGAAAAAGCCCTCGAACTGCTCACATAAACAGCTCCGAAACGGCTTTTTCCAAGTAACGAATACCGGATGAACTTCACTCTGTCATGCTGGGCGAAGCGAAAAATCCAGTCCGGCACGACAGGATCAGAAAGAAACAACATGGTATGATGACTCACTGGATTTCCGCGCCGCACGACGTGCTTCTCGAACAGGCCGTGGCCTTCATCACCGACCTGGCCTACCGCGCGGTCGCCGAGCGCGGGCGCTTCACGCTCGTGCTCTCGGGCGGCAAAACCCCGGCAGCGCTCTACCTCAAGCTCGCGCGGGGCATCAAGGAGGAGCGCTACCTCGAACTCGGCTATACCCTGCCGGACGAAGCGCGGCGACCGGTGCGCGACCCCGAATCGATCATCCTGCCCTGGCCGCAAACGCTGCTCTTCCAGGGCGACGAGCGCTACCTGCCCCCCAGCCACCCCGACAGCAACTACGGCATGGCCCGCAAAACGCTCATCCGCTACATCTGCATCAAGCCCGCAGACATCCACCGGATGCCAACCGAATCGGGCGACCCCGAAGCCGACGCCCGCCGCTACGAAGCGCTCATCCGCGGGCTTTTCCGGAAGCACGGCAACGACCCGGACGAAGCTCCGCCCTCGTTCGACCTCATCCTCCTCGGCCTCGGCGACGACGGCCACACCGCCTCGCTGATGCCGGGCGACCGTAAAGCGCTCGAAGAAAAAGAACGCTGGGTCATCGCGGTGGATGCCCCAAACGGCAAACCGCCCGGCACAAGGTTGACGCTGACGTTGCCAGTCATCAACGAAGCCGCCAACGTGCTCTTCCTCATCCCATCGTCACGCTACGACCTCGCCCGCACAATCAGCAACGGAGAAAGACCGGAACTGCCGTCTGGGATGGTGAAACCGAGGGATGGGGATGTGTGGTGGTTTGTGGAAGGGATCTCAGAAGCAAAATCGAGATATTTTTTAGTGTAAGCTCTTCTTTAGGCTTCGGCTCCCATATTCAGGCGGGATTCATCCCGCCGGACATTTCGGCTTTTGCATTCATGTTGCCCCGGACTTCAGTCCGGGGAAGACAGAGCTCCCCCCCTCATGGGCTTCAGCCCAATTTCTTATATTTCAACTTCACTGGAAGACTTCAACCCCTGCAATCTCTTCCTAAAATGCCATTTATCAAAATCTGGATTCATTGCGTCTGGGCGACAAAAAACCGCTCGGCAATGATGGATCATGACGTTCGCACAAACCTCTTCAGCCACATCGCGAATTATGCCGGGAATCAGGGCATTTTTATCGATCGGATTAACGGAAGCAATGACCATGTCCATCTCCTGATCTCTCTTGGTTCCGATCAGAATATTTCCAGAATCATTCAGACTCTCAAGGGAGAATCGTCGTGCTGGATGAACAAAAGTGATATGCTCCCATTCCGCTTCAGTTGGCAGGATGACTATTTCGCCGTTTCCGTCAGTGAATCACAGCTCGATGCGGTTCGTACTTATATCGATGCTCAGGTTGAACATCACCGAGTGAAAACCTATGCCGACGAGTATCAGGAGTTCATTGAGAAGTTTGGATTTGCTGACAGGTTCTGATAATTGCCAGGCATAAAGAAATTGGGCTGAAGCCCGGTATTTTTTTTGTCATGTAGTCCCCGGCTTGAAAGCCGGGGCAACTAAACGGCAATGTAAGAATTCAATGTCCGTCGGGCTAAACCCCTCCTGAGTGTAAGAAGCCGGGGCAATTGAACGACAATGTAAGAGTTGAATGTCCGTCGGGTTAAAACCCTCCTGAGTATAAGAAGCCGGGACAATTATTGCTCCGGCCATTAAACCTCTTAAACAATTGCCCCGGACTTCAGTCCGGGGTATGCGGATAACACAAAATAAATACGGGCTTTAGCCCAATTTCTTACAACGGCGACGATTGCGATTTTTTGTTGCCGGGGCAACTAAACGGCAATGTAAGCATCGAATGTCCGTCGGGTTCCCCCCCCTGAGTATAAGAAGCCGGGGCAATTATTGCTCCGGCCATTAAACATCTTAAACAATTGCCCCGGACTTCAGTCCGGGGTATGCGGATAACACAAAATAAATACGGGCTTTAGCCCAATTTCT
>JAFGER010000099.1 GCA_016931495.1 Chlorobiaceae bacterium | reverse complement strand
CCGGAGCGTACACGGAGTACGTGAGGATTTCGAGCACCACCCAACGCAGCAATCGTGACGCGCAATAAGTTTTTAGAGGTGCCCTCATTTCATGTGTGCTCGATTTTTCCTGTCATTCTGAGTCCGACAAAGCCGGGCGAAGAATACGGACGACTCTCGTAACGCATAATAAATTATCCACTTAATGGCAAACTGGATTCTTCACTTCGTTCAGAATGACCAAGAGGCTGAGTTCAGAGAAAGAGTTTGATACATGACTTTTGAGACAGCCTCCTGCAAATCAGATTTTGAATAGAATTCAGCCCGCCAGATACCGCAGGGCCAGGTAACTCATCATGCCCACACCGGTTTCGAGCGCCTGCTCGTCGGGATTGAAGGTCGGAGAGTGCAGCAGGTTGCCCGGATCGCTATCGCCAAAGCCTGTGCCGAGCTGCCAGAAGCTGCCGGGGCACTCGCGAAGATAGTAGGCGAAATCCTCGGCGGTCATGAGTGGTTCCGATTTGTGCACCTTTTCGTCGCCAAGAAACTCTTTGGCGGCATCCCAGGCCAGATCGGTCATATCGGGATCATTGTAGAGCACCGGATAGCCGAAACGTATCTCCACCTCAGCTTCGACCCCGAACGCTTCGGCCACCTGCATGACCGTCCTTTCGAAGCGCTCGTGCAGGAGCGAACGAAGCTCTTCGTTCATGGTGCGCATGGTGCCCTGCATGGTGACCTTGCCGGGAATGATGTTCGTGGCGTGGCCGCCGTTGATCGATGCGATCGACACCACAGCCGGTTCGTGCGGCGGCGCCACGCGACTCACCAGATGCTGGAGCGCCGTGATGATGTGGGCCGATGCGAGGATCGGGTCGCGGGTCTTGTGCGGCGCGGAGGCGTGTCCGCCCTGGCCGTGAACGGTGATATACAGTTCGTCGGCAGCGGCCATGAAACCGCCCTTGCACATGGCGATCGAACCGCTCCGCACGCTGGAAAAGCAATGCTGGGCAAAGATAGCCGATGGCTTGTACTTGTTCAGCAAACCGGCCTCGATCATCGGCTTCGCGCCGCCCGGAGCCTTCTCTTCGGCAGGCTGGAAAACAAGCAGCACGTCGCCCTTCAGTTCCTCCTTCATGCCGCTCAGCACCGAAGCCGCGCCGAGCAGCATCGCCGTGTGCATGTCGTGGCCGCAGGCGTGCATGCAGCCCGCTTCGGTCGAGCAGAAATCGTGCGAGTTCTCCTCCTGAAGCGGCAGCGCGTCGATATCCGCCCTCAGGGCAACCGTTCTGCGCTCGCCCGATTCCGGCGCTCCCTGGCCCCGCAGAATGGCGACCACTCCCGTTTCGAGAAGCTGCGGCTCGGCCTCGATGCCAAGCCCGGCAAGATACTCCTTGATGAAGGCCGTCGTGCGGAACTCCTGGTAGGAGAGCTCCGGATGCATGTGCAGATGCCGCCGCACGGCGAGCACCTCCGGATAGATGCGTTGCGCAGCTTCTTTGACCCTCTGCGCCAGGGCGCTCAATGCTTCATTGTGCATAAACCATATCGTTCGTGGTGACTTCGCGGATGCAAGGTCACCGGAATTTTTCCGTTCCGCCGACCGGCCTCCGTCGTGAAAACCGGAATTCCGACAATTACGCTGATGTTCAGGCCCGGCCATCCGCTCCCTCCAGTACCGGCATATCCCGCAAGTAAAGAGGCAACGAGCTGTTCCGGAAGCTGTTACATATCCATGTAGCGGATGAACTCAAGCGCTTTTTCCCGAAGCTCGTCGTAGCCCGATTCAGGAAAGCCGGAGTGGTAACGGATCGGGTAGCCGTACTTTTCCATATTCCGGATGAGCCGGAAAAAGTCGAGCGTGGCCACCCTGAAAAAGATGATCTTTCCTTCGTGCGAGGCGCCGGTCGGCCATGAGGTGAACGTCAGAACCGATGCGTCGTTTTTCTCAATCGTTTCAATAACCTCCGAAAGCTTCGCGCCTGTCGGGGGCACCTCGATTTCAAGGGTGTAGCTGCCTTCGCCGGAGTGCATCCGGTCGGCAAGAAACGAAAGAATGCGGCTGCGTGACACCACGCCATCCAGCCGGCCATCTTCATCGACAACCGGCACGATACCGCACTTTGCCGCCGCCACGGAGGCCAGGTTGTCAAAAAGCTGCTCGTCCGGCCCGTACGCGCGTGCCTGTTCGAGCATGGCCGCTTCGAGCGCATCCCCTTCGCCGGGCGCTCCTTTCCGGCCCCGAAGGAGTCCGGAAAGGGAAACCATGCCCGCATACCGGCCGCCGTCGAACACGGGAGCGCATTCGAGCTCCTTTTCGGAGAGCGTCCGGAGCACCTCGGCAACCGGCTCACCAATGGTGAACGCCGGCCAGTGCGCGTCGGCCAGATAGGAGAAGGTGACGCTCATTCAGTTCACCGGTTCAAGTTTATCGACCCTGCGCTGGTGGCGGCCACCCTCGAACTCCGAGGCGAACCAGCTTTCGAGAATCTTCTCGGCGGTGGGCACATCGTTGAAGCGGGCGGCAAAGCAGAGCACGTTGGCGTTGTTGTGCTGCCGGGCGAGCGCGGCGAATTCGGGACTGCACGCCAAGCCGGCGCGAATGCCCTTCACCTTGTTGGCCGCGATGGACATGCCGATACCGGTACCGCACATCAGGATGCCCTGATCGGCCCGTCCCTCGACAACCGCCTGGCAAACCTTGCGGGCAAAATCGGGATAATCGACCGACTCCTCCGTAAAGGGGCCCATATCCTCACAGGTGTGGCCATTCCGTTCAAGCCATGTGATGACGCTCTGTTTCATCCCGACGCCTGCGTGGTCGCTTCCTACTGCAATGTTCATAATCCGTTGACTTTGGTTTTGTGGGTTTTCTTTTTGCGGAGCGAACGCCTCATGAACAGCCGCTGGCTGTCGGTCACGCGGCGCTCCTCTTTTCTGGCTCTGCTATAGGTTCCGTCGGGGTTCATTTCCCACGACTTCCGGTTGTCCCGGAGCATCAGCTCCAGATCGGCCATGACCGACTCGACGAGCCTGCTGTCGGTGACCGGAAAAATGGTCTCGACACGCCGGTCGAGATTGCGCGGCATGAAGTCGGCGCTGCCCATGAACAGCTCGCCGGAGCCGCCGTTGCCGAAGTAGAAGACCCGGCTGTGCTCCAGAAAGCGGCCGATGATGCTCACCACGCGGATGTTTTCGCTCACTCCCGCCACACCCGGCTTCAGGCAGCAGATGCCCCGGATGAGCAGATCGATGCGCACTCCGGCCATCGAGGCGCGGTAAAGCGCACGGATAATCTCCTCATCGACCAGCGCGTTCATCTTCAGCACGATGCGCCCGCCACAGCCCTTGCGCTGCCACTCGATTTCACGCTGGATCATCTCCAGCGCCCAGCGCCTCGTGTGCAGCGGAGAGACGATCAGCGAGCGGTAGTCACGATGCTTCGAGTAACCGGTGAGCGAATTGAACAGCTCGGAAACATCGTCGGCAAGCTCCCGGTTCGTCGTCAGATAACTGTAATCGGTGTAGATTTTCGCCGTGATCGAGTTGTAATTTCCGGTTCCGAGATGCAGATAATGGCACAGCTTGCCCTGTTCACGCCGGACGATGAGCGTCAGCTTGGCGTGGGTTTTGAGGCCGGGCAGGCCATAGACCACATGCGCGCCGACATCTTCGAGCGCCCTGGCCCAGATGATGTTGTTCTCCTCGTCGAACCGGGCCTTCAGCTCCACCAGCACGGCCACCTGTTTGCGCTGTTCGGCGGCGAACATCAGCGCCTTGATGACCGGCGAATTGCTGCCCGTCCGGTAAAGCGTCTGCTTGATGGAAAGAACGTCGGGGTCGCGCGCCGCCTCCCAGATGAGATCAACCACCGGTTTGAACGAATCATACGGGTGATGCAGCAGCAGATCGCCGGAACGGAGCATTGAAAACATGTCCGTCTGGCGCTTGGTGTCCATCGGGTTGTTCGGTACGAACGCCTCGTCTTTCAGATCGGGGCGATCGATTTTCAGCAGCTCGATCAGGGCGCTCATGCCAAGAAAACCGCCGATTTCATACACGTTGCGCTCGTAGATTTCGAGGTTCTTGACCAGCAGGCTCCTGATGGAGTGCGGCATCTCCGGATTGACATCCAGCCGCACCACCTTGCCATACCGGCGCGAGCGCACCCCCT
>JAFGER010000098.1 GCA_016931495.1 Chlorobiaceae bacterium | reverse complement strand
CCGGAGCGTACACGGAGTACGTGAGGATTTCGAGCACCACCCAAGCGCCGACAATCGTGACGCGCAATAAGTTTTTAGAGGTGCCCAAGAGTTCAGGGACAGCAGGGTTTGCATCGATTCCGATGATTCCGATGGTGCAAGAAGCACAGATTTCATGACACACAAACAACTGAATCGTGGCGTTGCCGCCGCTATTTTCATCGCTGCCGAAGCGGTTTATCTCTCGACGATGGCGCCGACGCTTTCGTTCTGGGATTGCGGCGAGGTGATTGCCACCTCGCGCACGCTCGGCATTCCGCATCCGCCCGGCGCGCCGCTCTACCTGCTGTTCGGCCACCTCTTTTCGCTGCTGCCCACCTTTGGCGACATCGGCGCGCGGATCAACTTTTTCAGCACGCTGCTCAGTTCGGGCACCATCATGCTGACGTACCTGATCATCGTGCGGCTCATCACCATCGCCCGGAACTCGAAGCCCGGTGAGTGGAACCTGCCGGACAGGATTGCCGCTTACGGAGGCGCGGCGGTCGGCGCGCTGGCGCTGGCCTTTTCGGACAGCTTCTGGTTCAACGCGGTCGAGACGAGCCTGTGGGCAGCCTCCTCCTTCCTGACGGCCACCGTCTTCTGGATGATGCTCTGCTGGTACGAGGAGGATCCCGCGCCGGGCAGCGAGCGGTGGCTGCTCGCCGTGATGTACATGATCGGCCTCTCCATTGGCGTGCACCTGCTCAGCCTCTTGGCGCTCTTTTCGCTGGTGCTGCTCTACTATTTCAAGAAGTACCCGGTCACGCTGAAGTCGTTCAGCCTGATGGTGCTTTTCAGCCTCGGACTTTTCTTCCTGATCTACCGGGGCATCATCAAGGAGCTGCCGGTGCTGTTCGTGCACACTTCGTGGTGGGGCCTGGGCTTTCTGATTGCGCTGCTGGTTATCGGCATCCATTTCAGCCACCGGAAGCGCATGGTGCTGCCGAATCTCGCGCTGCTGTCGGTGCTGTTGCTCATCCTCGGTTACACCTCCTACCTGCTGATTTTCGTGCGCGCGCACGCCGGGCCGCCGATCAACGAGAACGATCCCTCGACGCTCCAGGCCTTTTTCTCGTACGTCAACCGGGAGCAGTATGGAAGCTGGCCGCTGTGGCCGAGGCAGTGGTCGCCCGAGCCGCTGCACCAGTATTTTTACCGTTTCTATTCGGGCGACTGGGACTTCTTTTTCCGTTACCAGCTCGACCGCATGTACCTGCGCTATTTCGGCTGGCAGTTCATCGGCCGTTCGGCTCCCATCGAGGGCGCGGTGACCGACTGGAGCCAGTTGTGGGGCCTGCCGCTGCTCGCCGGCCTTTACGGCGCGGTGTCGCATTTCAGGCGGAACTGGAAGATGGGGCTCGTGGTGGCGACGCTGTTCGCCATGACCGGCGTGATTCTCGTGGTTTATCTCAACCAGCCCGAGCCGCAGCCGCGCGAGCGCGATTACAGCTACGTGGGCAGCTTTTTCGCCTTCGCGCTCTGGATCGGCATCGGCATCGAAAGCCTCTGGGCCGCGATTTCCAAAGCGCTTGAAAATGCCGAGTCGAGGAACCGTACGATTATCGCCTCCCTCGCCGTGCTGGCCGGTTTTGGCGCGATCAACGTCCGGATGCTGATGGCCAACTACCGCACGCATGACCGGTCGGGCAACTACGTCGCCTGGGACTGGGCCTGGAACATGCTGCAAAGCTGCGACAAGGACGCGATTCTCTTCACCAACGGCGACAACGACACCTTTCCGCTCTGGTACCTGCAGGAGGTCGAGCGCATCCGCACCGACGTGCGGGTGGTCAACCTGAGCCTGGCCAACACCGGCTGGTACCTGTTGCAGCTCAAGCACGACAGCCCGAGAGGCGCCAAACCTGTCGAGCTGAAGGTCAGCGACGCCGATCTGGAGGCGATCACCTACGTGCCGGTCGATTCGGTCGATGTGGCCGTTCCCGCCGGCGCCGAACAGCGCAGGCTTTTCGACGACGCCCGGCGTTCCGGCGTCACCCTGCCCGCCGCGCCCTCCGACTCGCTTCGCTGGCGAATCAGGCCGGGCCTCAGCTATCAGGGCGAGACCTTTCTGCGCCCGCAGGACATCGCCATCTACATGATCGTGATCGACAATTACGGCAAGCGTCCGATCTACTTCGCCCTGACGGTCGATCCTTCGGAGATGATCGGCCTCGACCGCAATCTCCGCCTCGACGGGCTGGTCTATCGGGTCGTGCCGCTCAAGAGCGGATCGGCGCATGATTTCGCCGATCCGGGCACGCTGTACGGCAATCTGTTCGGCACCTACCGGTACCGCAACACCGGCAACCTTGCCGTGAACATCGACGAGACCTCGGTGAATCTGTTGGGCAACTATCCGCCGCTTTTCGGGCGGCTGGCGCTTGATCTTGCCGGAGCGCCCGATGGTTCGGTGCGGGTGCCGGATGGCTCGGGCCGCCTTGTGGCGCGGCAGCGAGGTGCGCTTGCCGGCGAGGTGCTTGACCGGTACGCAGCGCTGTTTCCGCTGGAGCGCTATCCGGTATCGCCGCGCCTTGCCGCCACGCTTGCATCGCTTCGCATTTCCGGAGGTGCAAAGCAGAAAGCATATCCTTATATTGAATACCTTGAAATTCTGGCCTCCCGCACCGATGTCCGCAAGGAGCCGGAGCTGTACCTTCTGCTGGCCCAGGTTTACCGGGAAGCCGGAGAGGCCCGCAAATCGCAGGCCGTCCTTAATGATCTGAAGCGCGCGCTTCCCGAACTGCGGGAGCGGCTTGATTCCCTAATGCAATAGCTGGACTTTTCATGAGCAATATTCACCCGACAGCGGTCATCGGTTCCGGAGCCTCGATCGGCGAGGATGTGGTGATCGGCCCCTACACCGTCATCGAGGACGATGTGGTGATCGGCGACCAGACGGTCATCGCCCCCCACGTTTACATCGCCGATGGCGCACGAATCGGCAGCGAGTGCCGCATCCATTCCGGAGCGGTGCTTTCCACCGCGCCCCAGGATCTCAAATATGCGGGCGAGAAAACAGAGCTGCACATCGGCGACCGGACGGTGATTCGCGAGTGCGTGACCCTGAACCGCGGCACGAAGGCCAGCGGCAAGACCGTGGTGGGCTCCGACAACCTCATCATGTCCTACGTCCATGCGGGCCACGACTGCGTGATCGGCAACCATGTGGTGATCGCCAATTCGGTGCAGTTCGGCGGCCATTGCGAGGTGGGCGATTACGTTGTGGTCGGGGGGCTGGCCGGCATTCACCAGTTCGTCAGGATCGGCCGCTACGCGATGGTGGGCGGCATCTCCCGCGGCGCGCTCGACGTGCCGCCGTTCGTCATGGCCGGCGGGCACAGCTCGTTCCGCTACGAGGGGCTGAACGTCGTCGGACTGAAGCGGCGCGGCTTCACTCCGGAACAGCTTGGCACCATCCGGGACGTCTATCGCGTGATTTTCCAGTCAGGCCTCTTGCTTTCCAACGCGCTCGAAACTGTTCGGCGCGACTTCCCCCAGACTCCCGAGGTGCAGGAAATTCTCGGCTTCTTTGCGTCGGGCGGGCATGGCAGGAAGTTCCTCAAGCCGTTCAATTCATAACCGTTTACGCGTATGCCATCATGGGCTATCGGCATCGATCTCGGTGGGACCAATATCAAGACGGCCGTCATCGATGAGGCCGCGGGCATTCTTTTCGAGGATGCCCAGCCGACCGACAGCGCCGCCGGGCCCGATGGCGTGATCCGGCAGTTGGCGCTTCTTGCCAGCGATCTCTACCAGCAAGCCTCCGAATCACTCGACGCCGGCGACTTCGCGGGCGTGGGCCTGGGTGCGCCGGGCGCGGTCGATGCGGCGCAAGGCATGCTCTCCTATCCGCCCAACCTGCCCGGCTGGGGGCGCTATCCCCTGCGCGACCGGCTTCGGCAGCGTCTCGAAGAGGCGCATGGCCTCAGTGTGCCGGTGCTGGTCGAGAATGACGCCAATGCCGCCGCCTATGGCGAGGCGGTCTATGGCGGTGGCAGCGCGTTCCGCGACTTCATGCTGGTGACGCTCGGCACGGGCGTTGGCGGCGGCATCATTCTCGACCGCAAGCTCTATCGCGGGCCGACCGGCACGGCGGGGGAGATCGGCTTCATGATTATCGATTTCGAGGGGTCGAGCGTCCATGCGGGCGTGCGGGGCACGATCGAAAGCCTGATCGGCAAGGAGCGCATCGTCGAGCTTGCCTGCCGCGAGGGCGGTGAGCAGGGTTTGTCGCCGCGTTTGATGCAGCTTTGCAGTCTCAATGTTGACGGGCTTTCGCCGCGTCATCTCGAACAGGCGGCCCGGGAGGGCGACCGGTTCGCGTTGCAGATATGGCATAGGGTCGGTGAAATTCTCGGTGTCGGTCTGGCCAACGTTACCGCCCTGATGGACATCCGGAAATTCGTGATCGGCGGCGGCATTTCAGCGGCTGGCGAGCTGATTTTCGAGCCTGCGCTGATGCAGTTGCACCGCTCGACCCTGCCTTCGATGCACGACGGGCTGGAGATCGTGCCGGCGCGGCTGGGCAACAAAGCCGGAATGTACGGCGCGGCGGCGCTCTGCTTCGGTTCCGGCCAGCCGCCCGGGAGCGATGCTTGAAGGGCTGGCGCATCTGCTTTTTCCGGAGGTCTGCGTGGTGTGCCGCAAGCCGCTCGAATCCGGTGAGCGGCAGCTCTGTCCGGCCTGCCTCGTCAGGTTCGCTCCGTTTCCCGATTCTCTGGCGGGCGGCCAGGCTGTGATCCGGAGCGTCAATTCCCATTTCGGTCTCGGCGCCGTTCCATCCGCGGCCTGGAGCCTCTATCCCTACCGGAGCGAAGGCCCGCTGCACGACGCACTGCACGCCCTGAAGTACGGCGGGCTCTTTCCGCTCGGCCGCCTGTTCGGCAGACGGCTTGGCGAGCTTGTGCTTGCATCCGGAGGTGCGGGCTCCGTGGAGGCGATCGTGCCGGTTCCGCTGCATCCGCTCAAGCGCATCGAACGCACCTACAACCAGTCCGGAGCGATTGCCGGCGGCATGGCCGAGGTGCTTGGTCTGCCCGTCGCGGAGGGCGCCATCGAGCGGCGTGTTCATACCGGCTCGCAGACCGGCCTGAGCCTTGTCGAGCGCCGGCGGAACATGGAGGGCGCGTTCCGCCCGACGAGCCGCGCTTCCCGCCGGGTCAGCGGGCGCGTGCTGCTGGTGGACGACGTGCTGACCACCGGCGCGACGCTTGTGGCCGCGGCCTCAGCGCTCAAAGAGGCGGGCGCGGAACAGGTCGCGTTCGCGGTTGTTGCCGTCACCGAAAAGGAGTAGCCTCTCATGGATCTGTTTTACCTGCTTCCGCATCAGCTCGACCCCGATCGTGGGCGGGCCACCATCGACGGGGAAGAGTTCCACCATCTCGCGCGCGTGCTGCGCTGTCGCGAAGGGGACGTGGTGCCTGTGACCGACGGCGCCGGGCTGTCGGCAGAGCTGGCGGTCGAAGCCATCGGCAAGCAGGAGCTGCAAGGCTCGCTTCGCAACCTGCGGCGCGTGCCGCCGCCCGAGACGCGCGTGTCGGTTGCCATGTCGCTCTTGAAGTTGCCGCAGCGCTTCGATCTCTTTCTCGAAAAAGCCACCGAGCTGGGGATCGGCCAAATCATTCCCATCACGACGCAGCGCACCGTCTCGACCCCCGACTCCGGCAAGATCGGGCGCAAGCTCGAACGCTGGCGCGGCATCGTGCACGCTGCCGCTCGCCAGAGCCGCCGGTATTATCTGCCCGAACTGTGCCAGCCCTGTTCGTTTCAGGAGGCGCTCCGGCTGGAGGGCTACGACATCCGGCTGATCGCTCACGAAGGCGAAGAGTCGTTTGGCCCTTTCACGCCCGCCGGACGCCGGGTGCTCTTTTTCATCGGGCCGGAGGGGGGGTTCACCGAAGCCGAACTCGCTGCCGCCGCGCAGTCGGGTGTGGCGCCGGTTTCGTTCGGAACCT
>JAFGER010000097.1 GCA_016931495.1 Chlorobiaceae bacterium | reverse complement strand
TCGGTCACCTCGACGATGGCGTCGGCCAGCTCCGGCGGCTTGACCTCGGTCGCGCCCCAGCTGAATTCGACCGATGCGTTCACGCCATTCTGGGCCAGATATTTCTTCGTGATGTTCACCACCTCGGTGGCGATGTGCTTGCCTTCGAGGTCCTTGACCGACTTGATCGGCGAGCTCTCCGGCACGGCCAGCACCCAGCGCACCGGACGCATCGAAGCTTTGGAATAGACCAGATCGGCAACCTCGACCACGTCGGCGTCAGTCTCGATGATCCAGTCCTTGCCGGTCAGGCCTGCGTCAAACGCGCCCTGCGAAACGTAACGGGCCATCTCCTGCGCGCGGATCAGGATCGCCTCCAGCTCATCGTCATCGATGGAGGGGAAGTAGGAGCGGCTCTGGACGGAAAAATGAAATCCGGCGTTGGCGAAAAGTTCGAGAGTCGAATCCTGGAGGCTGCCCTTGGGCAGTCCAAGCTTGAGAACCTTGTTGCTATTGCTCATGATACGTGAAAGATAGTTGTTGACTTAGAGCTTGACGAGCCGGAAATTTCCCTGCTCATAAACGCCGTACTGATAGCGCCCCTCGATCCAGGAGCCGAGATTGACATACGTGCTGCCCGACTCGTGGACGGCCTGGATTCGCTCCGCATGGTTATGGCCGCACACAAAATAATCAAAATCGCGTTCCATCGCCAGCGAGGTGGCAAAATCGATCAGACGGGTCGATTCAACCCGCATATCGACCTTCTTGTGCTTGCGGCTCATGCGGGAAAAACCCCGCATCAGGGCGGTTGAAAGGTCGGAGTGAAAGCCGGTCAGCAACCCGAGATTGAAGCGGTTCCGGACAAAGCGGGCGAACAGCTTGTAGCCGAGATCGCCTTCGCCAAGCCCGTCGCCATGCGCCATCAGAAACGTGCGACCGTCGAAGCGCTCCTCGTGCAGGCCGTACAGCGTGCGCACACCCAGCTCTTCGTCGAAATAGCGCCCGAGGTAAAAGTCGTGGTTTCCGGCCAGCCAGCTCACCGGCACGCCACTGCGCACCAGGCCGGAAAGCATGCAGAAAAAGCGGGTGAAGCCTTTGGGAATAACGTGCCGGTACTCCATCCAGTAATCGAGAATATCGCCAAGCAGAAAAAGCGAGCCGCCACTGGCCGAAATGATGGAGAAGAGGGTTTCGAGGCGTTCGAGCTTCTCCTCCTCGGCCTGCGGTTCCTGCAGGCCGAGATGAAGATCGCTGACGAAATAAAGTCCGGACATGAACAGGTGAGGGGTTCAGGATCAGAGCGCCAGAGAGAGCGCGATCACCGTTACGGGAATGAGAATGTTGTCCACCTCCTTCGGGCTGATGCCCTCCACAATCGTGGCGGCAAGCGCGATCAGGGCGATTTTGCCGGGATTGTACGCCTCCGGCACAATGAGCTGGACGAAGAACAGGCCCGCGAGCAGGGCTCCGGCAAAAAACGCGATGCTGCCCTCGACGGTCTTGTTGCTGAGCACCCGGTACTGCATCCTGCCGAGCTTCGTGCCCACGATGGGCGCAAGCCCGTCGCCCCAGCCAAGCATGGCCATGGCCAGCACGCCGGCTGGCTGTTTGTAAAAAACCGTGCCGCAGATCATCGCCACAACCACGAAGTAGAGCGTGCCCCGCAGCAGCTCGCGCTTGTCGCCGGTGCGGGTCATGGTCTTGACCGCCTGGTCGTCATCGGCAGCGAAAAGCCCCTTCTGCACCAGCAGCAGCGTCCAGATGGCGAACACCGAAATGTTCAGATAGCGCGACCAGTCGCCGTCCTGGAACAGCGGCAGGAAGACGATCACCGAACCGGCGCAGATGTGGGTGATTTTGCGGCTGATGTCACGCGAAAGGCCGTGATTGGTGACGAGCCAGTCCATCAGCGGCGGCACGCTGAACACATAGACGAGGGTAAGCAACGCGGCCAGTGCGTTGTGCCAGACTGCCGGCAGAGAGAAAAACGTGGTTGCTATCGTTGCCATGGCGCCTCCGTCAAATGAGGGTTATGAAAAAGATGGCTTTGAAATAGGGGTCACAACCGTTGCGCAAGCATCAGGGCAACACCGGTAACCGGTCGCGCAAGCCGGTTGCCGCGCTCCATCCGCCTTGCCCAGTCCGGAACACCTTACATGTACTTGGCGCCCACCAGTCCGGCGGCGACCATCTGGTTGGTCAGGAACAGAATGTTGTTGACCACCTGGAAACGCAGGAACGCATTGTGCTCCTGCACGTCGCTCTTGCCGATAGCGTTGCCGAAACCGTCATCCACGGCGTGCTGCACCAGCGTGATGCCCGATTTGGGATCGCGGTAGATCGGAATCTGGATGATGATATTCAGCGCAAGCCCGACAAGAATGGAGTACATGAGCGCATCGAAGCCCCACATCAAGGCGCGCCAGGCAAAGACGGCGAACACCAGGTCGATGATGATGAAGGCCACGAGGAAGGTGTTCTTGGCGCCGATCATCACCGTCAGCGACTTCATGCCTCCCTTGGCGTCACCCTCCTGCGACTTGAAGTCGTTCATGATGATGAGCGCCACGGCCATGAAAAAGTTGAGCCCCGCCAGCCAGAGCACCTCGGGACGGATGTCGCTGAAGAGTGCGTTGGCCGACAGATAGGTGATGAAACCATAGGAGAAGCCGACCGCCGGGCCGGAGAAGAAGATGTTTTTCTTGAGCTTGAAGGGCGGAGCGGAATAGAGATAGCCGATGACCAGACCGGCCAGAAGCGCGCTCACAAACACAAGCCCGCGCTCACCGCCGATGTGCGTGCCGATCCACGTGCTCAGCGCCACGGCAATCACCAGGACGATGCTCCAGTTCCAGATCGCCTCCTTCTCTGAAAGCCTTCCGGAGGGAATGGGGCGCGTCGGCTCGTTGACCCGGTCGAGTTCGAGATCGTAATAGTCGTTCACCGACTGGCTGAAACCGGTACCGAGCGGCCCGTAAAGAAAAAAGAGCGCCGCAAGCAAAAGATAGTCACGCACGGTCGGCTGCATGGCTCCGGAGGCCATGACGCCACCGGCGAGGCAGGGAAAAACGCTGATCCAGGTGACCGGATCAAGAAGTTCGAGATGGGCTTTTACTTTATCGACAAATCCTTTGCTTTCGACTGACATGATTGATGATCTGGGAAAAACGGCTGCCTGCCGGTTGAAAATGACTGCATGACCTGCCACTCGCATCGCTGCGGAAAGTTGCAGGAAAATACCCTGAACAGTAACGCCAATTTACGAATCCCTTTTAAATAAAAACATCGTATCGGGAACAATAATAAAGGAAGTGACGGCAAGTTGCCTCGTCCGGGAGAAGCCTGGCGGAAAGCGCCCTGAAGCAGGGTAGAAAGTACCGTCTTCCGGGCACCGCTAAAAAGTGTCATGAGCGCTTCGAGCGCAAGACGGCCGGAGCGCAGAAACAGGAGTGTACATCTGGTACGTGAGGATTTTGAGCACCACCCGACGCAGCAATCGATGCGCGCAACAAGTTCTTTGAGGCGTCCTTCTGTCTTTGTCATTTGAGCCACCGAGCTTCTTTCCGCCCCCTGTTTACCGGAAGCATCCGATGTCAGGCAAGGCTTTTCAAAGAGCGCTCTTGCTGACTTCTGGCGACACCGCCTCGCCGGAAAGCGTGGCCGACGTGGCCGCAGTGATCCTGACCTGCACGTGATCGCCCGGCTTGAAGGATTTGCGGTCGAACACCACAGCCCGGTTGGTGGCCGTGCGCCCCATGAGCTTCGAGGGCGAGCGCTTGCTTTCAGCTTCGGCCAGCACCTCAACCGTCTTGCCAATCTCACGCTGGTAAAGGTCGCGCGACATTGCGGTCTGCAGCTCGATAATCTCCTGAAGCCGAGCCTTCTTGACCGCTTCGGGCACGTCGTCCGGAAGGTTGCGGGCGGCCCAGGTGCCCGGACGCACCGAGTAGTAGAACATGAAGGCCGTGTCGTAGCCGACAGCCTCCATCAGCGACAGCGTCTGGCGGTGATCCTCCTCCGTTTCGGTGCAGAACCCGGCGATCAGGTCGGTGGTGATGGCCGCGCCGGGCACAAGGTCGCGAATCATGGCGATCTTGTCGAGGTACTCCTCGCGGGTGTGGCCCCGCTTCATCAGATCGAGCATCCGCGACGAGCCGGACTGCACCGGCAGATGGATGTGGTTGCAGAGGTTAGGCCGCTCGCCGATCACCCGCACGAGCGATTCGGAGATGTCCTTGGGATGCGAAGTGGTGAAGCGGATGCGCATCGACGGCACGGCGTGGCTCACCCCTTCGAGCAGCCCGGCAAAGTCTAGCTCCTTGCCTGCGTCCCGCCACGAGTTGACGTTCTGGCCGAGCAGGGTCACCTCGCGATAACCCGCTTTTTCCAGCCCTGTCACCTCGGCAATGACCCGGTCGAACGCCACGCTGCGCTCGCGCCCCCGCGTCACCGACACCACACAGAAAGCGCAGTGGTTGTTGCAGCCGCGCATCACCGGCAGAAAGGTGCTGATGCGGCTGGCGCGCACCGGCTCGATGCCCGCGTAGGTCTCCTGCTGGTCATAGTCGATTCGCGATTGTTGACGCACTCCATCGCGCACGCTCCGGACGATGCCGCACAGATCGCGGTAGTTGTCGGGGCCGACGATGAAATCGACGAATGGAAAGTCGCTGAAAAGCTGCTCGCGCTCGTACTGCGGCACGCAACCGAGAAGCCCGACGACCAGCCCCTTGCGCCGCCGCTTCATACCCTTGAGGTGACTGAGCACGTTCCCTGCGCGATCGACCGCGTTCGCCCGTACGGCACAAGTGTTGAGCAGCACCATGTCCGCCGAGTGTTCATCCTCAGCCGGTGCGTATCCGCCCTCAGTCAGAATCGCCGTGATGATCTCCGTATCGGCCTGGTTCATCTGGCAACCGAAAGTATGGATGAAAAAAGTTGGTGACATGCTGGTCATGAAAGCTGATCGTGAGGTTCACCGCGCCCATCCCCCGCTACCGGGATCGGGATCGGGATCGGGATCGGAATCGGAATCGGAATCGGAATCGGGACGGAAAAGATACCGATTTCAGGCGAGATTGCCCCGCCCGCCGGAAACGGAATCAGGCGCGCCTCGTGAATTGCCCGGCGAACCAGGTTCATCACGAAACACGCCCTCCGTCAAAGGAACTGAAAATCGAAGCTGATTCCGACAGAATCTGTCAGGCTCCGAAGTGCAAATGGATGAATTTCTGCATTTCAGCTTCGGCCTCGTCCTTGCACTGGCCACACACGGTGCCGAGCTTGGTGTGCTCCTGAAGCTCGTAATAGGTGCGAGCGCCTTCGAGCACCGCCTCTTCGATGTCGTGGTCGGTGATGCTCATGCACTGGCAGATGGTCTTGGCCTGCTCTTTCTTGACGCGATCCTGCATGCCGTTGCGCGTGTAGTAGTCGTTGATGGCCGCACGCAGCGCCTTGTCGCCAAGCACCGAGCAGTGGATCTTGTTCTCCGGCAGGCCGCCAAGCTCTTTGGTCACATCCTTCGGCGACACGGCGAACGCCTCTTCGAGGGTCATGCCCTTGACCATTTCGGACAGCACGGAGGTGCTGGCGATGGCGCTGGCACAGCCGTAGGTTTTCCACTGGCAGTCGTTGATCTTTTCGGTCTCCTTATCGACCTTGATGACCACCATCATCTGGTCGCCGCACTGGAGGTTGCCCTCCATGCCGACACCGTCGAACCCGCTGGTGTCGTTGCCCTGAAGAATATTCTTCGGACTTTCGAAATGCTCCTTGAGCTTTTCCGTATATGCCCATTCACCTGATTGCAGCATGAGCGCCTCCTTTTAGATATAAGCTGTTGACATGTTTCTGATTCGTTCGATGACGCCCGGCAGGACGTCGAGCAGGTATTCGACCTCCTCAAGGGTGGTCGAGCGGCCCATGCTGATGCGGATCGAGCCGTGCGCGCGCTCGGCATCGACGCCGGTGGCAAGCAGCACGTGCGACGGATCGAGCGAACCCGACGCGCAGGCCGAGCCGGTCGAAACCGCGATACCGGCAAGGTCGAGGTAGAGCAATATGGACTCACCCTCCGCCCCGGGAAACGACACGTTGAGCGTGTTTGGCATCGAGTCGGTCGGATGGCCGTTGAACAGCGCATCGTCGATGCGCTCCGATATTCCCTTGCGAAGCATCTCGCGGAAACCGACCAGCCGCTCCGCTTCGGCCTCCATCTCGGCCTTGCGCATATCGACGGCCATCGCCAAACCCATGATGCCGAGGGTGTTTTCGGTACCTGCGCGGCGGCCCCGCTCCTGATGCCCGCCCCGGATGAAGGGGCAATACGGAGTTTTCTTGCGCACGTACAGCGCGCCGATACCCTTCGGGCCGTAAATCTTGTGACCTGAAATGGTCAGGAAATCAACGCCAAGCTCGTTCACATCGACCGGCACCTTGCCGAAAGCCTGCACCGCGTCGGTGTGCATCAGAGCTCCGTACTGGTGCGCCATTGCGCTGATCGCCGCGATATCCTGAATCGTGCCGATCTCGTTGTTGGCCATCATCACCGAAACAAGGCCAACGCCGCCCGACTTCAGCAACGCTTCGAGCTGGCCGATGTCGATCTTGCCGTACGCGTCCACGTCGAGGTAGCTCACATCGACGCCGCGATGCACGAGGCACTGCGAAGTTTCCAGCACGCAGGGGTGCTCGATTCGGCTCGTCACGATTTTCGGCTTCATCCCGGGAAAGCACTGGCTGGTGCCGCACGCGAAAAGAGACAGCACCGTGTTGTTGCCCTCCGAGCCGCTGCCGTTGAACACGATCTCGCTCTCGTCAGCGCCCATGAACGCAGCCACACGGCGGCGAGCATCCTCCACGTTGGCACGGGCCTCACGCCCGAAGGCGTGCATGCTTGAAGGATTGCCGAACATCTCCATGGCCGCCACCATCTCCTTTTTTACTTCGGGATGCAGTGGCGTGGTGGCGTTATGATCAAAGTATATCTGTCTGGATGGCTTCATGGCTTTCTGAATTTCGGTGAAACTTGTCGCAAGGATGACAAATATAAGGTTATTACAGGCACCTCTGAAAGAGTATTGTCCTGGCAATGGCCGGAAAGACGGCACTTTTTCAGGCATCACCTTCTTCCTGAAACAACCGCGCCAAAAGGTATGGTTCCCGGTTTCAAAATATAATGGACTAAAGTAGTCTTATTTTTACAAGGATGCAACCGCGGAAGGCAGAATTCGAAGATTTTCATAGTCCGGCGCGACTCGCGCAAAAAGAACCTGCGTGCGACAAGGCAACGGAACGTTCAGCCAAGCAGCAGCAGCGCAAGGCCCAGCAGCGCCAGAACCAGCGCCACGCCACCCGCAAGCAGCACGATGGTTCGTTTCGATACCGACGGAAGCGGCGGCTTGCCGCTGACGGCGTGTTCATCGGCCGGCGCCGGTTTGGTGGAAAAGCGGGTATCCGGAACGCCAAGCTCCTTCCGGCAGGCCGCCAGCTGCTCTTCGGTGCCGACGCCAAGCGCCTCGGCATATTTGCGCAGGGAGGAGTACACGTACAGCGGCGGAAGAAAAGTAAAATCCCCGGCTTCGAGCCTTTCGATATGGGCGCTGCGAATCTTGACCAGCCGGCCGATTTCATCGACCGACAGCTCCCTCTGGAGCCGGGCCTGCCGGAGAGCCCGGACAAGCTGTTCGAGCGCGCTTCGGTTCGGATTCTCGTCCGGCATTGTCGGAGGAGGGGATGATGATGAAATAAAACTTCAGGGGGTTATTCGCTTAATTTAAAAAAATTCAATGCCTTGGCACAACAATCGGTGTCGTGATCCAGGGCACCTCTAAAAACTTATTGCGCGTCACGATTGTCGGCGCTTGGGTGGTGCTCGAAATCCTCACGTACTCCGTGTACGCTCCGG
>JAFGER010000096.1 GCA_016931495.1 Chlorobiaceae bacterium | reverse complement strand
CCTCACGTACTCCGTGTACGCTCCGGTTTCTGCGCTCCAGCCGCCTTGCACTCGGGCCGCTCATGACACTTTTTAGAGGTGCCCTAACTTTCACAATATCAGGATAATCCGAGATAAAATCCTGATACTGAAGTGCATTTCTTGCACAACGGTTTGCGTGCAGCACATCCGATGGCATCAATGAGCCTTGCAGGCAGAAGAGGGGCCTCAGGATAAGGCTTCTGGCGATTGGGCGGTACGGCTGTCGGGTCACCCTGGAGTTACAGAAAAAAAGCAGCTTCCGGAAAGGAAGCCGCTTTTTTGATGCGACAGAAAACAGTTCGTAACACATTTTCTTTGAAGCGGATACAACAGCGGCACACGATGACAGATGCTGTGCAGCGCTTTCGGTGCAATCAGCGGTTGTCGCCAAACACCAGCGACAGGCCTAACACATCGGCGGCGAAATCGCCGTTCACCGCATCAATTTTTCCGCCGGTCACCATCAGGGCGACATCCTTGCTGACCTGGTACCCGATGCCGGCATTGGCCTGCCATACGAAGCCGGAACCGACGGTAAGGCCACCGCCGCCAGCCGCACCGGCAAGTCCCTCAACTTCGACGAACAGCGGGCCGGAAATCTGCTGGTGCAGACCGGCCCCAACCAGCCCGATCATATAGGCTCCGGCATCGCCACCATAGGCTGCAAGCCCCTGGCCTGTGAGGTAGGCCCAGGGCACCGGAAAATAGTCGAACTGAACGCCGAGGTTGTCAACATCTTTGTCGGCATGGTGAGAACGCCAGTTATCGGAACCCTTGAAGTAGCGCTGACTGACAAGCCTGAGCCTGACGGGAAGCTCGTCGATCTTCTGCTCGGCGCCGCCAAACCTGGTACCGATTTCAATCGACGGACTGAAACCTTTCAGCTCTCCGTCCGTGGCCTGCAACCATGAGAAACCTGCACCGGCGAAAAGATGGTCGGAGAGGGCATACTGCATGCCGCCGGAAACATCGAACAGCATGCCGCCGCCGGTATCCACGTCACCACCGCCGCCACCGCCAACCGAAACCGAACCGTCAAACGAGATCCTTTCGGTAATCGGCAGCCTGAAGCCGGTGCCAAGCAGCACCTGCATATAGCCGGAGCTGTTTCCTCCGGCTGCGCCTGCGGTTTCAAATTTGACATACCAGTTCTCGTCGAGATAGGCTCTCCATACGATGCCCAGAAGGGTCATGTCGTCGAGAGGAGCGCCGGAAAGCTTGTTCACATCGGAATCGACCATCAGAAAACGCGAAACCACGGAAAGCGAGCTCTCTTCGAGCAGCATGCCTTCGGCTAAAGAAGACTTGAAGTCAAAAGGCAGCGAGTAGAAGACGACCGGCTGGAAGGAGTGAATCGTTCCGCCATTCGGAAAGGTGACGTAACTGACCCCGGCGCCAAGCCGCCCAAGCTCACCAAAATTATCGGACAGACCCGCGTATGCCCTGACCATCAGGCCGCTTCCAGACAGTTCATATCCGCCGCGTCCGCCGCCGGCGCCGACAAAGGCTCCGCCCTCAAGCTCAATCGGTCCGGCAATGGGAATCCGTCCGCTTCCCTGAACACCGATGGTGATGAAGCCTCCCCGATCCCCACTGACCGCCGTCCACGTACCGACACCGGCGCTGAAATTTTGGCCGAGTGTGCGCTCCACGCCGAAACCGAGCATTCCCATCGATTCCGAACCGGGAAGGGAGAGCGATTCATAGGCCATTTTCGTTTCAAAGCGCATTCGCTCATCTTCTGCCTGGGCAATACTTCCGGTTCCGAAAAAACAGAGAACCCCCAGGCTGCTCATGATTCGACTTACCCGTTTCATGATCGGCTCCTTTGTGTTTGGTTGAGGCTGCCCAAGTTCTGTAGAAAACTTAATCCGGAACCATTTCCGACAGCTGTTTTTGAGGATGGATGAACAATTGAAAAGTTAGTGAATCATCGTCTCTTCACCGCAGCGACAGAAGAGGTTTTTATAGCTTTCCGGAACTTTTCGGCTATGAAGCCAATGCATTGTTTTTTTTTACTCCGGCATGCTGCAGGCTCTTGAAAAATGAAGGGTTTGAAGCGCTCTGCCCGGTTGATGGGCGCAAGAGTGATGTCATGGAAATGTTTATTTTACCGCAGGCACGCAAACCGGATAATTGCTCAAACGGATTTTTTATGATCGACTTCAGGCTCAAGGTTTTCGATACGGTCGCGCGGCGGCTGAGCTTTACCAAGGCCGCCGAAGAGCTGTGCATCACCCAGCCGGCGGTCACCAGGCACATCAGGGAGCTGGAGCGGCAGATGAATCTCCGGCTGTTCGAGCGCCAAGGCAACCGGGTGGCGCTGAGCGAAGGCGGGCGTATTGTCCTGAAGCACACCGAGGCCATCCACGCCATTTCGCGCCAGCTCGAAGACGAGCTGAACATGCTCAGCGAGGTGCACCGCGGCTCGCTCAGCATCGGTGCCAGCACCACCATCGCGCAGTACGTGCTGCCGCCGCTTCTGGCCATGTTCCACCGCCTGCATGGTGAGGTGCGCCTGTCGATGCTCAACGCCAACACCGAACAGATCGAAGAGGCGCTGTTGCAGGGCAAAATCACGCTCGGGCTGATCGAAGGCGAATCCAAACGGCGCGACATCAACTACACTCCTTTCGCCAGGGACGAGATCATTCTGATCTGCAACCCCGCCCATCCGCTCGCCCGCAAGGAGGAGATCAGACTCGACGACCTGGCCGCCACGCCGCTGCTTCTGCGTGAGCCCGGCTCGGGCACGCTCGAAGTGATTGCCAGCGGACTGAAACTGGCCGGGCTCCGGCTCTCGGACATGAAGGTCGAGATGCACCTCGGCAGTTCGGAGTCGATCAAGTCGTACCTGATGAACTCGCAGGAGTGCATGGCCTTCATCTCAAGGGATGCCGTCAAGCGGGAGATCGAAGAGGGGCGGCTCAAAACGCTCCGGGTCAGGAAACTTTCGATGCACCGGCAATTTTACTTTATCACCCTGCACGGCCAGAGCGGCGGCCTGGGCGACCTGTTCATGCGTTTCAGCGTGCAGCAGCGTGCCGGGCGCTGAGCCCTTTACCTGATGACGCCCTCCTCTTTGGCTTGATGCACCAGCACGGCCATGGCGCACGAGAGCAGCCGGGTTCGGAGGTTATCGGCGCGGCTGGTCAGAATCACCGGCACCCGCGCTCCCATGACGAGACCCGCCGCATCGGCATGGCTGATGAAGGTGAGCTGCTTGGCGAGGATGTTGCCCGCCTCGATGTCGGGCGCGAGCAGAATGTCCGCATCGCCCGCAACCTGCGAGACGATGTGCTTCTCCTTTGCCGCCTGCTTGCTGATGGCGTTGTCGAAGGCCAGCGGGCCGTCGATGATGCAGCCGGTGATCTGCTTGCGCTCGGCCATTTTGCAGAGCGCCGCCGCATCGAGCGTGGCCTGCATGGCCGGGTTGACCACCTCGACGGCAGCCAGCACGGCAATTTTCGGCGGGCGGTGCTCGCCTGTCAGCGCAACCCAGGCATCGACGGCATTTCGGCAGATGTCCGCTTTTGTGCACAGGTCGGGCGAGATGTTCACCACCGCATCGGTCACGATGAGCCACTTGTGGTAGCCAACCGTATCCATCACGTAGGAGTGTGACAGGCGCCGCTCGGTACGCAGCCCCGAATCGCGGGCCACGATCGGGCCGAGCAGCTCGTCGGTGTGCAGCGAGCCTTTCATGATCGCCTGCACCCGCCCCGTCGCGGCAAGCTGAACGGCGTGTTCGGCAGCCTTGTGGCTGTGCTCCGTATCGACCAGCTCCCAGTCGGAGTGATCGATTTCCGCTCTCTCGGCCGCTTCGCGTATCCGGGCGGCCGGCCCCACAAGCACCGGCACAATCAGATGCTCTCTGACCGCATCGGCCACAAACTGGATGTCGAGGGCTTCAACCGGATGCACCACCGCCGTCACGAGTGGCGGCAGCGAGGCGCACCGCTCGATCACCGCATGGTAACGGTCGTGAGGATGCACCTGTATTTCCGGCGGTTCATCGCTGGCGAAAGCATGGTGGGTTCTGCGGCTCATGGCGTCGATTGGCTTGAATATTGATGAAGCTCCGATGCTTCAGGGAATATACGCATACCGGCGCGGTTGCCCGGCCACGTTGCACGCACTTCACCAGGCAATCCTGCCTTCGAGCCATCGAAATCGAAGGTCAATGGAACCGACATGCGCAAAACATTCCGGGCATTGAACCTGATGATCGCAATTGCATTGTGGGCACCTCTAAAAACTTATTGCGCGTCACGATTGCTGCGTTGGGTGGTGCTCGAAATCCTCACGCACTCCGTGTACGCTCCAGCCGCCTTGCACTCGGGCCGCTCATGACACTTTTTAGAGGTGCCCTTGTTTTTCCAGAAGAATCGATTTCGATCACAAGAGCGATTTGGATGAGGGGTGACACCGGATTTTTCACCGGAATGCGTCGAGCATGGCGCTGAACGCGGCGTCTCCGGGCGCCTCCCGTCGGAAGAGCGGCGTGTCGCCGACACCGGCGAGCTCTTCGTAGAGTTCGCGCCCGGTGTTCCGGTAAAACACGCCGAGCGGAAGTTTGTCCTCCTTGAAGGCCATGTTCAGCGCCGCCATGCGATCCGTCGGGTCGTGATCTTCCGGCAGGTCAACGGTGTTTTCCTTGAACCACTTGTAGGTGTTCAGCTTGTTGAAAATGACGCAGGGCTGGAAAACATCGACAATCGAGCACCCTTTGAACCGGATCGCCTCCATGATGATCGATTGCGTCTGTTCGACATTGCCCGCGAACGCTCTGGCCACGAACGGCGCATTGAGCGATATGGCGACGGCCAGCGGATTGAACGGCTCCAGCAGCACGCCCCCCGTCTGCACGGGCGTTGTCATGCAGCGTTGCGAGGTCGGCGAGGCCTGGCCTTTGGTGAGGCCGTAGATCATGTTGTTGTGCACGATGATGGTGACATCGTAGTTCCGGCGGATAGCGTGCAGAAAATGGTTGCCGCCTTCGCCATACATATCGCCGTCGCCCGACTCGACGACGACCGTCAGGTTCCGGTTCGAGAGCCGGATGCCCATCGCAGGTGGAAGCGCGCGGCCGTGCAGGCCGTTGAACATGTTGACGTTCAGGTACTGCGGCGCTTTGGCGGCCTGACCGATGCCGGAAACCATCACGAGATTTTCGCGCGCGACGTCGAGCGCTTCGAGCGCTCCAAGCACCGACTTGCGAATCATGTGGTTGCCGCATCCCGGACACCAGGCAATGTCGGTCTCCGCAGGCATATCGAATTTTCGCTGCTTATCCATTGACGACCTCCCTGAGTTTTTCGATGATCTCCTCGACGCTGAACGGTTCGCCGGTGGCTTTGAGAATTCGATGGGAGGCGACGATGCCGCTCTCCCGCTGAAGCAGGTCGGCGAATTGGCCCAGCGCGTTGTTCTCGATGACGGCGACGTTCCTGCGCCCGTTTCCGAGCAGCGCGGCGGTGTCGGGCCTGAGAGGAAAAACCTGCGCGTAGTGCACTCCGGCGAACCGGCTGTCGCCGAGGCGGTCGAGCGCCTCTTCGAGCACTCCCCTGTTCGATCCCCACGAGACCGCAACGACTTCCGCGTTGTCGAGATCGCCGATCACCTTTGGCGGCAAGGCGTTTTCCTGGAGCGCTGCCAGCCGCATGAGTCGCTTGTCCATCATCCGCTGCCGCATCTCGAAGCTCTCGGTGATGAGTCCCTGTTCGTCGTGCTCATCCGAATCCGCCCGCACGATTCCTGCTCCAAATCCGGGCACGCCGCGCGGAGTCAGTCCGTTTTCCGTAAAGGCGTAACGCCTGTAATTTTCTTCGGTTTCAACGATGCCGCGCTCCTTCGGAAGACGCTTGATCTCATCGATCGCGATGGTTGTCTCGGCATCCAGCAGATACTGGTCGCTCAGCACGACGACCGGAATCTGGTACTGCTGCGCGGTGTTGAATGCGTGCTGCATCGTTTCGACTGCCTCGTCGAGCGTGCCGGGCGCGTAGATCGCGCGGGCGAATTCGCCATGCCCGGCGTGCAGCGCAAGCGCGAGGTCGCCCTGCTCCATGCGGGTCGGCAGGCCGGTGGCCGGGCCGGGGCGCTGGCCGATGTGGATGACAATCGGCGTTTCGATCATGCCCGCAAGGCTGAAGCCCTCCTGCATGAGGTCGAAGCCGCCGCCGGAGGTGGTCACCAGCGCGCGCGCTCCGGCGTATGAAGCGCCAAGCCCGGCGTTGATCGCCGCGATTTCATCCTCGGCCTGATCGACCACGATGCCGAAATCGGCGGATCGCTTCGCAAGAAAGGTCAGCACGCCGGTGCCGGGCGACATCGGATAGGAGCAGATGAAGTTGCATCCGGCGGCAACCGCCCCGATCCCAAGCGCCGAAGTGCCGTCCATGAGCAGCAGCTCACTGCCGTTTTCCAGAGCCGGTTCCGGCACCTTCAGGTTTTTCGCTTCTGGCACCTGCTGGCCAAAATTGTATCCGAGGCTGACGGCTTTGAGGTTGTTTTCGACAATTTCTTCACCTTTGTCGGCAAACTGTTCGCGCAGAAATCCGGTGCATTTGTCGAGAGGAATGCCGATGACGGCCAGTACGATTCCCAGCGCCACCGTATTGGCGTACATTTTCCCCCCGGCTTCATCGGCCAGCTTGCCCAGCGGCGTGTCGATGCAGCGCTGGTCGCAATGCTCGCCGAAATGCTCCTTTTCCGCAAAAATCAGCGTCTGGTCGTGCAAGCGGTGGCGCAGTCTGTCGAAAGCGTGAGCCGTCAGGGCAAGCAGCAGATCGATCCGGGCGGTGTAGGCCTGCCGCTTCTTGCCGGTGATCCGTACTTCGGTGGTGTTACTGCCTCCGCGGATGCGGGACATGTACTCTGTGCAGGAAAAAAAATGGTAGCCGTTCTTCTTCAGAATAGGCAGGAGGAGGGCGGTAATGGTCTGGACCCCCTGGCCCGCTGCCCCTTCGAAGACCATTGAAAAATCGTCCGGATATGGCTGCATGACAACGGTGTTTATTGGTTATGCAAAACCACCGTACTGCATGGTTGCAACTCGGCGCATCCGTTTATCGCCTCCACAACTCCTTCTGAAAAAACAGGATAGCGAGCGTGGAAGAAAACCGGAATCGGCTTTTTTGCGCCGCTGAAAGTTTCCAGCTCAGGCAACCGGAAGCGGTTTGACGCCCAACCGGTCGCTACACTTTTTTAAATCTTATTTTATACTCCGGCGATTAAAACTCTTAACAATTGCCCCGAACTTCAGTCCGGGGGGTTATGGATAACCTGAAATAAATCAGGGCTTTAGCCCAATCTCTTCTTTTAGGGAAGATTGCTATTTTTTGTTGCAGGAGTAATAAGAATAAAAGTAAGTATTTATCGACCGCTGATCAATGCCTCTGCAACAAGTCCATTCTGGACAAACCTTTTCAGTCAGGATTTTGTCACCGTTTTGGCGAATTATTGGCATATGACCATAAATCTCCTTATATTAACGGCCTTATCATTTGCCGCAAAGGTGTAACTACAAGATTTCAGGCTGTTTGTGAAAAAAGTATTGATTCTGGGAGGAGGCATTGCGGGCATCGCAGCCGCCATCGCCTTCCGCAAGAGAGGATTCGAGGTCGAAGTCGTCTCCGACAGAGAGTATGTGTTTATCTACCCGATCGCCATCTGGATTCCGGTTGGAACCGAAAAATTCAACAACGTGGCGTTTCCGCTGAACAAACTTGCCAGAAAGCACGGCTTTTCGCTGACGCTCGACAAAGTGACCGGCATCGACGCCAAAAGGGACTCGGTCACCCTCCAGCAAGGCGGTACGCGCAGCGATTTCGACTTTCTTGTGATCGCGCTCGGTTCGGACAAGATGAAGCACGAGGGCGTCGAGCACACCCTGTCGATCTGCGGAGCGCCGGAGCACTCGATTCGCCTCAAGGAGCGCATCGACGCCCTCATCGACCGCGGACACGGCAAGATTGCGTTCGGCTTCGGCGGCAACCCGAAAGACCCGAGCGCGGTGCGTGGCGGACCGGGCTTCGAGCTGTTTTTCAACCTGCACTACAAGCTCAAAAAGCTCGGCATCAGAGACAATTTCGAGATGACCTTTTTCGCCCCGATGGCCTCGCCAGGCCAGAAAATGGGCCAGAAAGCGCTCGAGATGATGGACATCATGTTCAATTCGAAAAACCTCAAACAGCACTACGGCAAAAAAATAACGCGCTTCGAGGCTGATGGCGTGGTGTTCGAGGACAACAGCAAGCTCCAGAGCGACCTGACCATGTTCATTCCGGCGGGATCTGGCCACAGCGTGTTCGCCAACTCCGATCTTCCGCTCAGCGACGCAGGATTCGTGAAGATCGACGACTTCTGCCGCGTCATCGGCGTCGATGGCTGGTACGCCGTCGGCGATTCGGCAGCGCTCGATGGCCCCGAATGGAAAGCCAAGCAGGGCCACATCGCCGAGTTCATGGCCGATTGCGCGGCCAACAACTGCCTGGCCGAACACTTCGGACATCAGGAGCCGATGAAGGGCTATCAGGAGCACCTGAACGTGCTCTGCGTCATGGACACCGGCGACGGCGCCGGCTTCGTCTATCGCACCGGCCACAGCCAGATGTTCATCCCGCTTCCGATCGTCGGCCACTGGCTGAAAAAGTCGTGGGGTATTTATTACAAGCTCTCAAAGATGAAATATATCCCGAGGATTCCGGGGATGTGATTTGCTGTCGCGGTCGATGTCGCCATGAGTGGTATCGACCGCGATGATGTGATTTCAGAGACTTTTTTTGAGAATTTATAAAAGATGGTGTGAAGATTATTGGTTGAGAAAATATTACTAAGTCATTTAACCGTATTTTTTTCTTGCCAGAAAGATACTCTTTCTTTATAATGATCAAATAAATAGACCTGTCATTTGGTCATTTATAAACAAATTATCAAGCTACACCAGCCTTAACAAAAAAGGGACATAACAAGAGATTTTTTACCAGATTCAATTCTTTTATTTTTTGTCATCACCTTCTTTTAATTCTTTTACTTGAAACTTTCCAAGAACTGTCTGAAGTAGATTAATTGACAAATTATCACTAAAACTTCCAACAAAAGCGATAATCCATAATAACTCAGGTGCTTGAGTGTTCGCATTGCCTGCAAACACAATTAATCCTGCCGTGACCATTAGGTAGGTAAGGACACCCATAACAACGCCGACAATTGGTCTAAATAATAACCATCTAAAAGCCTCACGCCTATCTGTAAATGGAAAATACCCAGCACGAAAAAGCATTGAGGTCAAGCTACCTATTACCCCCCAAACCCAGATTGGAAGCGGAATCCCCATGATTAAATCAGAATTCAAAACTTTCGCTTCAACACCTGTCGTAATCAAACCAGCCGATATAAAACCTGTTGCTACAATCGCAAAAACATAAACTATTGCCACAATAATAACAAAAGATGTTTTTGAACTTTGTGATCTTCGTATTTCTATTTCAATCCTTGCGATATCAATCCTTGCATCAATCATATTTTTTCTTGACACGGGGTATGTTAACTGTTGTTCAGCATGGGATAATAGCTCTAAACATCGGCCCTGTGCCTCAGGAAGATCACGCAAAAGCATTGGAATTTCTTCATAATATTTATCAATAGATTTCATTAAATGATCAACTCTATCATTGTCAGAGTCAGAAAGTTTTTCTGATTTGAAATCAAGAACTATATTTGCACTCGATTCAATCGTAGGGGTATCTGCTTGTTCAGTATTTTCAAAATTCATTTTCATTCTCCTAAAACATGAAATTGATTATATTATTTCCTAATAAGCCAAAACAATATCCGCTGATATAAGTAACAAGTCGAATATTGAGAATGATCTGTCTTGAAATGATGGCATATCCGAGATATCTAAGGTGCAGAAAATCTACTGGGTACTGCTCTGGATACTAATACTGATAATCTACGAAAAGATTTGAAAAACAACTCACTCCCACGCCGCTCTCAAATCCCTCCAGAAACAAAAAAAGCAGGCCAAGTTGACCTGCTTTTTTTTGTTGTCTGTAGAACCTACGCTTACTTCTTGTCGGGAACCGGCTGTTCCGGTTTGACGGCGTAGTTGATCAGGTAGTCGTAGAGCCTGATCAGGCGCGAGTTCTGGTTGTTCTGGTCGATCCAGTGGCCGATCATGCCGATGGTGCGGGCCAGAACGAAGAAGCCGTTCAGCGAGTGCACCGGGTAGTCGAGGTCCATCAGAATGCAGCCGATGGTGCCGTCAACGTTCAGGATCAGGTTGTCCTTCTTGGCGGTGGTCACCTTTTCAACTTCAAGCGCGTAGTCGAGGCACGGGGTGTGCAGCGACGTTTCGTTCTTGATGTAGCTGACCAGGTACTTCACGCGCTGGTCGGGATTCTTCAAGCTCTTGACCCTGTGGCCGATACCCGGAACCGGGCCGACATTCTTCTTCATCCAGGCAAGGAAGCCGGGGATGTCGTTCGGGTAGTCGTTGACCGCCATCTTGAAGTACTTGCCGGCATTGGTGACCGCACCGCCGAAACGCGGGCCGATCATGGTCATGCCTGCCGATACAGCCTGCGGCATGTCGATGCCGGCGCAAGCGGCGATGATCGAACCGAAAGCACCGGAGACGGCCGGGCCGTGGTCTGCCGAAATCATGATGATACGCTTGATGATTTCGGACTCCTCGCGGGTCGGAAGCTTCTTGTTCCAGAGAAGGCTGATGACATCCTCGATACCGTAGCCTTTCGAGCACAGCTCCGAAGCGGCGTAACCGGCGTAGCGAGGCTCTTCGCCGCGATCGTCGGAAATGGTGGTGCGGATGAGCGGTTCGACGACCACTTCGCCCTGCTTCATCACCTCCTGGACTCTCGGCGGAAGCTCCGGCAGCACGGCTTCGTCAATTTCAGCCTCCGGTTTGATATCGCCGGCGGCGATCAGCTCTTCATAGACTTTTTTGATCTCCTTGCTGAGACCACCGAAGGTATCCGGAACGTACGCACCGGCGTCGCGAAGCGCGTTCATCTTGGAACGGGCCGAACCAGCGCCTTTCTTGCCCTCTTTTGCACCGGCGTGGCCGAACTTCATGCCCTGCGGAAGCACCTCCTGGCAAGTACCACCAATCGCTGCAATCAGCTTGATGCGGCGCGGCTGGGCTGCCAGCCACTCTGCGGCCTCCTCTTCAAGGCTGCCGCCCACCTCGCCGATCATAACGACCGCCTTGGTGTCGGGATCCTGCTCGAACATTTCGAGGTAGGTGACGAAGTCGGTGCCCGGATAGGCGTCACCGCCGATAGCCACAGCCGAGGTGATGCCGTTGCCGTTCTGGGCGCACAGCCACATTGCCTCGTTGGACAGACCGCCGGATTTGGTCAGCACGCCGAACGAACCGGGACGGTACAGGTTGCAGAGCTTCAGGTTTTTGAACTCGCCGCCGATCACGCCCAGACGGCACTCGCCGGCAGACATGATACCGATGGACGACGGGCCGTTCAGCATTTTGCCATGCTTCTGGGCAAGTTTCTTCAGGCGCTTGGCATCCTTTTCCGGAACACCTTCGGTGATCATGGAGACCAGCTGGATGTTCGGAGACTCGAGCGCCTCCTTGGCGGCTTGGGCGGCACGCGATGCGCCGAGGTAGATCAGCGCGGTGTTGATTTCGGGATGCTCTTCGAGAGCTGGAGCCAGAGAGTCATAGACGGTGACGTTCTTGAGTTCGCCGCCGCGGAAGATCTCCTTCTGCTGGCCGGCTTCCGGCGGATAGACGAAAGCCTGGACGGTCAGCGGGCGGTTGACCAGAAAGTCGAACTGGGCCATGCGTTTTGCCGCATTGACGCCTGCCACGCCGCCGATGATGACTGCCCGGGTATCTTTATTTGCGAGAATGCTCACGGTTCAATCAGATTTAATGAGTTTCTATATTCTTTAATTTCAAGCTCTTGCAACGACATCCATCAGGATTTCAGCGCCATATCGACAATGTCGGTCATCGGCATGCTGCGATCGTAAACGTGAATGTCGAAGCCTTCCTCCTGGAGCTTCCTGATGGCGGCAAGGCCCTGGGCTTCGTTCGGACCGCCACGGCGCACCCAGATTTTGACGCCTTCGAGGTAGCCCTTCGACTTGCTCTCGCGGAAGCCGTTGATGATACCGCTGAAGGTCGCTTTCACGTCGGTGAAGTTGGCGATGGCGCCGCCGACGATGATGTGCTTGATGTTGGGCAGACGGCAGATGGTTTCGGTGAGCGCTTCCACAGCCCAGTCGGCCGGGTCGCCCGAATATTCCGCATAGTTGGCGATGGTTCCGCCGCGAGCCACGACCGCGTCGGCATAGAAGACCGATGCACCGCCGCCTGCGGTCAGAAGAGCCACTTCACCGCCGGGAACCTCGACGAACTTGACCGAACCCTTGATGCGAGAGTCGATGTCCATGATCTGCTGCTCGGCTTCGGTGAACGGACGGCCGATTTCGGAGACCGGCTTGAAGTCCCAGTCGGCATGACGGAAGCGGGCATCCCAGTCAACGTTCATGACGGCGTCAAGCGCGGCGAAGCGCATATCGCTCTTGCGGATGACCAGCGGGTTGATTTCGATGGACTGAGCGTCCTCGTTGTCGAAACAGAGAATGAGACGCGAGCAGATTTTGCCCACGCGTTCAGCGATTTCGCCCTCGAAACCGGCGTTCAGGGCCAGCTCGGTGAGCTGCTCGATGGTGGGATTCTCGTCGAGAGGAATCTGGATGCGGCGGACGCTGTCCCAGTTGTCCTCGATATCGACGCCGCCATGCTTGGAAATCAGCAGCTCGGCGCCATCACGGTTGCCGATGATCGAAACATAGAACTCCGCGTCATGTTCAAGCATTTCTGCGACGATGACCTGGCCGACTTCAGCCGTGCCGATCTTCGCACCGATCATCTGTCTCGAAGCCTCGATAGCCTCTTCGAGATTCAGACCGATTTTGACAAGACCGAGTTTGAAACGGCCGCCGATGGCTTCGTGGGCCTTGACGACAAGTTTTGATTCACGCAGCCATTTATTAGCTTCACCAAGCTGTGCAAGACGGTCAGGGTCCATGATGACAACATAATTAGGCACAGGAATGCCCCATTTGTTGAACAACTTCATGGCCGGCCCTTCAAGAATTTTAGCCATGCTCTATCTGTTTACGATTAACTGGAAATTGTGCGAAAAGAAAAGTGCAAAGTTTTAATATAACTATCTTCACTCTTGTTACCAAGACGTTACGAACCGTTAACCAACTTCAACCGACAAAAAAGTAGCAATGCACGACTTTATCCGATGGTGGCAGCACCTCCCGTACGACATGAACCCCGTCATTTTTTCTGTCGGCCCCGTTGCCATCCGCTGGTACGGAACCATGTACATCATTGCGTTTGCGATTGTCTGGCTGTTTTCGAGATACCGGATTGCCAGTGAAAAGCTCCCTTTTGACAAGAGCTTTCCCGGCGACGCCCTCACCTGGGCCATGGGCGGCGTGCTCCTCGGCGGGCGGCTTGGCTACATACTCTTTTACGGCTTCGAATGGTTTCTGCTGGACCCCATCGGCACCCTGCTGCCGATCAACTTCGGCAGCGGCACCTGCGCCTTCGCCGGCATCACCGGCATGTCGTTCCATGGCGGACTGCTCGGCGTCGCCCTCGCCTTGTGGCTCTTTAGCCGCAAGCAGAAGGTGGATTTCCTCAAAACCGTTGACCTTTTCATCCCCGCCCTGCCGCTCGGCTACACCTTCGGCCGGCTCGGCAACTTCATCAATGGCGAACTCTACGGCCGCGTCACCACCTCGGCCATCGGCATGTACTTTCCCGACGCGCCAACCGTGGAACTGCGCCACCCGTCCCAGCTTTATGAAGCCTTTTTCGAGGGCATCGTGCTCTTCGTCATCCTCTGGGCGATCCGCAAAAAAGCTCCTTGGCCCGGCTACCTCTCCGGCCTCTACCTCATCGGCTACGGAACAGTGCGCTTCTTCATCGAATTCTTCCGCGAGCCGGATGCCCAGCTCGGCTTCGTGTTCCTCAATTTCTCGATGGGTCAGGTGCTGTGCTTTCTGATGATTGCTGCGGGAGCCGGAATTCTCGTGTGGGCAAAGCAGCGAACGGCAAAGGCTGTCGCGACGGGAAACAGGAAATAAACAATCATCGTGATAGCCAATCCGTCACGTTTTTGGGCAAATGAGCGTGACGGATCGGCACAATGCTACGGAGGCGTCCGTCGCTCCATGCAAATGAGGCCGGTCACGCAACCGTTTCAGACTGGAAAAAGCGAGTGGCCTCCGGCCTTCAGAGGCGATTCTTGCCCAGCAGAACCAGCAGCTCCCTGCCATCTTCCATAATGACGAACAGGCTGTCGCTACCGCGAACGGTCACCTTTTTCACGCCTGGCAGCGTTCGCAGGTATGCGGCGGTTTTTTCGGTCGCCGCAGCCCGATCGCCATTATTGGCCGCCAGGTATTCCCCATATTTCGCCTCGGCCTGTTCCGCCAGGGCTTCGGGCGCAAGCGGTTCGTTCGAGCGGTATTCAACGCCCGGCCCCGGCTCTGAAGCACATGCCGCAGCCGTGAACAGAAACAGCCCGATCCAGACCGGAAACAATCTTTTCATACAGCACCTCCTGTAAAAAGGTGCGGCGAAGGCGCCTGGTAACCGCCTCCGCCGCTTTCTTGTTGAACATGCAGTGCCCCGCCGCTTACTTCAGCAGGGTGACGCTGCCGCTGTCGGGAAGCCTGTCCTTGCCGCTCATGTCATAGAGCCAGATTTTAGCGGTCGTGGCCAAGCCGAGCGAGGTGTTCCACGGAATGTCGAAAGAATAATCATTGCCGCTGATGGAAGCGGTTCCGCTATAGACCTTGTTGCCGTAAAGCCCGGGCTGGGTCTGCGTGTACACCTCGACATTGTTTCCGTGGCATCGCACCAGCACTTCGGCAGCCGCATTGCCGGTGGTATCCACGTAGAAAAAGAACTCGTCAAAAGCCGGCGCACTGTAGAACGAGATGGTGGCATAGAGCCTTCCCAGGCCCGATACCAGCCGGAGCAGCTTGAAATCGCGGGCGTTGGTCACCGCGGCCTCGTTGGGATCGGCTTTCCAGACTGCAAGCTGGCAGGCCCCCTTGGTGGTCGGGTGGGCAACCAGTTCGGGCGGACGGCACCCGGTTGCATAAACCGCGTCAAGCGCTTCGGTCACGGTTTTCTGCTCCTTCATCTTCTGGAAAAAGAGATCGGTACCATTGTCGCCGCAATGGAAGGAGACCGACTCGTTCCAGCCGAGCCATACCGAAGCGCCATGATTGATCGTCCAGGTAGGCATGCCGGGCAGTGCGCCAGGGTCGGCGCCATGGCAGCTCTCAAGGAAGAACATCGTGGAAGGAAACGCCTTGTTGATCCAGTAGGCAGAGCTGAATGATCCGGTAATGACATAGCCGAATTGCGTAGCGCCTGCCGCATGGTTGTAGGCGCTGGCGGGAATGGTGCCGGTATAGCCGCTGGCCGGAGGGTAGCTGGTGAACCAGGGGCGAACCAGGAAGCCGAAATCCCCACCCAGATCGCCACCGTGGCCGCGAAGCACCACAACGCCGTACTCACCATCGTCGATCAGGGCGGCATTGGCCAGGTTGGCGGAATTGTTCAGCTTGGTCGTCACGCTGTAGCCGAGCGACTCCAGATCCGACTTGACCTGTTGCCAGATCTTCGGCGACACCACATTGTAATCATCTTCAAGGCAATCGAAAATCAGGGCCTTGTTGCTCTTCGGAGCGCAGGGTGAAAGCCTGAAAATCGGGCGATCAATTTTCGTGATCGGCTTGAGTTGCTGCTCCACGGGCTTCAACACTTTCGGCTGCACCTGCATGGGCACCATCTGTTCGGCGGAACCAAGACGGTCTTCGCCGAGAAGCATCAGCAGTTGCTTGCCATCCTTGAAGCGCACCATGAGGTTGCTGCCCTTCAGCTCCTGAACCTCCTGCACCTCGGGCTGAGTGAGAAGAAATGCCTTCTGCTCTCTGACCGCAACAGGCAACTGAACCTTTCTGACCTTGACCAGTTGATTCAGATCGGTATGCACCTTGCTGGCAAGCTGGGTAATCCTCGCCGCATCGGCGCCCCACACCGTGCTTGCTGACATGCTCAGCAGAGCAATGATGAGTCCGCATTTACTGGCAAACTTCATGATAAACCTCCTTTGTTTGAGATTGAAATCGTCGTTAACTGACGTTATAACAAACGATTAAACCAAAAGAGAACATCAGGACAAGAAAACCGGAAATCAAGCCGGAACCTGTTTGCTTGCGAAGCCTGATGGGCTGAAATAGTAAATCCTTCTATTTCAATAGGTTAAGGCAAGTATTTTTCATCGAAACTGTCTCGTTGCTGGTGAAAAGCGCCTCGTAACGCTGAACTTTCCAGAGTTTGCGGAGAGCATACCATTCACTTCTGAAAATATGCCCACTTTCTGTTCACGCAGTTGGCAGCCTGATTTCTCATAATTCCCGCAACAGAAGAACGGGCAACCAAAAGCGGTTCTTTATTTCTATAAAGTTATAAAATCAGCATGATTTAAACACAAGCCTCTATCAAAATAAAACAGATATTACGCTATTTATTCATCTTGTTTTTTACACACTTCAGGATGAAAGATTTTAAGGACTTTTCGATTATCAGCTTGAAAAAAGAAAAGTTATCAGGCGCCTTACCCCCACACAATGACCAGGTCGATCGGTTTTGCCTTCTCCAGCACTGTTGACCCCTGAGTAAAAGGTGGATTTTTAACGGGCCTTCGACCACTTCATCCCCGCTCCGGCGCTCGGCTACACCTTCGGACGGCTCGGCAACTTCATCAACGGCGAACTCTACGGCCGCGTTACCACCTCGGCCATCGGCATGTACTTCCCCGACGCTCCGACCGTGGAACTGCGCCACCCGTCCCAGCTTTATGAAGCATTTTTCGAGGGCATCGTGCTCTTCGTCATCATCTTGACTATCCACAAAAAAGTCCCTTGGCCCGGCTTCCTCTTCGGCCTCTACCTCATCGGCTATGGCACAGTGCGCTTCTTCATCGAATTCTTCCGCGAACCCGACGCCCAGCTCGGCTTCGTGTTCCTCGACTTCTCGATGGGCCAGGTACTGTGCTTTATGATGATAGCCGTGGGGATTGGGATTGTCTTGCTGTCGAAGCCGCAAGAGGTGAAGGCTAAGACGGCAGAATGAATGAAGAAGTAAGATTCGCGTTTGATTTCGATTATCCGCCGCCTCGCGGAGATAAGGCGGTGGATTGAAAATAGAACTCTTTCATATTGGCAAGAATTCATCATCTTTATACCCACACTTTGGGCATATCACTCCATTAGGATGAACTATTTCATGACAATGTAGACACATTCCAATATTACCATCATATTGATAATATAACTCTTCCAAATTTTTATCATTTACAAGTTTTGCAATAGTTCCATTAATGTAATCTTCGCACATATGCACAATTGAACCCTGTTTAATCCTTGTTTCACCATCTATATCAAATATTCTGCGAACCAAATGTTTTACAAAACGCTCACTAGTAACCTCATCTAGTAGCTTTTGATCATAAGCGCCATCAGAGACTTTCTGATAATATTCGCCAAAAGAATCGGATTGAAATGCCCATTTCCCTGTCACTATTCGGAAAAACAAATTACCTAATGCCCATATATCATGTGATGTTGATATTCCTTTTGGATCGTTTAGATATTCAGGAGACCATGAAGAAATAGCACCATAATGACGTAGCGGCTCTTCACTTAATTCGCTATAAAATAATCGATATATATAATCCTCAGATAATCCAAAATCTATTAGCCGAATACCGGGATCTCCTTCGGCTATTTCCTCCTCACTCAAAATAATAATATTGCCAGCATGAAAATCTCTATGTATCACGCCTAAAGGATTTACATCACCAAGTACAATTGCGCAACATCTTAATATATTAATTGATTTTTCAATAGACAATGGGAGTCGTTTTTCTAGGTATTCGGACAACGTAGAACCATTGTAATATTCTGAAACAAAATAGTATATGGGAAATTGTGGGTGTCGTATTAAGTCAGAAAGTAGCTTAACAGAATAACTCTCCGGCGTTCTCACTCTATTAATATTTTTTACTTCATCCTCAAATCTTTTCACTTCTTTATCATTTCGAGGGAACAGTAAAAACTTAACAACAGCTTTGTTTCCATTTTTTTCATAGATAGCAGAATGCGACATCATCCCCCCGTTCAATGGGGTAAAGAATTTATATCCGTTTATTTCTAACAGATCAAATTTTTCCAATAATTCACGCATGACTTAGTCCAATAAAATTAATCTCATCCAACTCTAAGAAAAAAAGGTAAAAAAAAGTAAAAAATCGAACGAGCGACTTGCGGAACAGATGTTATAATCATCATGCGCTCTATCATCCCCCATCCCCTCACTCCGCCGACACCACCAGCTCTTCGCTTTTGCCGAAGCAGCGGCGGCGGATGATGTGCATGACGATGATCGTGCTCATGGCCGTCGAACCGACGAGCATGAACATGACGACGATCTGGTAGCGGATGGCGATGAGCGGGTCGGCTCCGGCGAGGATCTGGCCCGACATCATGCCGGGGATGAAGACGAGGCCGACGCCCATCATGGCATTGATCGAGGGAATCATGCCCGCCTTGACCGCCCCCTTGAAAAGGTCGCGGCTGGCCTCCTTGTAGTTCGCGCCAAGGCAGAGCTTCATTTCGACCAGCTCGCGCTGCTGGCGCATCTGCGAAAAGAGGCGCTCAATGGAGATGGCCAGCGCCGACATCGAGTTGCCGATCACCATGCCCGCCGTCGGAATGAAGTAGCGCGGCTCCCACCACGGTTCGACGCCGATCACCAGCCACGAGACGAAGAGCGCCGTGAGGAAGTAACTCGACAGCATCGTCAGGAAGGTCGGCACTTCGTAGGGAATCTGCTTCTCCTTCACCCGCCCACGCACGATGAACACCGCCGAAAAGACCATCACGACAAAAATGCCGAGCGTCAGCCAGAGGTTCTGCGCTCCGAAGATGAAGGTCAGCGCGTAGCCCATCAGAAAGAGCTGCGAAACCGTGCGGACGGTGCCGATGGTAATATCCCTGTTCAGGCCGAGCTTCTGGACGAACGAGGTGAGCTGCGCGACCAGGATGAACAGCAGCGCCAGCAGGAGCTGCGGAATCGAAATTTCGATGATCGGGTTCATGCGCATTCAAGGTTTCCGTTGCGGAAAATGCAGCTTCGCGCCCGCGGAACGGCGGGCTGGTAGTCGCTGTGCGTGACGATGAGCACCGTTTTGCCCTCTTCGGTGTTGAGCCGCTCGATGATCGAGAAGACCATCGCGGCGCTTTCGGCGTCGAGCGCCGAGGTCGGTTCGTCGAGCAGCAGCGCATCCGGCTCGTTCAGAATGGCACGCATGAGCGACAGGCGCTGCTTCTGGCCGACCGACAGCTTGCTCGCCGACTGACCAAGCGTGACGCCCTGCAGGTAGAAGGCATCGAGCATCCGTTCGAGCGTCGAATCGTCCGGCGCTTTTTTCTGCGATCCCTGCGCGAAGGTGAACGACAGCAGCAGATTGTCGCGGATCGTGCCGTCGATCATCTGCGGAATCTGCGGCACGTAGGTTACTTTCGAGCGCAGTTCCGGCGGCGGAATCTCCGACGTGTTGCGCCCCCGGAAGAGGATCGAGCCGGAGCGCGGCGTGTTCAGGCGGCAGATGAGGCGCAACAGCGTTGACTTGCCGCTGCCCGACGGCCCTTTGATGACGATGAACTCCCCCGCGCTCACGTCGAGCGACAGGCGCTCGAAAACCGGCGGAGAGCCTTTGTCGTAGCTGAACGAAAGGTCTCTGAGTTCAAGGAGTCTGGTCATTGATGAATTCGTTTTCGGACCGGTCTGAAAAAGCTGGATGCCTCTGAATATTATTGTCGTGAGAAGATCGAAAACAAGGCGGCTGACGCACAGAAACCGGTGTTCTTCAGAAGGGTTTAAACCCTTCAGACATTCAGAACTCTTCCATTTATTTTGCCCCGGCTTTTAAGCCGGGGACAAATTTCGAACATCACCCAACGAAGTTGTCGATCTTCGGAATAGACTAAAGGGCACCTCTAAAAACTTATTGCGCGTCACGATTGTCGGCGCTTGGGTGGTGCTCGAAATCCTCACGTACTCCGTGTACGCTCCGG
>JAFGER010000095.1 GCA_016931495.1 Chlorobiaceae bacterium | reverse complement strand
CCGAGCATCCTCAAGGAGCTTTCGGACGAGGAGCTGGCCGTTGACATCGAGGACGCCATCCGCATGAACGTGGCCTGCATCACGCTTCAGGTCTTCATCGGCGGCGAGTACGAGACCCGCTCGATCCACAACATGACCAAGCTCGTTGACATGGGCCTGCGCTACGGCATCCCGACGATGGCCGTGACCGCCGTCGGCAAGGACATGGTGCGCGACGCCAAATACTTCCGCCTCGCCACCCGCATCTGCGCTGAACTTGGCGCGCAGCTCGTCAAGACCTACTACGTGCCGGAAGATTTCGAGACCGTCGTGGCCTCCTGCCCGGTGCCGATCGTCATGGCTGGCGGCAAGAAGCTCCCCGAGCTCGACGCGCTCACGATGTCCTACAACGCCATCCAGGAGGGCGCGGCTGGCGTCGATATGGGCCGCAACATCTTCCAGAGCGACAATCCGGAGGAGATGATGCTCGCCGTCAACAAGATCGTGCACGAGGGGTACAACCCGAACGAGGCTTACGAGTACTTCAATACGCTCGTGGCCGAAAAGTAAGGATCGCGGCGGAACCATGACCGCCGTCTTTACCGTCAAACGGGAGGTGGAGCGAACACCGCCTCCCGCCTTTTTATAACTTGCAGCGGCTGATCGAATCGAATTATGAATGCTGAAGACGTCAAAGGTTTTTTTGCTTCAAGGGAATCGCTCGACATGGAGCAATACCTTGTTCTCGACTACTACCTTGAAACCGTAGGCGAGATCGAGACGGCGCTTGCCCATTTCTGCAGCGAGCAGTCAACTGCCCAGTGGAAGCGGGTCGATGTCGATGAAGACTTCCGCCCGGTGCATGCCGCCAAGGTGATCGGACTCGACGTGCTTGGCGAGCTTGAGCGGCTCAGCTATCCGGTCAAGCATTCGGAGTCCGGCAAGATTCACGCCTGCCGGGTCACGATTGCCCATCCGCACTGCAACTTTGGCCCGAAGCTGCCCAATCTCCTGACCGCGGTGTGCGGGGAAGGCACCTTCTTCACGCCGGGCGTGCCGGTGGTGAAGCTGATGGATATTCAGTTTCCCGACACCTTTCTGGCCGATTTCGCCGGGCCCAAATTCGGTATCGAAGGGCTGCGTAACGCGCTCAACGCGCACAACCGCCCGATCTTCTTCGGTGTCGTCAAGCCCAACATCGGCCTGAGTCCCGAAGAGTTTTCGGAAATCGCCTACCAGAGCTGGCTTGGCGGTCTCGACATCGCCAAGGATGACGAGATGCTGGCCGACGTGACCTGGTCGTCCATCGCGGATCGCGCGGCCTTTCTCGGCAAGGCGCGGCGCAAGGCCGAAGCCGAGACCGGCGAACCCAAGATTTACCTCGCCAACATCACCGACGAAGTTGACAGCCTGATCGAAAAGCACGACGTGGCCGTGCGCAACGGCGCCAACGCGCTGCTCATCAATGCCCTGCCGGTTGGCCTGAGCGCCGTGAGGATGCTCAGCGACTACACCCAGGTGCCGCTCATCGGCCATTTTCCCTTCATCGCCGCCTTCAGCCGGATGGAAAAGTATGGCATCCACTCGAAGGTGATGACCAAGCTGCAACGCCTTGCCGGGCTGGACGCCATCATCATGCCCGGCTTCGGCGGACGCATGATGACCCCCGAGGAGGAGGTGCTCGAAAACGTCATGGAGTGCACCAGGCCGATGGGGCACATCAAGCCGAGCCTGCCCGTTCCGGGCGGCAGCGATTCTGCCCTGACGCTCCAGACCGTGTACGACAAGGTCGGCAGCGTTGACTTCGGCTTCGTGCCGGGGCGCGGCATCTTCGGCCATCCGATGGGGCCGAAAGCCGGCGCGAAGAGCATCCGGCAGGCCTGGGAGGCGATCGAGCAGGGCATTGAGCTTGAAGCCTACGCCAAAGACCATCCGGAGCTCAAGGCGATGATCGATCAGGCCGCCAGAAAAGAGTGAGCCGATTCGGCGCGATGCCGGAACTCCGGCAGTTGCTGAAACCGTCATGTTGAGATGAAACAGCTCGAAAACAGGGTCGCCATCATCACCGGCTCGACCAGGGGGATTGGCCGGGCCATCGCCCATGCGTTCGTCCGGGAGGGAGCCAAAGTGGTCATCACCTCCAGCCGCCAGGCCAACGTCGATGCTGCCTTGCGCGAGTTTCCAGAAGGGTCGGCCTGGGGTCATGCCTGCGACGTCTCGTCGTACGCGGCGGTCGAGGAGCTGGTGCAGGCTTCGGCCGGGCGGTTCGGCGCCATCGACTGCTTCGTCAACAATGCCGGAATTTCCGACCCCTTCACCAGCGTTTGCGACAGCGACCCTGAGGCTTGGAGCCGCGTGATCGACATCAACCTCAAGGGAACCTACCACGGCAGCCGCGCCGCCGCGCGCTATTTCCTGTCGTCCGGCAGGCCCGGCAAGATCATCAACATGGCCGGATCGGGCACCGACAAAGGCTCGAACACCCCCTTCATTTCCGCTTACGGCTCGACCAAATCGGCGATTGCCCGCTTCACCTTCGCGATGGCCGAGGAGTATCGCCGGACGCCGCTCTCCATCATGCTGCTGCATCCGGGCCTGGTCAGAACGGAGATCAACCATCCGGAACAGGTGACTCCCGAACTGCAAAAGCAGCTCAGCACCTTCAACATCATCCTCGACATTTTCGCGCAAAGCCCGGAGCGGGCGGCGCGATACGCGGTGAAAATGGCATCGCCGTGGAGCGACGGAAAGACGGGGCTTTATCTGTCGGCGCTCGACGGAAAACGCAAGAAGATGATGCTGCTGAGCTATCCGTTTCGTAAACTGACAGGAAGGATCGACCGACAACTTTATTGACCATGAACGCCATGCGCAAGCGAACCGGAACCCTGTTGCTTCTTTTCGGACTGTTGGCCGTCATGCTTCAAGGCTGTTACAGCTTTACGGGCGCGTCGCTTCCGGCGCACCTGCGGACGGTGGCCGTGCCGCTCTTCGATGATGCATCGCAGGCCGGTATCGCCGAGTTCAGGGAGCGGAGCACGCGGCGTCTGGTCAGCAGAATCGAAGGGCAGAGCGATCTTGTCATCGAGCCCGATCCGTCCCGAGCCGATGCCGTGCTGAAGGGACTCATCCTCTCCTACGCCGACGAGCCGAGCCAGCTGGGCGGTTCATCGGAACGGGCGGTCACCAACCGGATCACGATTGTGCTGAAGGCCGATTTCGATGACGCTGTCAGGCGCGAGAAGCTCTTTTCGCAGACCTTCGTCGGTTTCGCCGATTACCCAGCGGGCAATTACGCCGCGCAGCAGGAGGCCATCGACAGCGCCATAGACATGGCCGTCGATGAACTTTTCAACCGCATGATTTCAAACTGGTAGCGGGGAAGAGTCGCAGGTTCCTGCGCCTGCCCGGGTGTTCCGGGTTTCTGTGGGGTTTTGTCCTATGGGACGTATAGGACGTATAAGTCCCATAGGACCTCTACGTCCTATTTTCCCTCTTCTCAGCACGCACTGTCTTTCTTCGCCTCGCCGCGGCTCTTGATCCAGGTGACGGCCATATCCCTCAAGGCGTGGATCAGCTCGACGCCGATTGCGCCGATAGCCATGCCGCTCGACGATGAGCGGTCAAGCGCCGCTTCCATCACGGAAGGTTTTGCGGCTTGCCTTTCTGCGGGAGCCGGTTGCGGCTTTTCAGCCCGGCCGGGTTGCGCGGCGGGCGGTTGGGGCGCTGCCGGAACGGCCATCTTCCGGCTCTTCGGGCTGATGACCGACCTGATGATGCGGCCCGCGACAATGCCGGTCGCAAACGATATTCCCGCCGATTCCACCGGATGTTTCCTGATGAGCTCCATCGGGGAAAGCTCCTCCTGGAGCTCCTCTTTCAGCTGATTGGCGCGCGCCCTGATCTGTTCCCCCCGGTCGCTGATGGTCTCTTCCAGTTCGTCGATTCTGGACTGGATGCTTTTGAGCGGATCATTTGCGGTAGTCATGGGCGGTGAGAAGGATTTTATGGATAAAGGTTTTCAGGGCTTCGGGCCTGACTTTGGTGAAGAAGGCGAAAGTGCCGAGAAACACCAGGCTGACAATGAAATAGCCGAGCCAGGTGTGGCCGAGCAGTTCGCCGATGAGCAGCGCGACCGAGCTCAGCAGGTAGGCTGCGCCGATCAGGAGGAGCACCAGCAGCAGGATCATGGCGCTAGCCAGAGCCACCTTTTCGGTCATTTCGATGCGGAACAGCTCGAACTTCGCATCGACGATGGCCTTCATGTCATCGATGGTCGAGGCGACCGTGCTTTCGATCAGTCCCGGCACACCTTTGCGGCTTCGTTCCTGCTTGCTGTCGCGATTTGCTTGCGGTTTTTGTTCCATGCGATTCAATGCGATGGGGATTCCCTATTTATTCCTTTTCAGGATGAAACCCAGAATGGCTCCCGCGCCGAGGGCGTAGAAAAACGAGTTTACCGGATTTTCCTTGATGTAGTCACGCGCCTTGTCCTTGGTTTCAAGAATCTTTTCGTACGTGTCGCTCTGCTGGAACTCCCTGAACGCTTCGGTGGCCATCTGGCTGATTTCCCTGAGCGGTTCGGGCAGTTCATCGAACGTGGATGAGCTTTTTTCAGGCTGATCCTGAGTCGTGTCGTTGACCGGTATCTGCTGTTCCATGTGCTTCGATTGGGTCTGGTTGAGCGGGTTTCCTGTTGGGTAAATATAGAAAAATTAAAGAAAGGGGAATGCGAGGTGGGGCAAGATCGCTTCCGTCCGGCAGATCGGGCTGATCTGCCGGATGGAAAAGCCGGGCTGCAAGTCAGTAAAGCAGCCGTCCGCCGTCCACGTTGATGACCTGGCCGGTGATGTATTCGCTCACCATAAGGAAGCGGATCGCTTCGATGATGTCCATCGGGTCGCCGAAGCGCTGCAGGGGGATTTTGCCGAGCAGGTCGGCTTCGGGCTCCTCCTCGCGGCCCGGATAGGCGGAGATGGTGCCCGGCGCGATGGAGTTCACCAGAATTTTCGGAGCACTCTCGCGGGCGAAGATTCTCGTCAGGTGCTGGATGCCCGATTTCGAGACCGTGTAGGGCGCGTAGTTGCGCCACACCATGCCGGCGGAAATGTCGGTCATGGTGATGATGCGCGAGACGAACGGCTGCCGGGTCATGATGCGGGCGGCAGACTGCATCGTGAAGAACGTGCCTTTCAGGTTGGTGTCGATCAGGCTGTCCCAGTCCGCTTCGGTTACGTCGAGCAAGTCGGTGCGATAGAAGTTCGACGCGCTCGTGATGAGCAGGTCGAGCCGGTCGAAGTGGCTGGAGAAGGCCGCGAATGCCTTCTCGATCTCCCCGACCTTCGACACGTCGCACTGCACCATCTGCGACTCGGGGCTGACCCAGCGGATTTTTTCAAGGGTTTCGCAGGCTTTCTGTTCCGAATGGCCCCAGGTGAAGAAGATCGAATACCCCTGACCGGCCACGGCAAGGGCGATCTCCGCGCCGAGCTTGCCCGAAGCGCCGGTCATGAAACAGACTTTTTTTCCTGAATGCGGCATGGTGGTGGCGTTGAGGTTGGGCGATCTGGCTTTCTCTCTTTCTCAAGGTAAAAAAATAGGACTTATAGATCGTATAAGTCCTATGGGAGACGTTCTTATTATGCCGAAGCGCCGTTTCACTCCACGCCGATGATGACGCTCGATGCCTTGAAGATGGCGCAGGCGCGGGCTCCTTCGGCCAGGCCCAGACGCGTTGCGCTGGCGTGCGTGATGACCGCCGAAAGCAGGTCGCCGCCGCCGATTTCAAGATCGATTTCGCAGCTTACCGGCCCGTCGATGACGCGGGTGACGGTGCCGCAGAGAATGTTCCGGGCGCTCATTTTCGCGTCATGCAGGTTGGTGCCGAGCATGATCGTGCTCGCCTTGACGATCGCGCTGGCCGCCATGCCCTCCTTGAGCCCGAGCCGTTCGGCAGCGCCGATGGTAATAATCGAGACGACCGAAGCCCCGCTGCCAAGGGTGATGGTTACCTCGGCATTGACCATGCCCCTGACTATTGAAGAGATGGTTCCCTTGAAAATGTTGCGTGCACTGATGTTCATGGTTCGGGGCTGTCGGTTGAAATCGAAGAATCGGAGTCGAGGCCTTTGCTGTCGGGTTAAGGTCGCTCCTAAGTTTGAAATATAACGATGGTATGGGGGATTTTCAGAAATGCCCTGCATAGTTACTTCGCTACTCGGCTTTTGGATGTCAGTTTATGGGCAGCTCTAAAAAGTGTCATGAGCGGCCCGAGTGCAAGGCGGCTGGAGCGCAGAAACCGGAGCGTACACGGAGTACGTGAGGATT
>JAFGER010000094.1 GCA_016931495.1 Chlorobiaceae bacterium | reverse complement strand
TTATGGATAAGAAAAAAGAAATAAGGGCTTTAGCCCAATCTCTTCTTTTAGAGAAGATTGCGATTTTTTGTTGCCGGATTAATAAACCACAACTTCAGATTTCTTGAAAATCTATAACTCAATCAAAGCAACAAATAACACTTTATTATTACAGCCATATCATGATAAACTGCACCAACCGCTGCGGCTCACGATATTCCAGAAAATCCCACCTGCCGAGTTTACCCCAATTATTAACCGCTTCTATCCAGCGACGACATGTATAGTGTTTTGCTTCTGTGTGGTCTGGCTCACGTCCTTTGATCTCAAGTACCAGATTCAGAGAGTTTTTCAGCCTGACGATAAAGTCAGGTTCATAAACACAAGAATTACCAAAGAGTACATAGAGTATGGAAAATTCGTATAGTAAATTCGTATGGTAAATTCGAGATGATCGTTTCTTGCACAGGAAAACACCTGACCAGACTTGGCAAGCAATTCAAGCTGAAACACAGTAGCCTGCTCCGATGAGCCCCCACAGGATATATATATCTCAACTATATCAAAATATATTTCACAAAATTATAAACTCTTTTATTCAAGAATTTTCGTATTTATTAATATTTATTACTCAAAAGGGCTAAAAGCAACCCCAATGCTACCACTGACTTCCGCATGACGTGAAAATGTATTCCCCAATAAATAATCAAATGCCCGTTTCATGACACAGCAATCTAGGCGACAAAATTGCTCCGAAAGGGTTTCATTATATGAGCTCATTGTGGAAAACTCTGGTGACGTACTCTGGGCTTACGATTTCCTCTCGGACCACTACACCTATGCTTCACCATCAGTGCTCCTCCTGAGAGGATACACGCAGGATGAAGTCATTCAACAACGCCTCTATGATGCACTGACACCACAATCTGCCGAAAAAGCCAAGATGTTGGTTGGTCAACGTATCAATGCACTTGAGTCTGGCGACATGACGGCAAGGTTTGGAGTTGATGAATTCGAGCAGATCAGAAAGGACGGTTCTACAGTGATGACCGAAGTCATGACGACGTTTGTCACAAACAAGGATAACCAGGTGACTGGTATTGTCGGCATTGCTCGTGACATCAGCAAAAGGCTTGAAGATCAGCAACTTCGACAAGAACTTGAAAAAAAGCTGTATGAAAACCAGAAACATGAGTCTATCAACCGTATTGTCGGCGGTGTAGCCCATACGTTGAACAATGCCTTAACTCCGGTTTCCGGTTGGTCAGAGCTTTTGGGCGAAATCTTTCAGGATAACGATGAGGCAGTTGGATACTGCCAACAGATTTATCAATCCACGTTAAAAGCTACCGGCCTGATTGACCAATTACTCGATTACACCGGCGCACACCCCCTGATCCTCAAAGAAGTTGAACTCAGTCAGGCTATTGTAGGGTTCGAACAATTACTTCGCAGTGCCATAAAGGAAAATATTCTCATCAATCTGAGGCATGACGGTTCATGTCCTCGGGTAAGAATGGACCTTGACAAGCTCAGGCAAATCATAATCAACCTTGCGTTCAACTCACAGGATGCAATGCCTGAAGGGGGAGAATTATCTTTGACTATCTGCACAGTTCAACTCGACAAGAAGCTTGCAAATCAATTTGAAGTACTTGAAGGCAATTACGCACAGATTCTTGTAACTGACACCGGAACTGGAATTGAACCCTCGGTTCTCCCAAAAATATTTGAGCCATTTTTCACTACCAAAGATTTTGGAATGGCCTCCGGGTTAGGTCTTTCTGCGATACATGGTATCGTGAAACAGCATAATGGCGCGATTAAATTGACAAGCAACGTCGGTAAAGGAACATCAGTAATAATCCTCTTACCAATCCATGATAACGAGTTTGACGGCTCCCGAAATCAAGTGGTAGATTCTGGCTCAAACGGTATTGCTCAAAAAACCATTTTGCTGGTTGAGGATGACGAAAATATCCGCATTCTTATTCAACAATTGATTCGCAGAAAAGAATACACGGTTCTACTTACTGGCAGTCCTCTTCAAGCTCTTGAAATGGCAATGCAGCATTCCGGAGATATTGATCTGCTCATTACAGATGTAGTTATGCCTGAAATGAATGGAAAACAGCTTGCCGAAGCATTACAATCGCGTTTTCCATCAATTCAAACCCTGTTCATTTCTGGCTACAGTAATAACATTATCAAGCAGATTGTCCAATTGCCTCCGAAATGCCATTTTATACAAAAACCCTTCTCGTTAAAAGATTTGAATCGCATTATCCAGCAATTGCTTGCTCAATGAGTGAAGTGGACCCCAGCCATCAGACAAAACCGGGTCGAGTTTAAGCTGGTAACCTGCCGTTGCTCATGGAGCTGATTGATGCTGCGGTGTAACTTCTGACGACCCATCAGGGGGGCTTTTGAGAGAACTTGTTGACGATGCATACACCGCAACCAGTTGCGCTTTCATATACCTCGTCCCGGCTTTTATATCCTGGCGACTGATTGAGGCGTTCCGCCAAAGTCTTTCGACGAAGATGTTGTCCAGCGCCTTGCCATTCTTCAGGAATTCGATTAAGCTGTCTTTTGCGACAATTGCGCTGCGATAAGACAAATAATGCGACATCCGTATCGAATCCATGAAGACTTCGCTAAAAAACACGACAGCCGATGATTCTCTGATCATCTACGCCAAACTCAATGATGCCGAGATACAGGCTGTACAGCGGTGATTGAAAGCTGGCGAATTAAAGCGGATTATGGAACGTGGGGACGGGTTTCATGACATGGCTCCATAGATCAGCTTTCGGCGTTTGGCTCCTGATTATTCAGGCGTCATCTTGCGGCACCAGCACGCTCGACAAATCGAGTTCGCCTTTGAAGGCTTTCTGGCTCAACGCGCTGTAGAGCGTTTCAAGATCTGTCAGGCTTTGCTGGTAGCGGGATTTGATGCTTTCGACCTTTTCGACAATATTGGCGAATTGGTTTTGCAGGTCAAGTGGAGGAGCTATGATTGGCATTTCTTCCAGGATCGATGAATTCAAGTGAGAATGTTTCACGACCGGATCGGAAAAAGCGCAATCTTGACGCACTCTTTCCCGCACACGCAGAGCTGTTTCTCTTCTTTTTTAGCGTCTATTTCGTTCACTTTTCCACGCTCGTGGGGCTGTTTCATTGAGCCGACTCACAAGAAAAGCTTGACCGTTGCCTTCCGCTCGCCCCTTTTCGTCTTGCAGCTCCAGCAGAATTGATTGAGGTACGGTTTCTTGTGAAATTGACTATTATTCGTGGAAACCGCCCTTCGCTCTGATCGAAAACAACCGGCCGCCCCCGACCATCCGGGCGCAGTCAGAGGCCGGGAAGCTCATCGACGGAGGGTGAACAGGTTTCGGGCGAGTTCAGCGAAAAACCAGTCATCACCATGCCAGACAACGCGACAGATTCTTTTTTCGGATATCTCAATTGGCTTTTCAATCCATTCCACGGGTTGAAGACAACAGAAGTCTATGACTTGATCGGCACATCCTCTCTTACCGAACATGCGCTCTATCTGAATCTTGGCTACTGGCGAGAGGCGAACACCATTGATGAAGCCAGTGAAGCGCTTCCGCTTCTGGTGGCCAAAAGAGGCGGCATGGGCCCGGGCGATACCGTCCTGGATTGCGGATACGGTTTCGGCGATCAGGACATCCTCTGGGCGAGGAACATGAACCCCGGAAAAATCATCGGGCTGAACATTACGAAATCACAGGTTGAACGCGCCCGGAAGAACGTTGCCGATGCGGGGCTTGAAAAATCAGTCGATTTGAGGGAAGGCTCGGCAACAGAGATGCTCATTGAGAATGAATCCGTCGATCTGGTGGTTTCCGTGGAAAGCGCCTTCCACTACAGAACCCGAGAGGATTTTTTCAGGGAAGCGCTCCGCGTTTTGCGCCCAGGCGGAAGGCTGGTGACGGCGGACATTGTGCCGACAGAAAACTCCGACAACCTCTTCAGGCGAATGGAGCAATGGCTTTCCTGGAACCTTGTGGCAGGAAAATTCAATATTCCGCAGGAAAACTATTACTTAATCCCATCCTACCGTCACAAGCTCTCGAAAGCCGGATTTGTTCATATCGACATCACCTCGATACGCGACGACGTCTATGCACCGCTCCATGAGTATCTGTCAAAAAACCGGAAATTTGTCGGCAAGATGCATCCGCTTGCAAAGATTATGGCGGAACTGACACTCAACCGCTCCGCAGACAGCGTTTACGCCGGCTTGGACTATATCCTTTCCTATGCCGAAAAGCCATAGCCCGAAGCTGGCGGCTATCTGAAAACAGCCGGTGCGGCAAGAGCGGATAACCGATCGGGGAACCGACGGCGGATGAGTTCCGAACTTTGGTCAGAGCGAAGACGGAGCAAGAGGCCGCCGCCCGGAACAATCTCGTCCACAAGGCCATCACCTATGCCCGGATGGTTGCAGCCGGCTGATCCACAGGGGGCTGCCCTGCGTTTATTGCTCCGGCGATTAAAACTCTTAACAATTGCCCCGGACTTCAGTCCGGGGGTTTATGGATAACCGAAAATAGATCAGGGCTTTAGCCCAATCTCGTCTTTTAGGGAAGATTGCGATTTTTTGTTGCCGGAGTAAGAAAACGCGGCATAGCCCACATCAGCATTTCAGGCCAAAATCTTCCCCTTCCGGAAGCATCAGCAAGCGGCCCTCACCGCCCCTCGTTCTCCTCGAATACGACGCGGAGCGTGTCGTTCTGGAGGCGGGCTTTGAGCCACTGCTCCAGCTTGGCGCGGTCGGGGACGGTGAGCGGGCTGCTCGCCGTGAAGAGCACGTAGGTCTGCCGCATGGGCGTCGTGCCGGTGCTGTCGCTGAAGAGCCAGGGTTCGGCATACAGGCAGCCCGTGATCTGCGGAAACAGCGGCTTGACCTCGCCGAGGAGCTTCAGGCCTGAAAAGCTCACCTGGCGAAGGCTGTCCTGCTGGCGGGTGTTCCGTTGCAGCGCCGCGTTCAGGCGGGCGATTTCCAGTTTCAGCCGGTCGGCCTCCTGCATCTGCGTCAGCCTTTCCTGAAGCTCGTTGCCGTTGCCAATAACCAGCCCCTGCTCGAAGGTCAGGCTGACGTTTTCAAGTCCAAACTCCTCCGCCCGCTGTTTCAGCGCACCCTTGTCGTCCGCGCTCAGCGGCTGGCCGCCATAGACCAGCACAATCGAGCGCTTGTCGGCATTGACGTCGTAGCGCAAAAGGTAGTCGCCGCGGAACAGGCTGACGCTCCGGACGAACCGGCTCGAAGCCTCGATGAAACGCTCCTTCTGCACAAGCACGTAACCGAAATAGACGCTCGGAATGAGCATGACAAGCGTGACGGCCGTAATGAGGCGGTTGATGCCGGCTTTCTTCTCCTCGTCAAGGGTGCTTCGCAGCGGAATCCGCATCACCCGCGCAAAGCCCACGTTGGCCAGCCCGATGAAGACGCTGTTAATGGCGAACAGGTAGAGTGCGCCGAAAAAGAATTTGAAGTGGCCGGTGGCCAGCCCGTAGCCCGCCGTGCAGAGCGGAGGCATGAGCGCCGTGGCGATCGCCACGCCCGGCACCACGTTGCCCTTGAGTTTGGTCGTCAGGGCAATCGCTCCGGCAAGTCCGCCGAAAAGGGCAATCAGCACGTCGTAGATGGTGGGGCTGGTGCGGGCCAAAAGCTCGGAATGGGCGCTGGAGACCGGGCTGATAGCGAAATAGAGCGTCGAAGCCACAAGGCTTGAAGCCACCGCGAAGCTGAAGTTTTTGAACGAGCGGCGCAGCAGCGGAAAATCGTAGGTCGCCAGGCTGTAGCCGATGCCGTTGATCGGCCCCAGAAGCGGGGAGATCAGCATCGCGCCGATAATCACCGCGGGGGAGTTCATGTTCAGCCCGACAGAGGCGAGAATGATGGCCGAAACCAGCACCCACAGCCGAGCCCCGGTAAAGACGATATCGGACTCGACCGCCTTGTGCACAGCATCGAACGCCTCGGCATCCTGCCACAAATTGAGATTTCTCAGCAGCGATTTGACAAGCATGGCCGGAACAGTGATAAGTCAATCGAAGGGCTCCTCGAAAAACCTGTTTCGCGCTTCGATTGCCTGGTTTGGTGGTGCTTCAACTCCTCGCGAACTCCGTGCACGCTCCAGGTTCCGCCATCCATCCGCCGTAAGCCTGGAGCGCGCACGACACTTTTCAGGATTGCCCCGAATCGGCAATTCTTTCCGGCGGAACGACGGTCAGGCAGGAAAGAACGGGCAATGAGCAGCGTTCGCGGCCCCTCACAAATCGAACGGATCGTTGACGATCTTGATAAAAAGCTCCCTGTCGTGATCGTGAAAGCCCATCCTGATGTAGTGGCGATTTTCACTTTTGAAAATATCCTCCCCCTTTTCGACGGCATGCAGGATGATATGTCCTTTGTGATTGCCCAGCTCTTTGGACAGATCCCCCCACTTCCTGAACACCAGATTGGTGAACGACGCCCCCTCCCTGATGCCGATGGTCTCGGTGTCGGCAAGATCGGTAATCAGGTCAGGCGCCGAGAGGAGCGACATCTCCTTGCCGATCCAGATGCTGATGATGTCGCAATGAAACGGCACAAACACCGAGTTACCGATGGCAAAACCCGTTTCTCCATTTCTTGCGGCAGCGTTGAAACTTTTCATGGCTCGTTCGATTGAATGAAATCAGCTCAGTGATTGAAGAAAAGCAGCCACACAAGGATAAAGAGCGGCAGCAGAACCGGAATCGAATATTTGTAAACATACTCGATGAAATTGGGAACCTCGGCCTCCGTCTGCGCGGCGATATTCTTGATCATGAAGTTCGGGGCATTGCCCAGGTAGGTCATCGCCCCGAAAAAGACCGATGCGACGGAGATCGCCATCAGGTAGAGATCGGAGGCCATATCCCCATCTATCGGCGAATCGGCTCCGGCCGCAAAAAGTTTCACATCGCTCACCGAGCCGATATCGAGGCCGAACTTGCCCATCGCACCGGCCAGAAAGTTCAGGTAGGTCGGCGCATTGTCGAGCACGCCCGACAGAAGGCCGGTCATCCAGTAAATCCTCGTCAGCGAAAGCTCTTCGGCATGGGTGGCCGCATAGCTCTCGATCAGCTCGAGCGCGGGAATCATGGTCATGAAGATGCCGATGAACAGAAAGGCGACCTCCTTGATCGGCTCGAAGTTGAACTCGTTGCCCGCCAGCGCTTTCTGGTTTGCGCCCTTGTATGCCGCGATCGACACCCCAAGCATGATCAGTTCGCGAATCCCGAACGGCACGCCGTAGAGCTGCTGAAGACTCGGAAAGCCGGGGATAACAGCCGGATCGAGAAAGACTGAAAGGATGATGATCGCCAGGAAACCGAAGTTCCGCCTGCCGGTCACGCTGATGCCGCCCGACGGGCGCTCGATCTTCGTCGCGCTCTCCTTCACCCTCGAATCGAGAATGAAAAAGAGCGTCAGCAGCCCGGCGATGGTAACCAGCCAGGGCAGGAACACCTTGGAAATCACCCAGAAAAAGGGAACCCCTTTCAGAAAACCGAGAAACAGCGGCGGATCGCCGATGGGCGTGAGCGCGCCGCCGATATTGCTGACGATGAAGATGAAAAAGACAATGTGAAACGGCTTGAGCCGCCCTTCGTTGATGCGCAGATAGGGGCGAATCAGCAGCATGGAAGCGCCCGTGGTGCCGATGAAATTGGAGATGATTTCGCCAAAGGTCAGAATCATCAGGTTGGTCACCGGGGAGCCCGGCCGGTCGATGCTGATGAGAATGCCACCCGAAACGACGAACAGGGAGCCGACAAGCGCGATGAAGGAGATGTACTCCTGCAAGGCATGGCTGAGCGCGTGGGTTCCGTGGCCGATGAACAGCCCGTACCAGACGGCGACGGCAAGAGCCAGAGCAATGGCCACCTTGGGATAGTGCCGCTCCCAGAACCGGTGGTAGAACAGCGGACCGGTGGCGATCATCAGCAGCAGTATCACGAAAGGCGCAACAAGCCAGAGCGGAGGGAGTTCATCATGCGCATCCGCCGTATGCGCAACCGCTGAGGGCGCGGCGGCATACAACTCGCCGCATGCAAAAAACGAGGCTGCAAGAGCAAGGAAAAAAAGGAGAAACGGACTGCGCAAGTTTTTTAGAGACAGCATGAGCACACGGGTTTAACACGATCAGTAAAACGGCATCGTTCGCAAGGGCGGGCGTGAACGGCCTCTGAGACCATCACAAGAACCGGAAGGGCTGAAACCTCCCGGCAACCTTCACCATGCGGCCTGAATTTAGAAAAAATCCATAAGGCCTCGAAACTTGCCTTCAGAAACAGAGAAGCAGAGCGCAACCATGTCACACCATAACCCTTCTGCACCCCGTCACCAGCATATATACAAAGGCACTCTCACCAAACTAACTGAATAGGAATTTTATATAATTCTGTTCATTTGTGACCGCCATAAAACCATTTTATAAAACAAGAAAGAGGAGGCCGCATCACAAAATTCCTTTTGGATTCGATTATATTTTAAAGTAATATTTGACGATATACCAAAATAAGCCCGGGTACTCATGGTAATGGCATTGCGCCCGGTCTGGCATACCTTCTTTGCTCTTTTGCGTTCAAACCGGACAGCGCACTGATAATGCCATGAAGAGACGAAACGTGGAAGAGTTCAACAGCAGGTGAAGACTCCTCTGAGCTCAAACCGCTGGGTTTGAAGGCAGCGAAGCTTTTTTGCACAATCTGCCTCTTTCACCCCGCCATCGTTGGCTTGGCCCGTAACATCAGCAGGCGATCAGGCCTTAGCGCCCTGAAACACAAGGGCATCCCTTTAGCAGGAAATCCATCAGCCCGGCCGCCTGAAAAGCTGGCCAGGCGAACCCGAAGACTTCTCTGCCCAAGGCTCTTCCTTTTTTGCATAATTACGCCATCACGGCTTGCACTAACAAACCGCCATCAGGCACGCTCAAGCACCCTTCACCAGTGTTCCCCCAAGACCAGATTGTCATGACTGCCAGCCAGGAAAGTATGGAAAACGCGCCGTACCATCCTGAGCGTTTCACGACAATCCTTGTCGTCGATAACGACCCTGTCTCTCAGCAGATCACGGTCACCACCGTTGAACAACTAGGCTACATCTCCCTGACGGCCGAAAGCGATGAGGCCTGTATCGAGCTGTTCAGCACCTGCATGATCGACCTGATGCTGCTCGATATCTCCGAACCGGGAAACAGCGGCCTGAAAGTGCTCACCTACCTGAAAGAGCACAATCTTGCCGTCCCGGTCATCATCATTTCAGGATCGGCCGATATTGAGCAGGCCGTCTTCTCGATGAATTACGGCGCCTACGCTTACCTGCTCAAGCCGATAAACGGGAACCGGCTCGGAATCATGATCAGGAATGCCCTGACCGAGTTCGAGTTACGGCGCAAGCTGACGCTCTTTTCGGCAGCCATCACCCAGCTTCCGCTGGGCATCGTCATTACCAGCGATCAGGGCATCATCGAATACACCAATCCCGGCTTCACCGCCCTGTCGGGATACTCGGAGGCCGAGGCGAAAGGCCATAACGTGAACATCCTGAAGTCGGAAACGCAAACAAAGCCGTTTTACCGCAAGCTCTGGGAGACCATCACCGCGGGCAACATCTGGCAGGGCGAGATCGTCAACCGGAAAAAAAACGGTGAGCTCTACACCGAATACTGCATCATCTGCCCCATCATGGGGCCGGACTCGGAAATATCCCATTTCCTCAGCATCAAGCAGGACATCACCCGGCGCAAACAGGAGCAGCAGGCGCTGGCCGAAAGCGAACAGAGCTTTCAGGAGCTGGCCGACCTGCTTTTTCAGCCGGTGTTCGAGATCGACCTGAAAGGCAACATCATCTTTTCCAACAAGGCCGGACTTGAACTGTTCGGCTACACCAGGCAGGATATTGAAGAGGGGTTCGACGCCCTCAGGCTCTTTGCCCCTGAAGAGCGGCAGCGAGTGGCCGAGAACATGTACGCCCGAATGCAGGGGCTCAGCTTCACCAATCACGAGTATTCGGCCATAAAGAGTGATGGCTCCGTGTTCCCCATCCTCATCTACAGCGAGCCGATTATCCGGCGCAACGTCCCGATCGGCATCCGCGGGCTTGTGCTCGACATCACCGACCGGAAGAAAAATGAGCAGAAGCTGCTCGAACTGAACCAGACGCTCGAAGAGCGCGTCGAGGAACGAACCCGCGAGCTGGAGGTGACCCACCAGCAGATGATCTTGCAGGAAAAGCTCGCCTCGATCGGCCAGCTTGCCGCCGGACTTGCCCACGAAATCAACAACCCCATCAATTTCGTCAGGATCAACTTCGCCACGCTCCGGGAGGATGTCAGCGACCTGAGCCGCCTGATCGCCGGGTATCGCGAGCTTTTCAGCAATATCGGCAATGAAAAGCCACCGGAAGAGGCCATCGAAAAGCTCAGGTCGCTGGAGCAGGAGCTCGATGTGGACAGCCTGCTCGATGAACTGCCGGTCCTGTTCGACGAGTCAAAACGGGGGTTTGAACGGGTCAGCACCATTCTGAGCAGCATGAGGAACTTCTCGTTCCGGCACGCCCTCGACCAGCGGGTGCCGTTCGACCTCAATCAGGGCATCCGCGACACGCTGGTCATCGCGCAGAACGAGTACCGCTACTACGCCGAGGTGCAAACCCGCCTGGGCGACCTTCCGGCGGCGCCCTGCAACCCGGAACAGATCAACCAGGTCTTCCTGAACCTGATCGTCAACTGCGCCCATGCCATCGCCTCGCAGCACCGCCAGCAGAAAGGAAAAATCCTCATCGCCACCGGCGCCGATGAGGATTCGGTCTGGTGCACCATCACCGATGACGGCCCGGGCATACCGGCGGAGATCAGGAACCGCATATTTGAACCGTTTTTTACCACCAAGGAGCCGGGCAAAGGCACCGGACTCGGCCTGAGCATTTCCTACGACATCATCAGCAACAAACATGGCGGAAACCTTTCGGTCTCCTGCCCGCCGGAGGGAGGCTCGATTTTCACCATCCGGCTCCCTCTGAAGATTGCCGAAGCATCGAATCAACCATCATGAAAAACCGCGAAGACATCTCCATCCTTTTTGTCGATGACGAGTCGGACATCCTCCAGTCGCTCCAGCGTTTTCTGAGAAGGGAGCGCTACCAGAAACACTTCATGGAAAGTCCCCATGAAGCGCTCGACCTGCTCGGCAGAACCCCGGTGGATGTGGTTGTCTCCGACCTTCGCATGCCGGGCATGAATGGCCTTGAACTCATCAAGGAGGTCAAGCGCCTCTACCCCGATACGGTGCGCATGATCGTCAGCGGCTCCCAGGACATCGAGCAGATCATCGAATCGATCAACAAGGGCGAGGTGTTCCGGTTCATTCCCAAGCCGGTCGATCCCGAAGCCTTCAAGGGCATCCTGAACGACGCCATCGACTACTACTGCATGAAAATCGAGCGTCAGGAGCTTTTTGAAGAGCTTTCCCTCAAAAACCGGCAACTGACCGACGCCAACCTCTCGCTTGAAAAACTGACCACCGATCTGAAGCGGAGCGAAGAGCAGTTCCGCTCGATGAACGACGCGGCCCAGGACGCGGTCTTCATGCTCGACGGCAAGGGGGTGATCCGCTACCGCAACTCGGCTGCCGAAACCATCTTCGGCTTCGAGAGAAAAAACTGCCCCGAACAGCACATTTCGGAGATCTTTCCGATGCCCCAGGGCGGCATTGTGCTTGAAAGCCTGACCGCCCATGCGGCCGATGGCAAGGAAGACGACTGCGGCAGTTTTGTGGGCCAGCTCGAAGGAGTCCGCACGGATGGTTCGCGGCTGCCGCTCGAGGTCTCCAAAGGGTGCGTGCACCTGGAGAGCGGGCCGCACAGCGTGCTGATCGCCCGCGACATCACCACACGGATCGAAGAGGCGAAAAGCCGCCTGCATTACGAAAACATGCAGAAGGAGTTCGAGTCGCAGATCGAGAAAAAGCTGCTGCAAAGCCAGCCGCCCGGCACGCTTTGCAACCTCGAAATCAGCCAGCTTATGCTCTCTTCGGGCCATCTCGATGGAGATTTCACCGAACTGATCGAATACACCCCCTGGCAGGCCGACATGCTTGTCGGTGACGTCATGGGCCACGGCATCCAGTCCGCGCTGGTCGGCGCAGGCATGAAGTCACTGTTCCTCAAGGCCGTCGCCGAGCAGCGCTCGAACGCCGATACCCTTCCGCCGCTTGAGGGGATCGTCGAGCTGATGCGCCAGCGCTGCATTCACGAACTGATCGAGCTGAACCTTTTCGCCACCATGCTGTTTCTGCGCATCGACCTGCGACAGCGTCGCTGCCGGTTCGTTGACTGCGGCCACACCCCCATCATCCATCTGCCCGCAAGCTCCGGGCGCTGCCTGCAACTCAAGGGCAAAAACCTGCCGATGGGCATGAGCGAAAAGGACGAGTACCATGAATCGGAGTTCACGCTCGACGCCGGCGACCTGCTGGTGCTCTACTCGGACGGCATTGTCGAAACCCGTTCACCCGACGGCGAGCTCTTTGGCGCCGAACGCTTCATGGCGCTTCTGGAAGCGCATGCGTCACTGCCGACCGAACAGATCATCGAAACCATCCGGCAGACGCTCTGGGAATTCTGCCGTTGCGACAACTTCGATGACGATGTGACCTGCATCGTCATCCGCTTCCTCGGCAAAAGCACCGGAGATGGCGCCGGCTGCTGAAAACCGCTGCAACCTCATGGCGACGGAACCGTCAGCGGAACAGCTCAAGGCGCTGGAAAAACGCCTTGCCGGACGCGGCAAAAGGCGACGCCGCCTGTGGAAGCGAGCCGCCCTCGTCATCGGCACGGCGCTCACGGAAGGCCTCGTTCGGCTGCTTGAAATAACGGTGGCGCTCTGCGTCACGCTGCTCCTGCTGCTTCCGCTGCTCCTGGGCAGGCTTGCCGTCAGGCTTCCGGCCGGAAAACCGGTGTTCGACAAAAAGAGGATCACGGGCTACAAGGGCAACCCGGTCACCGTGCTGCACTTCTCGGGCATGAGCGGACGGCTGGCCAGGCTGCCGCTCTTTCTGGAGCTGTTTACCGGCAGGCTCGCCCTTGCGGGCACGTCGATCCGCGAGTGGCAACCCGCCAGCCCCGATGTGGCACAGGCCGGCATCAGCATGGTCAAGCCGGGCATCGTCTCCCTGTGGGAGATCCGCAAAGGCAGCAGAATCGCGCATGAAGGCCAGCAGGCCACCGACCGGGAATACCTTTACAGCAAGCGTCCCGCTTACGATCTCCTGCTGTTGTTGCGCGCCCTTCCGGCAATGCTTTTTTCCGAAAACGTTGAGGCGGCGCCCGGCCCTCTGTTCGAGCTGCTCGATCTGGAGATCGACAACATCACCATGAGCGAGGCAATCGAACTGATGCGGCGTCATCTCGTGCGGCAGACGCAGTCGTCGATCTTCTTCGTCAATCCCGACTGCATGAACAAAATGGTGACCGACAGCGCCTACCGCTCGGCGCTCGGCTCGGCCGACCATATCTTTCCCGACGGCATCGGGCTGGTCATCGCCGGAAAAATGCTCGGCACACCGCTGCGTGAAAACATCAACGGCACCGACATGCTCCCCTTTCTGTGCTCGATGGCTGCCGCCGAAAACCGCTCGATCTTCCTGCTCGGCGGCAAACCGGGCGTGGCCGCTCAAGCAGCCGAAACCATCCGGCAGAACTACGGGGCCAGCATCGCAGGCGTCATGCACGGCTATTTCGACCGCGAAAAAGAGAGCCGGGAGGTCATCGAAACCATCAACCGCTCGGGCGCCTCGATCCTTCTGGTGGCGTTCGGCGCGCCGATACAGGAGCAGTGGATCGCGAGTCACCGCGGCGAACTGCAACCGGGCATCCTGATGGGCGTCGGCGGCCTGTTCGACTTTTTTTCGGGCAACATCAGGCGCGCCCCACGCTGGATGCGCGAAATCGGCCTCGAATGGCTCTACAGAATTCTGCAGGAGCCTGGAAGAATGTGGAAACGGTATGTTATCGGCAATCCCCTGTTTCTGTACCGCGTCCTGAAATGGAAGCTTTTTAACCGGAGCCTCAACAACCTGAAGCCATGGAACTCGACCCGACTGTCAGACGGGAACTGATCAGGAAAATCAGCGGCACCATCAGACCATCCCTCCGCCTGCGGGGCAAAGTGAAGGTCGCCGCATGGGAAGCCACCATCCGGTTCTCGTACCTGATGAAGCGCCTGCTCGACCTGGTCGTCTCGACCATGGCCCTTCTGGCGCTCCTGCCGGTCTTCATCATCACCGCCCTGTCTATCGTGATTGAAAATCCCGGCCCGATTTTCTTTGTGCAGATCAGGGTTGGCCGCAACGGCAAGCACTTCAGGTTCTACAAGTTCCGGTCGATGGTCGTCAATGCCGACCAGATCAAGGATGAACTGGCCGCGCAGAACGAGTCGAAAGACGGCGTGATCTTCAAGATGAAGAACGATCCGAGAATCACCCGTACCGGCAGGATCATCCGCAAGTTCAGCATCGACGAGCTGCCCCAGCTCATCAACGTGCTCAAGGGCGATATGAGCCTGGTCGGGCCGAGGCCGCCCGTGCCGAAAGAGGTTGCCCAGTACACGCTCGAACAGCGCAAGCGGCTGCACGCCATTCCGGGCATCACCGGCCTCTGGCAGGTCAGCGGCCGGAGCGACATTCCGTTTACCGACCAGGTCAGGCTCGACTTGCAGTACATCCAGAGCGCCGGCGTGTTCAACGACCTGCGCCTTCTTCTGAGAACCGTCCCCGCCGTGCTCAGCGGCCGGGGAGCTTACTAAACCGGACCAATCATGAAATTCAGTCTCGAAAACATTGACGGCCGCCTCATAGGAACATCCGAACTACAGGGACGGCTCGATGCGCGCTCGGTCAAGCCGCTTCAGAAGCTTTTCCCGGAGTGGCTCGAACAGTCTCCATATCTGGTCTTCGACTGCGCCGGCCTGGAGTTCATCGACAGCAGCGGCCTCGGCTTTATGGTCGGAAGCCTGCGCAAGACCATCGAAAAGGAGGGCGACCTCCGGCTTGCAGCTCTGACGCCGAAGGTTTCCATGGTGTTTGAACTGACCCAGGCATCGAAGCTCTTCTCCATCTTCTCCAGCGCCAGCCTGGCGGCAGCCTCGTTTTCCGCCTGGCCTGACAACCGGAACGAGCGATGAAAACACTGCTCTGCATCAGGGAGCGGGAGTATGGCTGGGCGCAGGAGGCCTTTCCGGCGATCCATCCCCTGCTGCTGCCGTTGTGCAACAAACCCTTCGTCGAATTCCTGATCGACTTCGCCATTTTGACCGGCAGCACCGCGATCCGCCTGCTGTGCGACGGGCCGCTGGCCGAGGTTGAACGGTATTGCGAGGATGGCAGGCGCTGGGGCATCGACCTGTCGTTCGGCAGCCTCCAGCCCGACGACAGCGTGCCGGTGCTGCTCGGCAAAAACCGCCGCTTCTGTGGCGACGAGCGCATCATGGTCGTCAGCGGCTTCAACTTCATCCGTTACGACAAACGCCAGGAGTACGCGCGCCTGATCGATGGCGCGCCCGACGGCCCGTTTGCCTCGTGCGGCGACGGTGGGATCATCCTTGCCGGTGCGCCCGGAACCGGAACGGCAGCGCCGGACGAGGCCGGCATTTCACTCATCCCGCTCGACTCGACGGCAAGTTATTACGAGGCTTCGATGGAGACCCTCGAAAGCGGCGCCGAGCGATACGTGCTGCCGGGCTACGGCGGCGAGCCGGGTTGCGCCATCGGGCGGAACGTGGTCATCAGCAAATCGGTGGAGATCCGCAAGCCGGTCAGCATCGGCGACAACGTGCAGCTACTCGGCGGCACGATCATCGGCCCTTCGGCAATCATTGGCAGCGACGTCATCATTGACAAGGAGAGTTCGGTAAGCTCCAGCATCGTGCTCGACCACACCTACCTCGGCGAAAATCTCGAAGTCAGCGGACGGATCGCATCGGGCAACCTGCTGATTGAACCGCAGAGCGGCGCTTCGATCGCCATGGAAGACCCCCACCTGCTCAGCGGCATCCGGCAGGACCCGGTGCTGGCGGCGTTTCCGAGACTGCTCATCCACGCGCTTGTGGCCCTGCTGATGATCGGCTTGCTGCTGCCGCCCTTCCTCCTCCTCTGGCCATTGCTCAGCCTGTCGGGGAAATGGAAGCCCTGTCCGGCGGAAATCATCGACGGCAAAGGAAACGGCACGATCAGGCTCAAAACGGTCAGCCTCCCCCATCACGGCGCGCTCGGCACGCTGGCCGCCGCGCTGTCGCTTGACCGGTTCCTGATGCTCTTCAGAGTTCTCGGCGGCCAGCTCGCCCTGATCGGCAGCACGCCGGTCAGCGCAGAAGAGCGTGGCGATAGCAACGCCACCGCCATGACAGCCTACCGTCCGGGAGTGTTCAGCTACGCCGAAGCCGAGGAGTGGCCGGGCTGCGGCAAAAGCGAAGACGCCTCCATCGTCGAACGCTTTCACCTCGCGCACAGCAACCCGGTAACGGACATCGCCCTTTTCTTCAAAGCCTACATCAACCGGATTCAGGAAAAAATCACCGCATGATCATCACCGAAACCACACAAAACGGCATAAGCGTCGTCACGCTCAATGGCACGCTCGATGCGCTCTCCTGTCCGGAATTTCGGGCCAATCCGGCAGTTGGCGACCCCGGCCAGACCGTCGTGCTCGATCTGGAAAAGGTCGATTTCATCGACAGCAGCGGCCTGGGCTCCATCGTTGGCGCGGCAAGAAAAAAGCGCCAGCAGGAGTGCGACCTCTTCCTGGCCTGCATGAATGACAAGGTGCGCAAGGTCTTCGAGATCACGAACGCCCAGAAGCTGTTTCACATCTTCGACGACACCGGCGCCGCCGTCGAGTTTGCGGCCATGCAGCAGGAGGCGTGCAAATGAAGAAAGTCATCACCCTCACCCTGCCGGGCGAGCTGATCTTCACCCGTCTGGCCGCCCAGACAGCCGCCTCCGTTGCCGCTCTTGTCTGCGGCGAGTGCCATCCGAAAGACAACAACTGCGAATTCATCAACGCCTTCGAGCTGGCCGTCAGCGAGGCATTCACCAATTCGGCGCTCCATGCGTGCCAGGACGAACTGCCGCCGGTAACGCTGACCTTCATTGCTGAACGCCACCAGCTCACCGTCACCGTGCGCGACACCAACGAGCCATTCGGCATCGAGACGCCGCAACCCGATATAGAAAGCTATCCGGAAGGGGGCTACGGACTGCTGATCATCCGCAAGGTCATGGACACGGTCACCTACCGCCGGGATGGGGATGCGAACATCATCTCCATGTCAAAAAAGCTCTGAAGCCATGATTACCGTCGTCATCGTCAGCTACAATACGAAGGAAATTCTGGGCAACTGCCTTGAAGCGCTCTTCGGCAACGGCATGGAAGAGGAGATGGAGGTTTTCGTGGTGGACAACGATTCCCGCGACCGGTCGGCGGAGATGGTGCTCGAACGCTTTCCGCAGGTGCGCCTGATCGCCAACAGGCAGAACCTCGGCTTTGCGGCCGCCAACAACCAGGCCTTCGCCAAGGCCTCGGGGCGCTATTATGTGCTGCTGAACCCCGACGCCTACGTCGGCCCGTCGTCGATACCGAACGCCGTGCGCTTCATGGACGGGCATCCGGAGTGCGGCCTGTGCGGCGGCAGGATCATCTCGCCCGAAGGACGGCTCGAACCGTCGGCGCGGCGTTTCCCGTCGCCCTTCACCAAGCTGATGACCCTTTCGGGCCTGGGCGCGAAATTCCCCGACTCGACGCTCTTCAACCGGCACGAATTCGGCGGCTTTGCCCACGACCGCCCGATGGAGGTGGACTGGGTGCCCGGCACCTTCACCATCGTGCGCAAAGCGATGCTCGACGCCATCGGCGCGTTCGACGAACGCTTCTTCATCTACTACGAGGAGACCGACCTCTGTCTGCGGGCAAAAAAAGCGGGCTGGAAGGTCTTTTTCATTCCGAACGCCGAGGTGATGCACATCGGAGGAGCAAGCAGCAAGACCCGTAAAGACAAAACCTTCGAAGAGTCCGGCTCACAGGTTCTCTCGTTCAGGATGCGCAGCGAGTGGCTCTACTACCGCAAGAACCATAGCCTTGCCACCGTGCTCGGCAGCGCGGGCGTCGAACTCGGCTGGTATCTGCTCCGCTACCTGAAAAACCTGGCGATTCCCTCGGCGAGCGCTCCACGGAAGCGGGCGATGGCCAGCACCACCATGAGCCAGATCATCCGCTCGCTCGCCGACACCCGTTTTGGCCGTCAGTCACCCCAAACCCCCTGGTAACCCCGGAGATGGCGCTGTTCAGCAACCTGCGGGCCGACCTGAAGGTTTATGAAGGCCACTGGAGCCAGCAGGGATTCTGGGTGATGGTGGTCTATCGCTTTGGGCGGTGGCGTTACCGTATCGGCAACGCGCTGCTCCGCAAGCCGTTTTCGCTGCTCTACAAACTGCTCTACAAAATCGTGCAGATCATGACCGGCATCGAACTGCCCTGCGAGGTGCCTGTCGGCAGGAATTTCCGCATCGAGCACTTCGGCGACATCATCATCAGCGGCTACGCAAGCTTCGGCGACGACTGCATCATCCGCAACGGCGTGACCGTCGGGCTGAAAAACATCGAAGAGAAAGCCGCGCCGAAAATCGGCAACCGGGTCAACATCGGCACCGGAGCCAAGCTGCTCGGCAACATCACCATCGGCGACAACGTCGATATTGGCGCCAATGCCGTGGTGATTGCATCGGTTCCCGACAATTCGATCGCCGTCGGCATACCGGCCAGAATCATTCCGAAAAAGTCATGAGACGCTCCGAATCATCCGCGGACCTGCGCGGTTTTGCGCCGCTCCGCCAGCTCCTGCGCGCCCTGACCGCCCTGCTGCTCTCGGCAATGCTGTGCACCGTGCTTGCCGCATGCAACTCGATTTCCCCCCAACAGACCACGCTCGGCAAAAACGAACAGAGCGAATTCAAAACCGACATGCCCCCGAAGGTGCAGGAGTTCGCCACGCCCGACCGGGTCAAGTCACTCGACACGCAAGAGCCGTTCGAGTACCGCTTCGGGCCGGGCGACCGGCTCACCATCCAGGTATGGCGGCGGCCCGAACTGACGCAGGAGGGCATCGTGGTCTCGCCCGACGGCATGATCACCGTGCCAAGAATCGGCAGCCTTCAGGTGCTCGGCAAGAGCGTCGGCGAGGTGCAGGCGCTCATCACCTCGAAGCTTGAAACCTTTTACATCAGGCCCGAAGTGACCGTGCGCGTACTGGAGTTCCACAACAACAAGGCCTTCGTGCTCGGCAGGGTCAGCAAACCCGGCGTGATCAACTTCCCCGGCCAGGGCTCGCTGCTCGAAGCGCTGGCGCTGGCAGGCGGCATCCCCGACCAGAACCGGGCCGTGTCGCTCACCAAGTGCGCCATCATCCGCGGCAACGACACCATCATCTGGATCGACCTGCAGGATCTCCTGCGCAACGGCAACATGGCCCTGAACGCCCCGATCCGCAACAACGACGTCATCTACATCCCCGAAGCCGCCGACGAGATGGTCTATGTGCTCGGCGAGGTGGTGAGCCCCGGAGCCATCGAGATCAAAAGCGGCATGACCGTCATCAGGGCGATCATGCTTGCCGGAGGCATGAACGCCAAGGCTGACCCCGAAAAAATCTTCGTCATCCGGCAGCAGACCGTCAAGGGCGAGGTGGTCAGGGTCGATCTGAAAAACCTGCTTGAAAAGGGCGACTTCACCCAGAACTTTTCGCTCATGTCCAACGACATCATCTATGTCAGCCCCGGCGGCATGGCCAAATTCAACTATGCGCTCGAAAAGCTCTTGCCCTCCATGCAGATGCTCAACCTCAACCTGAGCAATCTGGAATCGCTGGGCATCATGCAGGAGCTGCGCCAGAAGGTCTGGGGCCAGAAGGGATTCGTCACCGACCCCAGCGGCGAATGAACAGCATCAGGCCATTTCCGAACCAAGGCAACCATGCATAAGCCGACTCTGACCATCATCCCCTCCGTTCCGGTATGGAAAGAAGGAAGCACGCTGCGCTTCGACCGCAAGTTCTACGACGGCGTGCTGCTCTACTGCCGGTTCTGGCCGGGCCCGGTCGTCTGCGTCATGCAGCAAACCCGGTCAGCCCTGCCCGATTTCGGCGTGGTGGAAAAGCATGCAGCCGACATGCCGTTCACCTGCATCGCGCTTGCAGAGAACGAACCGGTTGCGGCGGAACACATCGAAAACAGCGGCATCGTGCTGGCATCAGCCGACGCGCACGACCAGCTGCACATCGCCCGGCTGTGCAGGAATCGCGGCGTCAGGTGCGTCTATGTCATCGAGTACATCCCCGAAACGCGCTACCAGATCGCGGCGCTCAACGCCCCGAACCGGCTGGTGCGGATGCGGCAGAACTTCTACCTCTGGCGCAAGGAGGCTGAACGGCGGCAGGCGTTCGGGGAGTGTGACGGTCTGCAATCCAACGGCACACCGGCCTACCACGAGTACCGCAACGCGCCGAACCGGCTGCTCTATTTCGATACAAGAGTCCCGAAAGAGGAGATGATCGACCTTGAAACGCTCGAAAACCGGCTCTCGACGCTCGGGGAAAAGAGGCCGCTGCGCCTGGCCTTCTCCGGGCGGCTGGTGCAGATGAAGGGGGCCGACCACCTCGTCCGACTCGCGCTGAAGCTCAAAACCCTCGGCATGGCATTCCGGATGACCATCTATGGCGCGGGCGATCTTGAAGGCGAAATGAAGGAGTTCATAGCCCGGCACAAGCTGGAAGGCAAAGTCATCATGCCCGGCGCGGTGGATTTCCACCGGCAACTGCTGCCCGACATGAAGGAAAAGGTCGATCTGTTCGTCTGTCTGCACCGCCAGAGCGACCCGTCGTGCACCTATCTTGAAACCCTGTCATGCGGCGTGCCGATCGTCGGCTACCTCAACCGCGCGTTCGGAGGAATTCTGGAGCTTGAGGATGCGGGATGGGGCGCGCCACTCGACGACCTCGAAGCGGTCGCATCCATCATCCGGCGCCTCGACGCAAACCGGGCGGAGATCGCCGAAAAATCGCACACCGCAGCCAGGTTCGCAAGCCGGCACGACGTCGAAACCACCTTCCGGAACCGGGTCGAGCACCTGCTCTCCATCATCAGGGCATAAGCCGTCCGCCATGAACAACACGATGAATATCGTCTTCTGCACCGACAGGAACTACATCCAGCACCTCGGCGCGGCGCTTGTTTCGCTGCTTGTCAACAACCGGGGGCAGGCGTTCACCATCTCCATCATCAGCAGCGGCATGACGGCCAGAGACCGGCGCAACATCGACGAAATCATCAAAGGATATGACTGCTCCGTCAGGCATATCACCCTGTCGGACGAGCTTTTCGTCTCGCTGGCCAGCGAGCACCCGATGTATCCGAAAGGCATCTACTACCGCCTGCTCATCCCCTCACTCATCGACGAAAAGAAGCTGCTCTACCTCGACTGCGACATGATCATCAACGGCCCGATCCGGGAGCTTTACGAAACCGGACTCGGCGACGCTTACGTCGGCGCTATCGAGGATCCCGGCTTTGACCGCCATGCGCAATTGCGGATGGAGCCCACGGCCCGCTATTTCAACTCGGGCATGATGCTCATCAATCTGTCGAAATGGAAGGAAACCGGCCTCCAGCAGCGCGTCATCGGATTCATCGAAAACAATCCCGATGCAATCTGGTTTCCCGACCAGTGCGGCCTGAACTCGATCATCAACGGGCAGTGGAAAAAAGTGCCGCTGAAATACAACCAGCAATCATCGATCTTCAGTGAAGGATTCGACGAGCAGTTCGACTGTTTCAGCCCCGAAGAGCTTGACGAAGCAAGAACAAATCCGGTGATCATCCACTACACCGGCGGCTCCAAGCCCTGGCATTTCAGAAACGCCCACCCTTACAAGAGCCTCTACTGGAAGTACCTGAAGATGACCCCGTGGAAACATGCGATCTATTCGGATCTGCAGCCGCTGCACCTGCTGAAATCAATCGTTCCGAAAGAGCTGAAAACAGCGGTCAAAAAGGCGCTGAAACAAGGAAACTGAAACGCTCGCCAGCCCATGAACCAACAGGATTCCGCACAGAGCAAGCTGACCGGCAATGCCGTTGCAGGCATCGCAGCCACGCTTGTCTATATGTTCAGCCGCCTGATGCTGACGCCGGTGATCCTGAACTACCTCAACCTGACCGAGTTCGGACTCTGGTCGCTCTGCTTCGTCATCCTCTCCTATGCAGGCATGGGCGGTTTCGGTGTCAACAGCACCTATATCCGCTTCACGGCGCGCTATCTTGCCGAAGGGCGCAAGGAGGAAATCAGCCGCCTGCTCACCACCGGCGTGCTGTACATGCTGGTATTTTGCGTGCTGTTCGTCATCGGACTTGTTTACCTGATGCCGTTCCTGCTGGAGCGCTTCCAGGTGGAACCGGCCCTGCGCGAGACAGCCTCGACGCTTCTGCTCGGCACGGCGCTGGTCTTCAGCCTCGAACTTGTGCTCGGCGGCTTCCGCTACATCGTCAACGGCATGCATGAGTACGCGAGGGAAAAAACCGTCACCACGATTGCCGGACTGATCGAAATCGGCGCGATCGTGGGCTTTCTCATGCTCGGCGCGGGCGTCACGGGGCTGCTGTACGCCTACGCAATCCGGCTCGTTCTGGAAACCATCGGCTGCTGGCTGATCGCCCGCGCGATGCTGCCGTCCCTGCGCGTCTCGTTCAGCCTGTTCAGCCGGGAGCATCTGCGCCACTTCTTCGGCTTCGGCGGCAAGGTGCAGGTGCTCGGCGTGCTCGGCATCTTTCTGACGGCCGTTGACCGCATGTTCATCACGGCCATTTCAGGACTGGCCGCCGGCGGCATGTTTGAAATTGGCCGCAAGCTGCCTTCGACGGCGGGAGGAATCTCGTCTTCGGCCTTTGGCCCCTTTCTTTCAACCGCCGCCCACCTGGAAGGGGTCTGGAGCAATGAGCGGTCAAAGTCGGTAAAAGAGCGCGCCGTCACCTACCTGCACATCATCCTGACCACGGCAGCAATCGCGCTCATCCCGATCGCTTTTCACCCGCAGGCCCGGCCATACCTCTTTGCAGGCAGCCAGCTGACCGCTCTGGCCGCCGCCGCTCTGGCCGTGCTGCTGCTGCTCCTCCTCAACCGCTCCTTCAGCAGTGAAAGCCGTCTGGAAAGCACCGAAATCAGAAGCCTCTACCTGGACGGCATACGCTTCACCAACATCCTCAACTCGGTGCTTTTTGTGTTTCTGATCGCCATGGCCCACCCGCTCATCGACGTCTGGGTGGGCACCGAATATCCCGGCGCAGCCGACGTCATGATCCTGCTTTCCACTGCCTATGCCGTTCAGCTCACGACGGGGCCGATCACCATGCTCTTCAGAGGCATCGACCGCAACGGCCGCGAGCTGGAATACATGCTGGTGCAGACGCTGCTGATGGTGCTCTGGATTCCCGCCGGCACGATGGTCTGGGGACTGAACGGGGCGGCGGGAGCCATTGCCGCCAGCTCGGTGACCAGCACGCTTTTCATCCTCTGGCGCAGCAACCGGACCCTCGGAATCGGCACGGGTGAGTTCGTCGCGCACACCGTGCTTCCCGCGCTGCTCGCCCTGCCGCCAGCGCTTCTGATTTTCGGCATCTCGAACCTCTGGCCGCAAACCGGACGGGTTGCCCTCTTGATCCAGATTCTTCTGTGCGGCACGCTGTTCGTGCTCTCAAGCGCGGCCCTGTTCTGGAAGTTCGTGCTCAACGAGCAGGAAAAAACCAAAGTCATGGAAATGCTGCCAATCAAAAAACGCCCTTCATGCTGAAGGAGAACACGCCGAAAGAGGCGTTGCCTTTCGGCAAACCCAACAAGCCGATCGACCTGTTCGGATTCATACGGCGCTCCGGGCTGCTCATCCTGGTGACAGGTTCGTTTCTTTTCGCCCTGTCGGTGCCCTTCGTGCTCCTGCTGAGCAAGCCCAATTACGAGGTGCGGGCACTGATGAGAATCGACCCGGTGATTCCTTCGGTCATCACCACCACCGAAGACCCTTCGATCATCAGCTACTATTCGGATTACGCCAACACCCAGGCCAAGCGGCTGCTGGGCTTTGACGTGCTGAAAAAGGCGGTCGAAAAGCTGACCCCTGAACAGAAAGCCTCGATCTTCCCGGCCGACCTTCCCCCGGACACCTGCGCTGAAATTCTCCAGCATCTCGTCAAGGTCAACCCCGTGTGGGATACGCACCTCCTGGAAATCACCATTTCCGGCCCGAAGAAAACGGGACTTGCGCCGCTGGTCAACAACATCATGACGGTCTATCTGGAAAAGCTCAGGACAAGCAGCCAGATGCAGGATAACGAGCGGCTGGTCTTTCTCAGGAACAACAAGGAGGCGCTCAGCAACGAAATTGCCATCATTACGGAGAAGCTCGATATTCTCACCAAGGATATTGCAACCGCCGATTTCGCCGAGACTTACAACATGGCCAGCAAGAAAGCCGACGAGCTTCAGCAGATAACCATCAACGCCTTTTTCGAGCGGGTCTCGGCGCAGAACCAGTTCAGGGAAACCGAAGAGAACAACCGGCAACTCGGCAAGCTCAGCCTGGAGCCGATGGTGGAAGAGATGGTGATGGGCGACCAGTCGCTTGATTTCACCAGCTCGTGGACCTATCAGCAGCAGCAGGAACTCAGAAGCACCACCGATGGACTGACGGCGAGCAACCCTGATCGCATCTACGTGGAACAGCGCATGAAGGCGATGAGCGATTACGAAAAAAAGCTCAGGAACGAAGTGCGCAGCACGGCAAAAAAAATCGTGTACGGCAAACGCGATTATGAACAGAGCCGGGAGCTTGCCATAGCGCGCAACAAGGCTGAAAAAGCGCAAAAAAACGAAGAGGAGCTGCTCGAAGAGCTTGCCAAAGCCAAGGACGAGTCGGTCCGCATCTCCCTCGGCCTGCATCTTGGCGAAGCGCTCAAGGCGACGCTGAAACACAAGCGCGACCTGCTCGACCAGATCGATACCCGCATGCACGAACTGGAGCTCGAAGGCAAGGCGCCACTGCACATCGCCATCGAGTCTCAGGCCCGCGAACCGGATGCTCCGGCGGGTTCGAATACCAAAAAGCTTCTGCTCATCTTTTTCGGCGTTTCGTTCGGCCTGGTTGGGGTGGTGTTCATCGGATTCGAGTATTTCGACAATCGCATCCGGCGGCCCGATGAGGTCAAGCAGGCGCTCGGCTATCCGCCGGCCAAGGTGGTGCCAAAAGCTGAAAAAGAGCCGCCGTTCCACCACATCGTCAACCTTGAACCGGAAGCGCCCGCTGCCAGAATCATTCAAAGCCTCGCCGTCAGGCTCGTTCACGAAAAAGAGAGCCGCAACGCGAAGGTGATTCTTTTCAGCGGCGTGGAGCGTCAGGCCGGAACCAGCTCGCTCTGCCTGATCAGCGCCCGCGCTCTTGCCTCGCTGGTGCCGAAGGTGCTGCTCATCGAAGCCGCAAACAACGCTCCCCCCCTGTCCGGATTGACAGGACACGACACCGCGCCGGAAGGTCTTGTGGAGCTGCTGCGCTCCGGAAAACCTCCGGAAGAGGCTATCGTGAAGGCAACGGCGGCGGCCATGCCCGACATCCTTTACCGGGGAGTCGCACCGTACCGCGACCTGCCACAGCAGGGCATCGCCGCCCTGATCGGCCAGCTCTCCCAAAACTACGACCTGATCCTTATCGATGCGCCGCCGGTGCTCGAAAGCAGCCTGACCGAGCATTTCGCGCTTCACTCGGACATCGTGGCGCTCATCACTCTCGGCGACAGCACCATGTACCGCGACCTCCGCTCCGCGGCGGAGCTGCTGGTCAGGCTCGAAGTACCGGCAATCATGCCGATCCTGAACTGGACAAACACCGTCAAGGCCTCCGCCATCGACAGGCTGCTTGAAAACCAGCCGGCCTTTCTCGAAAAAATCCGTACCGGCAAGCTGGAAGAGCTGCTGCAACAGCTCCCGTCAAGAAAGCAACTGCACGATGTTGCGCGAAACGTGACCTCACGCTTCAAATCCCGCAGATGAACACGAAAAGGCATTCCGGATCACCCGCCACCGCCGGCTGCGCAATGGATGCAGAAACCGTCACCGAGGATGACTGTATCGGCACGATGCTGCCTGAAGCGCACTATCCGGAGCTCTGGAAGTAAACTGAAAAGATGAACGAACAGGCCACAACCATCTCGGCTACCGAACCGGACTGGAGCCGCGAACGGAAAATTCGCGGCCGCTACGAACCGGCAAAGCACCTGCTTGCCGCAATCCGCCGCTATCAGCGTCTCCGGCAAAAGGGAGGGATCCTGGCCCGCCTGATAAAGCCGTTCGCCGTGGTGCAGCACCGCTTCTGGAGCGCCGTGAGCGGCGCGGACATCCCGCTCAACTCCCGTATCGGAGGCGGACTGCTCATGCCCCATCCGAACGGCATCGTCATCCATCCGGATGCGCAGATCGGGCCGAACTGCCTGCTGTTCCAGCAGGTGACCATCGGCATGGGCGGCCGCCTTCCCGGAGCTCCGCAGATCGGCGGGCACGTCGATATCGGCGCCGGAGCGAAGATCCTCGGCGGCGTGACCATCGGAGCGCATGCGCTGATCGGCGCCAATGCCGTGGTGCTCGATGACGTGCCGGAGCGGTGCACCGCGGTCGGCATTCCGGCCAGAATCGTGCCGCCGAAAACGGAAAAGAGAGAAAACCAGCTCTGACATGGCCGCACGCCTGCCCAACAGATACCGAAAGCCCTGTGGTTGACAACGTCGGAAATATTCTGGTGCCGGTCACCCTGTTCGGCTTTATTCCGTTCGTCAAGGCGCTGTTCAAACGCTTCGACCCGCGGCTGGCGGTTGCCATCGCCTTTGTTGCCGGGTGGATGTTCCTGCCTGTTGCGGGGCTCAAGGTCAAGGGCATACCGGCCTATAACAAGATCACCGCCATCAGCATGGTCGTCCTCTTCTGGGCGCGCCAGTTCGACCGGATGCGGTTCGACCGGCTCAGCTTCAGCTCCATTGATCTTCCGATGCTGCTCTGGTGCATCGCCCCGTTCTTTTCATCGCTCTTCAACGGTCTCGGCGTCTATGACGGCCTTTCCCAGACCATGTACCAGACCATCACCTGGGGAGTGCCCTACGCCATCGGACGGCTCTATTTCAGCGACACCGAAGGGCTGAAACTGCTCGGCACAGCAATCTTCATTGGGGCGGTGGCCTACATTCCCTTCTGCTGGTTCGAACTGGTCATGAGCCCGCAGATCCACCGGCTGACCTACGGCTTCCACCAGCACGACTTCCTCCAGACACTCAGGGATGGCGGCGGCTTCAGGCCGATGGTCTATATGGATCATGGGCTCATGACCTCAACCTGGATGGCCCTCGGCATCTTTCTGGGCGCATGGCTGCTCTCTACGAACGATCTGCCGAAGAAGATTCTGTCTGTCCCCACAAAGCTTTTGCTGACAGCCCTTACCGTCACCTTCCTGATGATGAAGTCCTACGGAGCGATTTTCCTGCTCGTGCTCGGCCTGATCACCGTGTTTGTTTCAAACAGGCTCAAAACACCGCTCCTCATCCTCGCGCTGCTGGCCACACCGCTCCTGTACGCCTACACCCGGACGACAGGAATATGGGACGGAACGAACCTCTCATCGTTCGTAGCCGAAAAACTGAGCCCGGCCCGGGCCCAATCCCTCCAGTTCCGTTTTGACAACGAAGCCATCCTCATCCGCAAAGCGCTCGAAGGCACGGTGTTCGGATGGGGCGGTTACGGCCGTTCACGCGTTTTTGACGAAGACGGAAAAGACCTCAGCGTCACTGACGGCCTCTGGATCATCACACTCGGCCAGAACGGCATCTTCGGCCTCATGGCCCTGCTGGCAGCCATTCAGCTTCCGGTCTTTTTCTACCTGATGCGAATCAGGCCGGAGCGCTACAACCTCCAGAGCTGGGGCGCACCGACCGTCATGGCCGTGTTCCTGGCAACCTACATGATCGACGGCCTGCTGAACGCCATGATCAACCCGGTCTATATGCTCTTCAACGGCGGCATCGTCGGTCTGCTGCTCAAGCCGGAAGCGGAAATGTCCATTCAAGCGAGCCTTTCGTCATCCGGAGCATTTGCTTTCGAGCTGCCGAAAACCCGTTTCATCCCCTCGATCTCACCGGAGGAATCTTCACGATTTATCAGCTGACTCAAAAATGGAACGATGAGTGTACTGACTCCTGACACGCCTTTATACCGCAGGCTGCTCAAGTACTGGCTGCTGACCTTCGCCGTGGTGATCGCCGGACTTTTCGTGACCGTTCCGGACTCCGTGCGCGGGCTTGCCCTCATCGAACCGGCCCTGCATCTTGCCCTCTATACGGTTCTCGGCTTCATGCCGATGATTCTTTTCAGATCCAGAAAAACCACGTTCCTGCTTGCCATTTCGATGGCGCCGTTCGGCTACCTCATCGAAACGCTCCATGCCCTGGTAAGCGCAGAAAGCTTCAACGCCGTCAACGCGCTTTTCAACAATCTCGGCGTGCTTGCCGGAATTGCCGCCGGATTCGTCCTGCGTCTGAAAAGCTATTACCGGCGCGAAGGCCGTTCATAACAACAAGCTGCCATGAACATCACTGAACTTGCCCGCATGGGTGTCAGCCACACCCGCAACGCGGTTGCAGAATCGCTCTATCTCAAAACCGGCATCGATTTCACCAGGCCGGTCACCTTCCACGCACTCTTCAACGAGCGCTGCAACTGCAAGTGCCGCCACTGCGAATACTGGCGCCAGACGGAGTACACGCCGGAGATGACGGTCGAAGAGTGGCAGAAGACGCTGCTGGGCATCAAGGAGTTCACCGGGCGCTACTCCATCAACTTCAGCGGTGGTGAACCCTTTATCAAAAAAGGCTTTATCGATATTCTCCGTTTCTGCCGCGACCACGAGATTCTTGCCGGAGTCACCACCAACGGCGCGTTGCTGAACGAAAGGAACGTCGCCGCGCTCGTCGCCGCCAAACCCTTCAACCTCAACATTTCGCTGGACTCGACCGACGCGGCGGTGCACGACTACGTGCGCGGCATGAACGGCCTGTTCGACCGCATCGTGCGGGGCATCGCGCTGCTTCAGGCTGAACAGAAAAAACAGGGCGTCACCTTCCCGGTCATCATCAAGCCGACCATCATGTCGCTCAACTTCCGGGAGCTTCCCGAAATCGTCCGGTGGGCGGAGAAGATCGGAGCGACTGCCGTGAACTTCCAGCCGCTCGGCCGCTGGACGCCCGAAACGTACGACGAGCTTTGGATCGAAGAGAAGGATATGGCCGAATTCGAGGCCGTGATCGACCGGCTCGTCGAGATGAAACGCGCCGGGTCGCCGATCATGAACAGCGAGGAGATTCTGGGCCTCATGCCGGCCAGCTTCCGCGAAGAGAAAGCCTCGCCGGAGCACCTGCCCTGCCGCATCGGGCTGCACGAATTCTACATCCGCCCCGACGGCGAGGTGAAGCTCTGCTTCCACTTCCCCTCCATCGGCAACACCACCAGTGAGTCGGCGCGGGAGATATGGACGGGCGCGAAGGCCAGAAAGATCCGCGAAGCGACGATCAAGTGCGACAAGCTCTGCCTGCTCACGTGCCTGTCGCAGAAGTCGCTGCTCAGCAAGGCGAGCCAGGCGCTGACCATTCTCTCCCGGCAGAAAAAACAGGCATCAACCCCGTAACCGATGAACAACGAGCAATCCAAAACCCTGAACGGCCAGGAGCGGCCAGACATCGACTGCGTCCTCATCGGCGTGAACAGCGCCAAAACGCTTGGCCGCTGCATCGAATCGATCCGCGCCAGCAACTACCCCCCGGAGCGGCTGCATATCTGCTACGTCGATGGCGGCTCGACCGACAACAGCCTCGCGGTTGCCGAAAGCTATCCCGGCGTGAAGGTGATCGCGCTCACGCCGGAGCACCCTTCGCCGGGCCTCGGGCGGAACGCCGGATGGCGAAGCGGCTCCGCGCCGCTCGTGCAGTTCCTCGACTCCGACACGATGGTCGATCCGGAGTGGTTCGGCAAGGCGGTCGAAACCATCGGTACCGACTCGCGGCTGGGGGCGGTCATCGGCATGCGCCGCGAGCTGCATCCGGAGCGCTCGATTTACAACTGGATCGGCGATGTCGAGTGGAACGGCCCAGTCGGTGCATCGGACTGCTTCGGCGGCGACGTGCTCATGCGCCGCGAAGCGCTCGAAGCGACGGGCGGCTACGACGAAGAGCTGGTCGGCGGCGAGGATCCGGAGCTGAGCCGCCGGATCATCCGCGCCGGATGGAAGATCGAGCGGATCGACGCCGTCATGACGCGGCACGACCTGGCCATGAGTACCGTGCAGCAGTATCTCAAACGCGCCTACCGCTCCGGTTACGGCTTCGCGGCGGTGCGGTCGAGAGAGGCAAAAACCGGCAGCGATTTCTGGAAAAACGATTACAGAAAAATCATCATCAAGGGGGGCGGCTTCCTCGCTGCCGGGAGCCTCGGGCTCTTGACGCTGCTCAGCGGCAAACCCTCCAGACTCAGGGGAGCTGCCTCAACAGCTCTCATTCTGGGAGGTATTCCGCTGCTTTTCTCCCCGCGCCTGTTCAGGGTCGAGAAGTTCATGAAGGAAAACAGCCTCAACCGCAAGGAGGCCGAAACGTATGCCTGGCACTGCTCGCTGGTCGTCCTGCCGCAGCTTGCGGGCATCATCCGCTACCTTGCCGGCGCGCTGCTGAACCGCCCGTTGCGCAACAGGCGGCGCGCCCTGAAAACCGGACTCTCAACCCCTGAAGCATGACCCGAACCCCCATCGCCTATCTGTGCAGCGAGTACCCGGCCATCTCGCACACCTTCATCTACCGCGAGATCGAGTCGCTGCGCAAGGCCGGAATGACGGTCCACACGGCGTCGATCCACAGGCCGGAAAAGCTCGACCTCATGACCCCCGCCGAACAGGAGGAGGCCGCCAACACGCTGATGGTGCTCTCGCAATCCGTGACGGCCATCGCCGGAGCGCACCTGCACTGCCTCGCGAAAAATCCGGGAGGATACTTCCGGATGGCGGCGGACGCTTTCCGGCTGCTCTTCCGCGGCCCGAAAAATCCGGTCAAAGCGGCGGCCTACTTCGCCGAAGCGGGCATTTTGCTGCGCTGGGCGCACCAGCGCGGCATCACGCACATCCACGAGCACTTCGGCAACCCGACGGCGCTGGTGGCGATGCTCATGAAGCGCTACGGCGGCATCACCTTCAGCATCTCGGTGCACGGCCCCGACATCTTCTACACGGTTGACACGGCGCTCCTGCCCGACAAGGTGCGCGAAGCCTCGTTCGTGCGCTGCATCAGCCACTACTGCCGCAGCCAGATCATGCGCATCAGCGAGGTGGAGCGGTGGAATCGCTTCCACATCGTGCGCTGCGGCATCGATCCCGAGCTGTACGCGCCGCGCCCGGAACCCTCGAACGCCGTGCCGGAGCTGCTCTGCGTCGGCAGGCTGACGCCCGCCAAGGGGCAGCACATCCTGATCGAAGCGTGCGCGATGCTCGACAAAACGGACGTGCCGTTCCACCTCACTTTCGTGGGCGACGGCCCCGACCGCGAATCGCTGAAAAGCTACGCGCAGTCGGTGGGCATCGCGGGCAAGGTGCTCTTCACCGGCGCGCTCGGCCAGGACAAGGTGCGCGAGCACTACGACCGAGCCAACATTTTCGTGCTGGCGAGCTTCGCCGAGGGGGTGCCGGTGGTGCTCATGGAGGCGATGGCCAAGGAGATTCCGGTCATCTCGACGCGCATCACCGGCATTCCCGAGTTGATCGAACATGAAGAGGACGGACTGCTCGCCGTGCCGGGCGACGCGCAAGACCTCGCCCGCCAGATCCGCAAGCTGCTCGACAGCCCCGCGCTTCGCACGCAGTTCGGCAAAGCGGGACGCCGGAAAGTCAGCGACATGTACAACCAGCACAAAAACAACGACCTGCTGGCCCGGCACTTCCGGAACGAACTGGAGCGCTCATGAACCACGTCGCCGAACTCGTGGAACTCATCGTCAGGCTGCTGGTCATCCTGCTCTCCCTTCCGGCGGCCTATCTTTTTGTGGTCACCATCGCGGCCTACCTGTTCAGAAAGGAGCGCGTTGCCGCGAACCGGATGCTCAGGATTGGCGTGCTCATTCCGGCGCACAATGAGGAGACGGGCATCGTGCGCACCATCGAAAGCATCAGGGCAGGCAACTGGCCGGCGGAGCTGACCAGCATCTTCGTTATCGCCGACAATTGCTCCGACCGGACTGCGGAGATGGCCCGAAAAGCCGGAGCGACGGTCGCCGAACGCACCGACACGGTCAACCGGGGCAAGGGGCAGGCGCTCGACTGGTTCCTGCGCGAACGCAAAGAGCTGTACCGGCAGGTCGAGGTGATCACCATCATCGACGCCGACGTTGCCGCCGATCCGGACTACCTGCGTGAAGTGAGCCTCTCGTTCAGCCAGCCGGGCATCGAGGCATTGCAGGCCTACAACGGCGTCAGCAACCCCGAGGCGGGATGGCGTCCGGGGCTGCTCGATGCGGCCTTCAACGTCTTCAACCACCTTCGCATGGCCGGGCCGTTCCGGCTCTCGGGAACCTGCGTGCTCAAGGGCAACGGCATGGCCTTCAGACGCGCGTTGCTGGAAAAAAACGGGTGGCCGTGCCACTCGATTGTCGAGGATATGGAGTTCAGCGTTCGACTGCTTCAGGATGGCATCAGCGTTCACTACAACCCCGACGCCGTCGTGCGAAGCGACATGGTCACCTCGTCGAAAAACGCATCGAGCCAGCGCAGCCGCTGGGAAAGCGGACGATTCGCGCTGGTCAGAAGCATGGCCCTGCCGCTGCTGAAGCTCTTTGCGCGCACCGGCAAGCCAAAATATCTGGTCGCCTTCGCCGAACTTGCCATTCCTCCGCTCTCCCTGCTCGCCCTGCTCTTCGCCATCGTGTCGCTTCTGGCGCTGCTCACGCTTCACGGCCCCTGGCTGGCGACCGTCGCCGGATGGTGGGCAATCCTGATTCTTTACGTCTTCTCCGGACAGATCCAGCGCAAAGCCCCGCTCTCCACCTGGCTCGTCCTTGCCGCCGCCCCCTTCTACATCCTCTGGAAAATCCCCCTCTACGCCGCCATGCTGATCCGCAAGAAAAGCAGTGCATGGGTCCGAACCACCAGGGAATCAATCTGAAACAAACCCGACCGATGGCAACAAAAACAAAAAAACGCAACATCCCCGTTGACACCCTCAGAGGCCTGGCATGCATCCTGCTTGTGGCGTACCATGTGATCGGCATCACGCCGGACACAGGGCTCAAATTGCATGAAGGATTTCTCAAGGATGCCAATAACCTCCTCGCCTACATCAGGATGCCGCTCTTTACCTTTCTGTCGGGACTGGTTTACGGCTGGAGGCCCTACTCGGGCAACTGGAAAGGCTTCGTCAACGGCAAGATACGCCGCCTGATCGTTCCCATGCTCGTGATAGGCACCATCTTCGCCATCGTTCAGGCCATCACCCCCGGCACCAACCAGCAGATCCAGGAGTGGCAGTATCTCCATCTCAAGCCCGTCGCGCACTACTGGTTTCTCGAATCGCTCTTTCTGATCTTTATCGTCATCATGCTGCTCGAACAATGGAAAGTGCTTGAGAGCCGGAAAAACTTTGCCATCGTTTACCTCGTCGCGGCCATAGCATACGTCGCCAATGTCGGCACGCCCTGGTTTTCCATCGCCGGAGCCTTCTATCTGTTCCCCTATTTTCTTGCGGGCCTCTACAGCACCCGCTTCCCCCTGCAACTCAGTCATCCCCAGGCAAAAGGCTACATCGCCGTCGCTGCCGTGATCCTCTTTCTCGTCTTTTTTGGTCACGAATACGGAGGTGAACGCCGCTCCATCAACGCGCTCGTCATCGGTACGTTAACCTGCTCGGCCCTTCTTTTCACGAAAGCCGAATCAGGATGGCTGGCCGCAATCGGCAACTATTCCTACGCCATCTATCTTTTCCATGTCTTCTTTACCGCCGCGTCGAGAATCACGCTGACCAAACTCGGCCTCACCAACACCTGGCTGCTTTTCGCAGCAGGCACCATCGCCGGCCTGCTTGGCCCCATAGTGATCGAACTTGTCGCCCGGCGAAACAGAACGGCAAGCACCCTTCTTCTCGGCAGGAGCTGACCCTGCCTGCCAGCCCCCCCACAGCCGTAACGCACGACGGGCATTCTTTCCGAGAACGCATGAACACCTGCGCTCAACTGAAATTCCGGTACCAGACGTTCATACTCTCGATGCCGCCGGAGATGTTGGTGTTCATGACGAGCGTGCCGCTGAAGCGGTAGCCGGCCCTGGCGAAGGTGATGTTCATGCCGGGCGACATCGCCCGGGCGATGGTGTAGGCCGTGCGCATCCCTTTGCGGTGCATCGCCGCCTCCATTTCGGCGAGCAGGTGCAGCGAGAGGTTGCGGCCACGGAAGCCGGGCAGCGTCGCGAAGTCGGTCATTTCGACGTTCAGGCCGTCGAGGTCCATCTCCGAGGAGGCCAGCGCGACGAGGCGGCCCCCCTGTTGCGCATCCTCGATGCCGAAGTAGTCGATGTGGCTCTCCATCGTTTCGAGCAGCCAGGCCGGGTCGTGGATCGGGAAAGGATAGGTGGGAAAAACTTCGCGGTAGATTGCGGCCATCGCCTCGACGTCGTCGCGGGTGCAGGCGCGAAGCGTGAACTCCGCCGGAAGCGGCGGCGGCGCGGCGGCGGGCTTGCCGGATGCCAGCTCCACGATGCGGGCCATTTCGGCGGCGTCCGGCGATTCGGCGCGGGCGGGATCGAGGTATCGCGCCAGGAACAGCGCCTCCGTGTCTCCGCGATAAAAGCCCGGCACCGACGCTTCGATCCGGTAACCATTCGCGACAAACTCCCCTTCCGAACCTTTCGGCAGCTTGGCGAAAATCTTCGTATAGCCTTTCCGCCGCGCCATTTCTTCGAGCTGATGCGGCAATTCCGACGGATCAGCCTCGCCAATCTTCATGAGATAGATGCGCCTGCTGAACGGCCCGTGCTGCAAGAGCGCGCCGAAGCGGGTTTCGATGATGTCGGGTGTGGAAATCATGAGCTCTCCCCCTTCCGCCGCTTGTGGCGCGCGTTCGAGGCCGGGATGAGCGAAATGGTCTGGTCGTGGTCGGCCAGAAGCTGCTCCACGCCGATGGCCTGCGACTTGTCGGCGTCATCGAGGTTGAGCTGCAAATCGCACCCGGCGCAGTTGCGGTCGCAGAAGGTCGGCTCGTAGGAGTCCGGCTCCTTGTAGGTGGTGATGACCCCCTCGTAGTTGCGCAGCACCACCTTGTTGGTTGACCACGAAATGAGGTAGTTCGGCATCACCGGAATCTTGCCGCCGCCGCCCGGCGCATCGATGACGTAAGTTGGCACGCAGAAACCGCTGGTGTGGCCGATGAGGCTTTCGAGAATCTCGATTCCCTTGCCCACCGGCGTCCGGAAGTGCGACAGCCCCTCGGAGAGGTCGCACTGGTAGAGGTAATACGGGCGGACGCGGTTGGCCACCAGCTTGTGCACCAGCGCCTTCATGATGCGCGGGCAGTCGTTGATGCCCGAGAGCAGCACCGTCTGGTTGCCGAGCGGCACGCCGCCGTCAGCCAGCCGGGCCAGCGCGTTGCGGGCCGACTGGGTCATTTCGCGCGGATGGTTGAAGTGCGTGTTGATCCACACCGGCTGGTGCTTGCCGAGAATCGAAACCAGCTCCGGCGTGATGCGCTGCGGCAGCACCACCGGCGTGCGGGTGCCGATGCGGATGATCTCGACATGCTCGATGGTGCGCAGCTCGGTGAGAATCCAGTCGAGCATCTCGTCGGAGAGCAGGAACGGGTCGCCGCCGCTCAAGAGCACGTCGCGCACCTGCGGCGTCCGGCGAATGTAGTCGATGCCCGCCGCGATGGCCGAGCGGTTGGGAATCGTGTCCTCGTCACCCACCTTGCGCTTGCGGGTGCAGTGGCGGCAGTACATCGGGCAGGTGTTGCTCACCAGAAGCAGCACGCGGTCAGGATAGCGATGCGTCACGCACGGCGCGGGGCTGTCCTCGTCCTCGTGCAGGGGATCCGACATGTCGCCTTTCATGATTTTGAGTTCGAGCGGCAAGGGGACGCTCTGGAGAAAGACAGGATCGTTCTCCATGTCTTCGGTATTGATGAGCGAGAGGTAGTAGGGCGTAATCGACATCGGGAATTTCTGCACCGTGTCGCTGAACGCCTTGCGCTGGGCGTCGGAGAGGGTTATGTCGAGAAGGCGTTCAAAGGTGTCGAAATCGCGAATGCTGTGGCGCATCTGCCAGCGCCAGTCACTCCAGTGCGATGGGGTCGCCTGCGGGTCGATCCGCTTGATAACTTGTTTCTGCGTAAGCGATAAGGTCATGATATGGCTGGATGTTACCGGAAGGATCGAGCAAGCCCGCAAGCCGTTCGAGCATCGAGGCGAACGCCGGTTGCTCTTCGGAGTCGAAACGGACGAACGCCTGGGCGAAAATGTCGCCCATCAGCTCCGGAACCCTGTCGAGCAGCTCCTCGCCTTCAGGCGTGATGGCGATGAACACCTTGCGCTGATCTTGCGGCGAGCGGGTTCTCCGCACCAGCCCCTTGGCTTCGAGGCGGTCGATGATGCCGTTCGTGGTGCTCACGCCGAGATGGAGCCGCGCGGCCAGCGCGGAGAGAATCTGCACCCCCTCGCACTTCAGCGAGCGCAGGCAGAGCATCTGCGGCGACGTCAGGCTGCACTCCCGGTACAGCTTGCGGGAATGAACATCGAGCGCCCTTGCAATCCGTCGAAGGGCCTCGTAACTGCGACCGGCGGAATCACGATCCGCGCACACCTGCTGCTGCATTTTCCCGGCAAACTGGTTATTGAAAGCTGGATATATTCCTTCGCACAGAATAATTTCGTACACGAAAGATCAATAATCCAACCTAACGAAACAGTCCGAAAGTTCCAAACGGCCGGAAAGAACGCTCCGGTTGACCCGGCAAAGTGCACGGCTCGTCTCGTTTCAAAAAACACCGGCACACCCTTCCCGACACCTCGTCATGCCTTTTCATCGTCATCACCTCCCCGCACCCTTGTCCTTGACTGATGCACGGCAAAAACGGTGACCGCCGACGATCCTTTTGAAGCCAAAAAGCGCTCCCGGGCCGGTGAAGATATGCGGATGAAAACTCTCGAAAGTGCAGTGCGGAAGACGGCTGTCACTAACGGGCAACCTGAAAAAAACGAAGCCGGAGAACATCCGGCTTCACTCGTTTCATATCGGCCAACCGCGCATCAGAGCGGCAGCGATTTGCACTCATTGAAAAAGTCGCGCAGGCGATGGGTGCCGTACTTCGGCGAGACGAAATCCATCTTGCTGAGCGTGGTGGCGAACAGCGCGACATCGTGCACGTCGCGATTGAAGAGGCCGACCACACCGACGATGCCGTCAGCCAGCCAGAAGGGCAACGGAACCTGCGCGGGCTGCGTTCCGGCGATTTCAATCGCCAGATCGACCATTTCGCGGTAGGTGAACACCTCCGGGCCGCCGACCTCGATCTCACGCTCGCTGCTGTCAACCGCATCGGCGCAGACTTTCGCGAGATCAGCTCCGTGGATCGGGTTCTGGCGGTTGTAGCCGTCGCCAATCCACAGCATGAAGCCGCGGCGGGCGCGGGCAACGAACTGGCCGATCTCGGAGAAGAAGCCGTTCGGGCGGATGATCGCGCTCTCGATTTTGGAGGCCTGCAACTCGCGGACGAACTTTTCGTGCGCCTGCACGTTCGGGATGTTCATCATGCGATGCGCGTCGAACACCGAAACGTAAACGAACTTCTTCACCCCGGCCTTGAGCGCCTCGGCGAGGATGTTCATGTTGCCCTGATAGTCAACGTCGAAGTTGTCGTGCTCGAAGTCGGGCTTGATCATGCCGAGCGACGAAAAGACCACGTCGATGCCGTCGCACAGCCCGGCGATGGTTTCCGGTTTTGTGGCGTCTCCGAACACCACGTCGTCAACAAGCGTATCGATCACTGGCGCGAAAAACGGCCCCGGCTTGGTGAACTTCTCGGGATTGCGCACCAGCGCGCGAACCCAGTAACCGCGATTCTTGAACTCCTGCACCGCATACCGGCCCAAGTAACCGGTCGCCCCGGCCACAAGCACTCTCTTCATTGATTCCGCTGATAAGGTTGATGGATAACGATTTTGACGGGCAATATACGCAATTCAGTCGAGGGGCGGAGCAAGAGTCGCCCGTAGCTATCGATGGTTCCCCCTGCTGTTCTTTTCACTCTCTGAAAACGCTTCTTTAGACTTTTTTAAAAAAAAGCCGATCATCCGGAACCAATACCGCACGACGGAGATTCTTTTGGTCACTTGCTCTGTGAATTCCGGGAACCGACCGGAGGATTCACTTCAGCACAACCCTTTTTTTCCAGACAACATCAGTAATAAATCCAAAAGGAGATAAACCATCATGTCACACTTTGACGACGAAGCGTATTATGAAATTTCCATGCCACTGCTGGGCGACGACTTTCCGGAGCTGAACGTACAGACCACGCATGGCCCGATGAGCATCCCCGGCGACCTGAAAGGCTCCTGGTTCGTGCTCTTCAGCCACCCGGCGGACTACACCCCGGTCTGCACCACCGAATTCGTAGCGTTCCAGCAGCGGGCAGAGCAGTTTGAACAGATCGGCTGCAAGCTCATCGGCATGAGCGTCGATCAGATCTTCTCGCACATCAAGTGGGTCGAGTGGATCAAGGATAACCTCGACATCGAGATCACCTTCCCGATCGTGGCGGCCAACGACAGCATCGCCAACAAGCTCGGCATGCTGCACCCCGGCAAGGGCACCAACACCGTGCGCGCCGTCTTCGTGGGCGACCCGAATGGCAAGGTGCGCCTCGTGCTCTACTACCCGCAGGAGATCGGCCGCAACATGGACGAAATTCTCCGCGCCGTGAAGGCCTTGCAGGTTTCCGACCGGGAAAAGGTCGCCATGCCCGCCGACTGGCCGAACAACGCCATGCTCAAGGACAGGGTCATCATTCCACCGGCCAACAACATCGCGGACGCCAAAAAGCGCAAGGAGCAGTACGAGTGCTACGACTGGTGGTTCTGCCACAAATCGCTCGACAAGTAAGCGCCGGAACTTCCGGAAACATCCATTCTCTCAAGGGGCTGCGCAATCGCGGCCCCTTTTTTTTGTCTGACAGCACCCCCGGACAGCCGATACCATTGCCGAGGAACCTGATGGATGCGCTCCCGATGAAAGGCACGGCCAGGCGGGTCAGCGCCGTGGAAACGATCGGCCTGACCAGCCGGAAGAGGCCGCATCAAAACCCACTCGATCACAACAAGTGCAGTCTGTATTCGATGAATATTCTGAGCGGAGCGAAAAATCCTGTCTTCAACCTGCTGCAATAACCGACTATTCTGCAATCTTTTACAAGATCCTTCCGGATTCTCCGACCAGCTGCGTCTGACTCGGAATGGCAGACAGAACCGGCTTCAATTTATTGACCGGACACTTTTGAAACTGCCCCGTTGCGCGCTGTACTCTCAGCAATCGGCCAGGACAGCTTCGCGGGGTGTCCGTTTTTTGTTGCAGGTGCGCCGACACCATTTCTCAAAATTTTCAATAACTTCATGCTAAAACTTCTTTGAAAGTGAACCTCCCGTGAAGCACGAAAACCCTGCAAAACTTTATCGATCAAGCCGCCAGAGAGAGCGGCTTCTGGCGTTGCTTCGCTCGACGGACACCCATCCGACCGCGTCGTGGCTCTACGACCGGCTGAAAGTGGAGTTCCCCAGCCTGAGTCTCGGAACGGTGTACCGGAACCTTGCGATTCTGATCGAACAAGGGCTGGTCAAGAAGATCGACGCGGGCAGCACGTTCGACCGGTTCGAGGCGAAAACGTCACCACATTACCATCTGATCTGCAAAAAGTGCGGCAAGATCATCGATTTCGAGCAGCGCTTTTTTCCCGAAGTCAACGAAGAGATCGCCCGTTCGACCGACTTCGACATTGAATCGCACCGCATCGACTTTTTCGGAACCTGCTCCGATTGCCACACAAAACGCTGAAATCCTCTGGAAATGCGAGGATATTTTTTTAGACTGTAATTAATAACGATTCCGATTATCAGAAAAGAGCCACAACCATCACATTACGTCATGAACCAGAACGGACAGGATGTAGTTTTGTAAAGAGTAGTACCCATACCTTCACTTCAAGAGCAAAGGAGACCAATCATGAGTGAACAGAGCAAATGCCCCGTAACGGGCCACACCGCCGGGCATTCCGGCATGGGCGGCGGACGGTCGATCCGCGACTGGTGGCCGAACCAGCTCAATCTCGACATGCTCCATCAGCATTCGTCGCTGAGCAATCCCCTGGACGAGGAGTTCAACTACGCCGAAGCGTTTAAAACGCTCGATCTGGCA
>JAFGER010000093.1 GCA_016931495.1 Chlorobiaceae bacterium | reverse complement strand
TTATGGATAAGAAAAAAGAAATAAGGGCTTTAGCCCAATCTCTTCTTTTAGAGAAGATTGCGATTTTTTGTTGCCGGATTAATAACGCATTCATGCCGCACTCCGCTCCGGCAGCGTTGTACGGCTGAGCTTCACGACGTACATTAGGACAGTCTTCAGCGATCAAAACCACGGCAGCAATGCAACCGGTCCAGCAATCCTTTTTGGCAGCCACACCACGCTCGATCTTCTGCGTCGGAAAAAACTATCACGACCACGCCCGGGAAATGGCGGCCTGGGAGCCGGAAAAGCCGGCATCGATGCCTGATGCGGAGCCGGTCATTTTCATGAAGCCCGGCTCGGCGCTCTCCTGCGACGGCACCACCTCGATTCCCCGCTTCGAGGGCAGGCCGGTCAGCGCCAGCCTCCATTACGAGGGCGAGCTAGTGCTGCTCGTCGGCAGGGATGCCGTCGAGGTCACGCTCGAAGATTCCCCCGCCTGCATCGCCGGTTACGGCGCCGGGCTCGACATGACGCTCAGGGACGTGCAGCTCGAGGCCAAAAAAGCCGGCAATCCCTGGCTGAAAAGCAAGGGATTCCGCAAGAGCGCCCTGGTGTCCGCATTCATTTCGCCCGGTGAAGCTGGCCCCTGGCGCGATCTTTCGCTCACGCTCCGCCTGAACGGCGAGATCAGGCAGCACTCCCCCGTGTCAGCCATGACCTTTACACCGGCGTATCTGGTTCATTATTTATCGTATATTTACGGATTGCGCGCCGGAGACCTTATTTTCACCGGCACTCCGGCAGGCGTCGGCAGCGTCAGGCCGGGCGACCGGCTCGACGTCTCGCTCGAAACCGGAGCCGGACAAGGCGCAAAGACAGCCAGCCTTGTCAGCCTCGAAGCAACAGTTTCCTGAACTCTTCATCCCTCGATCATGAGCACGATATTCCTGAACGCAAGACTGCTGAACCCGTCCGAAAATCTCGACGCTGCGGGGTCAATGAAAATTGATGACCAGGGCGTCATCGAAATGGTGGCGACCGGCTCCAGAACCATGCCTGTCGCCGATGGCGACCGTGTCATCGATCTGGCAGGCAAGGTGCTCGCCCCCGGTCTGTTCGACATGCACTGCCACTTCCGGGAGCCAGGCCAGGAGTACAAGGAGACGCTCGAAACCGGCTCGGCGGCGGCTGTCGCGGGCGGCTTCACCGGTGTGGCGCTCATGCCGAACACCAAACCGGTCATCGACAGTCCGCTTGGCGTGGCCTACATCCGCCACCACAGCGCCGGACTTCCGATCGACATCGAAGTGATCGGCGCAATGACCGTCGGCAGCCTCGGCGAGGCGCTCGCGCCCTACGGCAAATACAGCTCCTACGGCGTCAAGGCGGTGTCGGACGACGGCACGGCCATCCAGAACTCGCAGATCATGCGGCTGGCCATCGAGTATGCGGCAAACTTCGATCTGCTGCTCATCCAGCACGCAGAAGACAAGCACCTCACCGCGGGCGGCATCATGAACGATGGCGCGGCGTCGGCCATGCTCGGCCTGAAAGGCATCCCGGAAGTTGCCGAGCCGATCATGATCAGCCGTGACCTCCAGCTCATCGCCTGGCTGAAAAAGCACAAGCTCAGCGGCGCCCTGCCGGAACCGCGCTACCACGTGGCGCACATCAGCACGGCAGCCTCGGTCGATCTGGTGCGCAAGGCCAAAGCCGCGGGACTCAACGCCTCCTGCGAAGTCACGCCACACCACTTTACCCTGACCGAAAACGACCTTGTGGCCGCGCACGAAAAAGGCAACTACATCATGAAGCCGCCGCTCGCCTCCGAAGAGAACCGCGCCGCCCTGATCGAAGGACTGCGCGACGGCACCATCGACGCCATCGCCACCGACCACGCCCCGCACGCCCGGCACGAAAAAGAGTGCCCGCCCGACCAGGCGGCCTTCGGCATCATCGGCCTCGAAACTTCGCTCGGCCTCACCATCACCGAGCTGGTGAACAAAGGGGTCATCACCCTGTCTCGGGCCATCGCGCTGCTCTCCACCAACCCGCGACGCCTGATGGGGCTGGAAGAGATCCGTTTCGAAGCTGGCCACAAAGCCAACCTCGTCATCATCGATCCCGATCTGGAGTGGACGGTCAGCGAAGAGGATTTCGGCTCGAAATCGAGAAACACCCCCTTCATGGGCAGAACGCTCAAGGGTAAGGCGCTGGGCGTCTACAACCGGGGCAAGCTCATCATGAAGTGACGCGCGCAGGGCGTCCCCATCAGCGATTGTGTCTCACGGGTACTGTAGGGGCGAACCTGTGTGTTCGCCCTTCTGAATCAAAGCATTTGCAGAACCGTGCAGGCGCGAGGCTTGTCCTTACGGTTTTGTCAACGGCGGATTCTGTTTCGATCCGGACTCACGCCTCACGGTGCCGACTGAGCCGGACATAATCTTTTATCTTTTTTGTTTACACTATTTTTCTTACTTTCGGTATCTTTTCAGATTCATTTGTGATATTGAGCGTCAACTCCAAGTATTTCCTTTACACGACCTATGGCCAAGAAACAAACGTTCGGTGACAAGCAGAAAAAAGGCGCGGCAGATTTCAAAATGGCGAAGCTGGTCTATTCGGTGAAATCCGAAAAAACCAACGCATGGAAATTTGTCGAAAAGAACGTCCGTATCCCTAACGGCGAAAACGATGTGGATGTCCTGAAAAAAGCCATGACCGCCGAGGGCAAGTAATTGCCCGGCAAGGCTTTGCATCTGCCATTTTTCGCATGAGCGATCACCAAACACCTTCCCGGGACGATCAGGCCCGGGAATGGTTCGAAGAGTGGTTCGACCATCCGCTCTACCTCGAAGTCTATCAGCACCGCGACCAGCAAGAAGCGGTTCATTGCGTTCGCGCCATCCTTTCCCTGACCGGCCTCACAGACCGGAATCCCCCCGCCTCGATCCTCGACATTGCCTGCGGCGCCGGACGGCACGCGGCTGAATTCGCCTGTTCGGGCCTTGCCGTCACGGCCAACGACCTCTCGGCCTTTCTGCTCGACCAGGCCCGCGAGCTTGCCGGCAGGAGAGAACTCCAGATCACCTTCAGCCGGCAGGACATGAGGACGATCCGGTTTGACCGCCAGTTCGACCTCGTCACGCAGCTTTTCTCAAGCTTCGGCTACTTCGAGAGCGACGAGGAAGACCACCGTGTCATCGCCACGGTCTTTTCAATGCTCCGTCCCGGCGGATGGTATGTGCTCGACCTGCTCAACCCGGAGCACCTGAGACGCACCTTCGCGCCGCGCACCGAGCGCGCGTCCGGCTCGCTCAGGATCACCGAAGAGCGCACGCTCACCGAAGAGCGCGTCACCAAACGCCTCACCCTCACCGAACAGAGCGGACAGAGCCACACCTTCACCGAATCGGTCCGCTTCTACACCCCTGGCGAAGCAACCAGCCTGCTCGAATCGGAAGGCTTCGTCGTGGATCGCATCATCGGCGACTACCAAGGCGCTGCATTCGACGCGGCCACATCCCCAAGAATGATGCTCCTCGCCCGCAAGCCCGTGCAGTCGTGAACGTTCCGTGACCCGGTTGGCGGATGGGTTTTCCCCTGTGATCTGACCGTTGCGACCGATCCGCACGTTCTGTACGCAAAATCACTTCAGCAATAACTTCCCAACGGTGTCGATGCCAGCCTTTCGCCCAACGGCGAGCAGGCGCTGGAAGAGCTGGGCGGTGAGGTAGGAGTCGCCCGGTGCCGTGTGGCGGTCGTAGAGGCGGATGCCGTAACGCTCGCAGAGGTTGTCGAGCCGGTATTCGCCGCTTTTGTGCGCGAGGTTGTAGTAAGGCCCTTTTTCAAGCCGTTTGGCGAAACTCGCCGTGTCGAGCGCTTCGTTGAACAGGCGGATTCCAAAATGCCGCGCAAGCACCTGATTGATCATGGCGATGTCGAAATCGGCATGGTGCGCCACGATCACCGCGTTGCCGAGATAGTCGAGAAACCGGTACGCCGCGTCACGCTCGTCCAGCCCACTGTCGGTGTCGCGCCGCAACAGGCCGTGCACCGTAACCGCGTCACGCTCGCTCGTGACCTCCTGGCGAAGCAGCGCCTCGAACGAATCGGCGACGCCGATCACCGAGCCCCTCATGCTGACCGCGCCGATGGAGATGATCCGGTCGCTTTTGAAATCAAAGCCGGTGGTTTCGGTATCGAAAATGACGAAGCGCGCCGCTTCAATCGGCGCCTGAGCCCTGAACGGTTCATCAACGCGGTGCAGGTAGCGGCAGACGCTCTCCGGCAGCTCCCCGTTCCGGCATCGGCGAAGGAGCAGCTTTTTGCGGATCAGCTCAATCACGGATGTAGTCGAGCTGGAACCGCAAGTTGAGCATGTTCTGCACCTTGCCGATAGTTGAAAAAACGTTCCGGAGCGTCTGGCGCTCGATCTTGTTGAGCCCTTCAGGATTGATGTAACGGCCAGAAGAGCTGTTTGCCAGACCGTGCTTTGTTTTCAGAAGAATCAGGAATTCATAGGCATCGACCGCTTCAGCCGCCAGCTCCTCGAAGCCGGAAATGAGCGGGCCGAGCCGCCGGAAGCGCTCGGTTGTGCTCAGAAAATCTCCGATCTTCTGCTCGTAAACCAGCACCCTCGACGCATCGGAAAGCGGCATCATGGCCCGCGCCTTGATGTCGAACTCATGCGCATGCTCGCGGCTCTTCTCGACGAGGAAGTTCCTGAAAAAGCCCAGCGGCGGCGGATTCTGCAAGGCGTTCTTGGCGAAGAATTGCAGGAACCCCCTTCCCTGTTCGACCTCTTTCAGAATCTGCCGCTTCATCTCCATGGCCAGCGGCGTGCTGCCGTAAACCGGGCGGAAATCGAAAAAGATGGTCGAGTGCATCAGGGCCTTCGGCTCGGGGGTCTGGATCCATTTGCGGAAATAGTTCATCCACCCGCCAAGCGGCTGGCACCACTGCGGATTGCTGGCCATGATGTCTGCCGGGCACTTCGTAAAGCCGCACGCCACCAGCGTGTCGCACACCCGTTTGCCGAGTTCGAGGAAATAGCGCTGCACCTCCTCACGACGCTCCGGCGGCGGATCGGCGTAAAGAATGGCGTTGTCCTGGTCGGTGCGGAGCAGCTGCTCCTTGCGCCCCTCGCTGCCCAGCGACAGCCAGCAGAACTCCACATCGGGCCGCTTCATCCCCTCGGCCTTCATTCCGGCAAGCGCGAACTCGATCGCCTTGACGATCACCGCATCGTTCAGCTCGGAAAAGATATTCAGCACGAAGTGGATCGAAACCTCCTGCGCAATGTACATCTGCAGGAGCTTTTCGGCCTTGTCGCGCTCGGCGCCGAGCTGCTCGACGCTCTCGGACTGCATGATCGACTTCATCAGCACGGCGGGATTGACCCCCTCGGAGGTGACGATGTCGTGCTCCGAAATGATGCCGGAAACCGGACTGTCCGGCGTGCCGTCTTCGGTGATGCAGAAGTGGCGCAACTTGGTTCTGACCATGAGCATCGTCATGTCGGCCACGGTCTTGCCGGCGGTAATCGTGTAAACCGGGCTGGTCATGATTTCGCTCACTGGACGCTCGTTGACCTGCCCGGCAACGGCAACCACCTTTTTGCGAAGGTCGGTGTCGGTGATGATGCCCAGCGGGTGCCGGTTTTCGGAGACGACGATGATCGAACCGATGTTGTTTTCGGACATGATTCTGGCCGCTTCGCGGATGACGATGTGCGGCGGACAGGTGATGACCTCGCGCACCTGATCGACCACGAGCGGTTCGTTATCGAGCAGGCAGCGCAACGTGAGCTCGGAGGGTTCCAGAGCGCCCCGGCGCAGGTCGAACGCCTCGGAGAGCGAGTGCTCGATGTTCTGCACGCTCTTGGCGATTTCGCCGGTCAGGAAGGCCGCGACCGACGGTTCCGACAGGGAAAGCTCGCGAATCGTTTCCACCGGAATGGCGAACAGCAGGCTCTCCTCGACCACCTGCGCCGACAGGAGATAGTCGCTGGTGCCGAAAATGGCGCGCACGCCGAACAGGTCGCCCTCGTCGCACAGATCCACCAGCACCTCCTCGCCGTCGATGGTGTCGAACAGGCGCACTGCCCCCTTCATGACCATGTAGGAAAACCTGCCGAGCTGCTCGCCCTTCCGGAAGAGCATTTCGCCCTCCTCATGGTACTCGACGAACAGCGATTGGGCGACCTGACGGATGCGCTGTTCCGGAAGCCGGTCGAAGGGGGGATATTTGCCGAGATCGGAAGCGACCCGCTCGACGATGGTATTGGACGGAGTAGCGTTGTTCATGCCTGAAACTCCTGGTGGTTGGCGCGTTCATCCTCTTGCCGCGGTCGCCCGAAAACCGGCGGCCATCAATGAGAAACTCCGGGAACAGCTCCTGTCATTCCGGCTCCGACGCAACCGGGCGCGGAATCCGGAAAAATATTTGCAAGACATTACAATGCAATCAGTTAGCCGAACTCTACGGAAAAATGGCAAACGGAGCCGATTTGCCTGTCGTGCATCGTTTCGGAGACAACCTCCGGCTCACGTCAATTCAGCATGCGGTGCTCGCGATACCACTCGAAGGTGCGCCTGATGCTCTGTTCGTAAGGCTCGTAGCGCATATCCAGTTCACGCTGGGCTTTCGAGGAGTCGAAATAGAGAAATTTCGAGGCCACGGTGAACATGCTCATGTTGAACAGCTTGGAAATCCTGTTCCGCTCCTTGCTGAATTTAAGAAGATAACTGATCAGATGCGCAGCCCAGATCGGAAGCGGCAGCGAAAGCTGGCGCACGCCGGTCACCCGCATGATGGTCTGCGACAGCTCCCTGAACGAAACGTTGTCGCCGCCAACAATGTAGCGCTCGCCGGTCCGCCCCTGCTTCATGGCGGCAATCAGGCTGTCAACGACGATCTCGACATCGACAACACACACCCCGCCAAGGGGATAGAAGGGCATTTTGCGATTATAGACATCCTTGATGATTCGCCCGGCATTGAAGTTGATGTCGCCAGCGCCGAAAACGAACGCCGGCACAACAATCACGCAATCGAGCCCCTTGCGCACCTCATCGGCCACGATCTGCTCGGCCTTGTGCTTGGTGCGGGCATATTCGAGATCGATGGTGTCGAAATTCCACGGACTCTCCTCGTCCAGCTTGCGGTTGGGGCCGCTGATGCCGACAGCCGTGATCGAGCTGACGTGCACCACCCGGCTGACTCCGGCACTCCTTGCCGCGCCAAGCACGTTGATGGTGCCATCGACGTTGATCTTTTCGAGCAGCGGATTCTTCTTGCCCCCCATGTAGGTCAGTCCGGCGCAATGATAGACCTCATCGACCCCATCGAAAATTCCCGTCAGAGACGACGCATTGGTGACGTCGCCATAGACCAGCCTGATCTTGTCGCGGCAGCCATTGAGCGAAGTGAGGTCGGAGCTGGTGCGGACAAGCGCACGAACCTCGTGACCCGACTCGGCGAGCCTGTGAACAAGACGGGAACCGATAAAGCCGGTGCCTCCGGTAACGACGATTGTTTTCCCCACGTGTGGTTGTATCAGAACAGTTGGTGACAGAAGTGCGTCCGGCCCCGGATCGCGCTGAAAACCCTTTCAGCCGGGGGCTTACTCCTGAATCGAAATTTTTCCATCAAGAATCTCCTGGCGAATCTTCTCGATACGTTCGCGCGCAGCCGGATCGACCAGCTTTTCGGTATCGCTGTTCCAGGCATAATCGGTGTAGCGTTCATCCAGGCCGAACACCCGCTGGCGTCCGCCCTGGAACCGGCCGTTCATCGCATCGTCAATCGTGGTCAGCACCGCCTTGTCGATCGCCTTGTTGATGCTGGTCAGCATGTTGTCCGGCGCGGGCCACTCAAGCGCCATGTCGGTGCAGATCACCAGCTTGCCGGTCTGCCTTGCGGCTTCGATCACGCCAAGCCCGCTCGCCCCTGACGCCTGGTAGATGATGTCCGCCCCGCGGCTGTACTGGCCGAGCGCCAGCTCCTTGCCTTTGGCCGGGTCGTTAAACGCGCTGCCAGTCATGCCGATGAAGCCCGAAATGATCTTGATGTCTGGTTTGACGTGGCGGGCGCCTTCGGTGTAGCCACTCTCGAACTCACGAATGATGTTGGAATCCATACCGCCGATAAAGCCGATCGTGCCGGTTTTGGACTCAAGCGCCGCAAGCGCTCCGGCCAGGAACGAACCCTTTTTCTCCTCGAAAACGATGCCTGAAAGGTTCGACGGAATTTCGGTTCCGGGCTGCGGGTTGAAATCGACGCAGGCGAACTTCTTGCCGGGAAAATCTCTGGCGATGGCCGTAATGTCTTCGGTAAAGAGCAGGCCGACGCCAATGACGAGCTGGATGTCGGGATCGGCAGCCATCTGGCGCAAGGCGGCCTCACGGTCGGCCCCCTCCCCCTGCGGCTCGATGTAATCGAATTCGATGCCGAGCTTCTCTTTGGCCAGCTCCAGACCTTTGTACGCCGAATCGTTGAACGACTTGTCGCCGCGGCCACCAACATCGAACACCAGCCCAACCTTGTAGGCGTCGGGGTTTGAGCTGGCAGCTTTTTCCTTACCGGAACAGCCGGTCAGCAGCAAAACAAAAACAAGCAGAAGGGACGAAAGCCTGAGGAGCGATGGGGAGAAGTGCCGGTGCGCCATGTCCGTAAGGAGGAGGTTGATTCGTCAGAAATATTGAACGGAATGTAACAAAATCGCGCCGGTTTTGGAAACTGGCAACCCGAAATCATCGCCATCCGGCCAGCCGTACAGCCGCATGGCAGCGAAAAGCGGCAGAGAGCGGGATGGAACCTTGGCGTTCAGCCCGGACTTGCCGGCCAGCCGAACCGATGCGGAAAAACAGAAAACCCCGTCGCGAACGTCATCGGGACGGGGTTTTGCAAACAGAAAAAAAGCTGGCCGTCAGGGCTTCAACTGGTTTTCACGCTGGGCGAACAGGCTCCGGATTCCCGAAAGCATCGAAACGGCCGCATGTTCGTCTCCGCTCCTGACCACCTGGGCAAGCTCTTCGAGAGCCCTGCCGATATGCTGGTTGACTATCGGGTCGGCTGAACCGGAGGGGGTCAGAAAGCGTGTTTCGCCGCCAAGCCGCAACACCCTGGTTCTCAGCTCCTGACGGGCGCACTGGTGACCGATAGCCTCAAGCTTTTCGGCCCACTCCTTCGGCCCGGCTTTCGATTCCGGAGCGGTCTGTTTCTGACGCTGCACCGGCACGCCATCCATCCCCGAAACAACCAGCAAAAAGGCGAAACCGGCAACCGTCACCACGCAGGAGATCATTGCGCCTTCGTGTATGCCGTTCAGCTCCATAGCCACGGCGCTGGCCGAAACCAGCAGCAAAACCGCTGAAACCGCAACGCCCACGAGCGCCGGAAGGCTCCAACCCTGCACAAATCCCCTGACCGGGGCAAAGACCGCCGCCGCTGCCGCAAGAGCCATCAGCGCGACGGTGCCGAACAACATGCCGCCATCAAGAAAGCGCCCGGGGAAAAGCGCGTAAAAAAACCCAAAAACCGCCAGAACGGCCGTCAGTGGCAGCAAAGTCCACAACCAAGTTTGTTTCATGCCTCTGAAAAAAGTTTATCGTCACCTGTTCCTGCACGGCGCGCCGCCCGGCATCCGGGGGCAAACCGCCCGCCGCCTGCTGGCCAGTAAGCCGCGCCATTTGAATGCGAAAGATAAGAAAATCCGTTGCAATGGCACGAAATTATAGGCATCGCTCAAAAGTGTCATGAACAGGCCGGGCGCAAGGCGGATGGAGCGCCAAAACCGGAGCGCCCAAGCAGCACGTAAGGATTTCAAGCACCGCCCGGCGATGCAATCGGAGCGAGCAACCGATTTTCAGAAAAGCACTTGTACCGACGGTTCGCAGAAATCACTCCGCCGCGTTCCGGTCGTTGAGCATCAGCTCCGGCCTGGCCTCTTCCCACAGGCTGCCATACTTCTGCTTCTCCGTGTCCGTGAAGCGGATCGCGCCCGCCAGGAACCACGAAGCGGGATGCTTTTCCGGGTCATCGCCCTCGGTCACGCCCATCGGGCGCAGGCCGGTCACCTTGCCGCCCTCGCCGCGAATCACCTGCCAGTGCCCCATCACATAGTGCTCCGCATCGGCGGCCACCACATCGAGCACCTCCTCGATCTGGCCGAGATCGCTGTCGCCCCGCAACGCCAGACCGCCATAGGCATAAGCCACCGACTGGTGCTCGTCGAGCACAAAGCGCAGATATTTGTTCCGCGCCATCGGTTGCAGGGTCAAGCCGTCGATGAGGTAGATGAACTGGCGGCCATCGGCGGCAACTCCGGAGATCGAGCGTGGCAGCACGCCGTTCTCCTCGGCGATGCTCATATACCACTCCGAATACTCCTCGTACAACTCCCTGAGAAAGGCTTTTGAACTCATACTCATGCTCCCGGGTTATAAAATTATTGTTTCGCCATCCATCGCCGGACGGGTTCCGGCAACACGAGCACCTCTAAAACGTGTCATGAGCGCTTCGAGAGCAAGGCGGACGGAGCGCAGAAGCCGGAGTGTACACAGAGTACATGAGGATTTCAAACACCGCCCAACGCAGCAATCGAAACGCGCAATAAGTTTTTAGAGGTGCCCGCATTTCATGGTATGGCAAAAAGCCAACAAGAGCAACAGAATCTCCGGGAAATGTGCAGGCGGAAAGTATTCGACGGCATGCGGTCGTCGCCCGTCAGCGGCACCATTCCGCCAAATCTCTGACACCACCAACCAGGCAGCGCAACCATGCAAAACGCCCACCAGGAACTCATCGAAAACGCGCGTAAAAAGTTCTCGCGATACCGTGAACTGAGCAGCCAACTCGGAGAAGCCGCCGCCCGGGAAGCCATGCTTGAAGGCTTCCCCGAACTTCAGAAAGAGCGCATGGGGCCATTGCTTGACCGCCCAACCCTTGCCGAAGCGTTCAGGGAGGCGATTCCGCTTTTCCGATCGATCGGCATGGAGATGGCGGTGGTTGACATTTCCAACCGCGGCATCGACGCCGTGCTTGAAATCCAGCGCATCTGCCCCTGGCTGGAGGTGTGCCGGGAGTACGGATTCGACACGCCCTGCCACGTCATCTGCGAGCTCGACATGGAAGCCACCCGCCGGGCCTTCCCCGAAATGCAGGGCGAAATCCTCGCCCGCCAGGCCCACGGCAGCCCCGTCTGCATCTTCAAGTACGAACGCCCGGCAACCGGCGAATCAGCCGCTGCGACCTCAAGCGCCGGGCCGGCCAAGGACTGAGGCTGCAAAAAAAAGAGTCCCGGCCGCAAGCCGACCCAAGCTTTGTTTGGTCAATCCAGGCAGAGCAAAGAATCCGTAGGTGACGGTCTCGCAAGAAGATGGACGCTTCGCCTCATTGAGGAGAACGCTCCCCTTTCCGGATTTCTTTTCTGCCGATGGTTGCTGTCCGTTTATGAAAACCAGCCTTATGATCGATAAGCGCGTTACTTTGCTTTGTAAAGCGCTTTATGCAACAACACAAAGAAGTACGAACGCAGCAAAGCAGGCACATCATTATGCCCGGACGTGCCGCCGCAGATCGCGGTGGCGCGACTCAGGCTTTTCTGACAAATTGTGATTTCAACTGCATCGCGCCGAAGCCGTCGATTTTGCAGTCGATGTCGTGATCGCCCTCGACCAGGCGGATGTTCTTGACCTTCGTGCCGCCCTTGATCGGCGAAGAGGCGCCCTTGACCTTGAGATCCTTGATGACCGTCACGGTATCGCCATCGTGCAGCTCATTGCCGTTCGCATCCTTCCAGACGCGCACGGTCTCGCTGCCGGCCGCTTCGGAACGGCCCCATTCATGGCCGCACTCGGGGCACACGAAGAGCGTGCCGTTTTCGTAGGTGTATTCGGAATTGCATTTGGGGCAGTTCGGCAGAGTACTCATCGCGTTCAGATCGAAAAATTGAAAAAAAAGGTGCGCGGGAGTATAACGATTTTCACTTCGCAGACCTAACCGCCGGAGTCCGGATGGCGGGAAATGGAACGGTGAACGCGTGAAAAACCCGACCGGCTTTTGGGCGCAAGCTACACAACTCCCAGCATCAAGGCAATAATACCGATGACGGCGTGGGAAAATGAAACGGCGAAAAGGTTTGTCTGCCTGATGTAGGTGTACGACCAGAAAACGCCGGCAATCAGGGTGAAAATCACTGTCAGCGGATTATGATAGATAATATGAACAAACATATATGGGACAACCATAAAGAGAAGAAAAACAAACCTGTTCTCCCAACCGCAACGTTTTAAAAGCGCATACATATAACTGCGATAGATAAATTCCTGAATGGGTGATGAAATAAAAACATAAAAAAACATGAACAGCTCTTTCGACAAAAATTCCCGCTCCACAAAACCGAACCTCGGAGAAAAAGCAAGAAGAGGCAAAAAGAGCAGAAGAAACGGCACCTGCGTCAGAAAGGCTTTACGGATATTGTCTTTCCTTAAGCCGAGTTCACTCAACGTATAGCCACGGACATACGAAAGGAGGGAAAACACAACGCCCAGCACCAGAAGCATAAATACGCGCCATCCATAGGGAAGAATATCTGCATAGATCAAGGCAGGCAGAACCATTAAAATCGTCACCGAAAAGAACAATTGCCACCGGGCTTTCACGACCGAATCCTTAGCGCCGCCAAAACTTCTTTCCATTTCAACCGATTCTATTAAAGTATTTTACCGCTTTTCTCGCTGTTCAGCGCCAGCATCGTGTAACCCGGAATTGACGATAATAATTCTGGATGTAAGGTATAACAGCCATCCATTCAGCAGATGCCACAAAAAGTGCGTCCCGCGCGGCCAATGCGGGCAGAGGCTTGCGTCGATGGTGCGAAAAAAGAGCGACAGAGCAAACACGAGCAAAGCGAAATACCCCAGCATCGGTTCAATACGTTTGGTGGCGCGATGATAGATGCCAACCGCCATAACCGACAGAATTGCAGGCAGGTACATCACCGAGCCGTTCAACAAGCCTTTAAACGTCAAGGCATACAAACTGACGAACAAAAACCCACCAACCAGCGCAATACGGGAAACCGTTCCAAGCCGCGCGACCTGCTGCATGTAGAGCCACAAAAACGCGAGCTGATACAGAAAAATCGGGACCACATCGAGCAACCTGGCCCATTCGGTCGCAAACGAATGATACAACGCACTCCCGACCCCGATCATCGTCACCAGCGTCAAAAGGAGAATATTCCCGGCGTCGAACCGGTCACGATATCGCATGAGGCGATAAAGAAACCAGGCTGCAACAATGAACGACAGATTCGTCAGCAGATTGACCGGTTCATCCAACAGCCCGGGGCCGGTTCTTTCGCAATAGTCGTAGAGCATGGCGAGAAAACATGTCGTAACTCAAACTTCCAGCACTTTCATACTCTCTTCACCGAACTGGCTGATGACGCGGACGGCTATTTTACGACCTGGCGTTGCGGGTATCGGGTGCGACTGGAAGCCGTAGAGGCGGTCGAAGGCTTCTTCGTCGATCTCAATTTTCAGGGTCTTTTCGGCCTTGCGTTTCGCGCCGGTTTTGGCGAGAGTGTTCAGCCCTTTTTGCCATTGGGCGAATTCGTCGCGGTTGCCGCCGCAGAAAAAAAGCTGGCGGACGATGAAGTTGCTGCCGTCGTAGTTGTCGTCAACCATCCAGTAGGCGATGTCGGCGACGTTGCGCGATTTGACTTCGTCCTTGATGGGGTCGTAGATGTCGAGGCCGCAAATTTCGACGGTGGCTTCGCTGCCGGTTTTGCGCAGGCGGATGTCTGGCTCGCCGATGGTGATGAACGATCCGGCTTTTTTGTCTTTCTTGAGCAGGCCGTCCTGCATGAGATCATCGTGCATCCGGGCTTTGGTGACTTCGAACGCGCCGAGGCTCGTGGTTTGCGTGCTGCTCTGGATGTCGCTCTCGAAGCTGAAGCCAAGAATGACCAGCCAGTTGGCGTCGCCGCGCTGGCGGCACTCCTTGATGGCGTCGTTGACCGCCTGCTTGCTGACGGTGCCGAATTTGGGACCGATATGGAAGTAGGCTTTCTTTTCGCCGCTCGCCGTCTGGTAGAACCCTTCGGCGTGAAGCGCGGTGCTCGTGAGCCGCTCGATGCGGATAAAGACCGCCTGTTCGTTGCGGATGCCGTTCTTGACGCCCGCCGATTTGAGGTGCTCGAAGACCCGCTCCTCGAAGCCCGCGAGCGTTTCATCCCCGGCGGATGCGGCAACCTCGTCGGGGCTGGCGGGTTCGTAGTTCTGCAAGGTTTCGACGGTGAACGGGCCGCAGACACGGAGCTTCGTTTTGTCGGTATATGGTTTGTCGTAGAGCGTTTCGGTGGCTGGTGGCTCGTCGTTGGCGAGCGATTTCAGCGTAACGTGCGGCACCTCCTCATAAACAAAGCCCTGGCGGATGTCGCCGGTTTTGTCGCTCGCGTGCTTTTCGGCGATGCTTTTTCTGATTTTGCCATCCTTTTCAGCCACCTCTACGCGGACGTCGCTGTAGAGATGATAGTACGGAAACGTCGCCGTCATGAGCCGCGTCTTGGCGATATTCAGCGCAATACGGCTGGTATCGACAGTAATCCACCGCCGCCCCCACTGCTCCGCAACATACGCCGTCGTCCCGCTCCCGCACGTCGGATCGAGCACCAGATCACCGGGATCGGTCGTCATCAGGATACAACGCTGAACAGTCTTTGTACCAGTTTGAACTACATATTTTTTTGGATCAGTAAAACTACCGGTACCTGTATCTTTCCAAAGATTATTTATTGCATAAACAGGAAAATCATCTATAAATCGAACATAAGCTAAAGATTTGCCAGAAATAACAACACGATTTTTCTTTATCAGACTCCTCATGCCGTTTTCGTTAGTCTTCCAATATCCGACACCAGGCAAATATTTCTTCCCATCAAAATCAACTTGGAAACTTGATGTTTTTCCTCCACTTTGACTCGTCAAGCTACTGATCCTATAAATCTTTGAACCATTTGGCAATAATTCAAGATTTAATTTCTCTTCCGCATTCATCTTTCTTCTGGTGCCGTCCGGCAATTCAACTTTATCATAAACACCTGAATTGTCCGTTTCAAATGACTTTTCCTGATATAGTTGCCGATATTTGGTTTGAGATGAATCTTTGCCATACCAAATCAAATAATCAACAGTGCTTGCTAATTGATTTGATGTTTGCGATGCTGTTTTGTAAAAAGGTATTTGTCCGATAAAATTCTCGCTTCCGAACACTTCATCCATCAAACATCTCACGAGATGCACATTCTCATCCGAAATCTGCACAAAACATGAGCCGGTTTCGGTGAGAAGTTCGCGGGCGATCAGCAGGCGGTCGCGCAGATAGCTGAGATAGCTGTGGATGCCAAGCTCCCACGTGTCGCGGAACGCCTTGATCATCTCCGGCTCGCCAGTCAAATGCTCGTCGCTGCCATCCTTCACGTTACGGTCGTTCAGCCGCATCTGCCAGTTGCTGTTGTACTTGATGCCATACGGCGGATCGATGTAGATCATCTGCACCTGCCCGGCCATCCCCTCGCGTTCGAGCAGACTCGCCATCACGAGGTGGCTGTCGCCCTGGATCAGGCGGTTCGTCCAGCCGTCCTCGTGGCTGTAATAGTCCGACACCTTTTCGAGTTCATCCTTTTCGAGCGCGTTGCCGAACAGCTCGTTCGTCGAAAACAGGTCGAACTGCTCCGCCTGCGGCTGCTCCTCCACCACCCGGTGCAGCCCCTCGATCAGCTTCTCCGGCGCGATGTGCTCGTAGCGGTAAAGCGAACGAATATCGACCGTTAGTACGTCGCTCGCGTCATCCGCGCCATACTTGTTCATCCAGAACAGCTCCGGATCCTGCCCGCGATGCACGACGGGATTTTTCGGCAATTCGAGCGACTCCGCGCCAAGCTGAACCTTCGGACTCGCCTCCTCATACCCCGCCTCCTCTTTGGACGGAATATGAGCGCGAGTCTCGGATTTGTGCCGTATAGAGGAGATTTTTTCAGGCATGATCTGGTTGGGGTTATGATTTGCTTTTCTCTTCCTTTACCGCAAGCGGCTCGACCGCCGCCGTGTAAGTTTTGGCAGGCTTCTGCGCCTTTCCGGATCTGCCAGGCTGGGACGCAGTTTCGGCATCCGCTTCGGACTCCTCAGTCGCCCGGCAAACCTCGATCAACGGAACGCCGAGAGCCGCTTCGAGCTTCGAAATGGTTTCGAGCGTGAGGTTTTCGTTTCCTTTGACGATCTTGCTCACTTGCTGCGGCGACACGCCGATACGTTCCGCAAGCTCTTTTTGCGACATATTCAGCGCATCCAGCGTCGAAAGAACGCGAAGCGCGATGTCGGCTGAACGGTCGAGCCACGACTGGTTCGCCTCGAACCACTCCGCTCGTTCGAGCCAGCCGGAAGGCTGCTTTGCAACGACCTTGTCGATTTTTTCTTTCAATGTTGTCTGTGTCATTATCATAGTTCCAGATATTGAAAATCTTCCTGTATCAGTAAATCGTGTTTAACCAGAAATTGCCTGACCTGTTCGAGCTTTCGTAACTCCTCCTTCAAATAGGGCAACTCCATTTTCAGCGTGAGCTTGATCGCCCCGCCCGTCACCACGAAACAGTTTCCAGCAAAACGGATCGCATACATTCTCAGCCATCGTTTTTCCGCGAGACCTCTGGCCTTGCTTTTCTGGAGCGGCTTCAGGCGATATTCATTGTTGTCGAGAGGCTGAAACAAATCCTGAAGCGCCTCCGTTTTACCCTCGATGCCGCGCCGGGCAAGCGTCAAGAGGCTTCGGCGAAAAAAAATCGCTTCCTTTCTGGTTGCGCGAACCGCCTGTTCGACGGAAATGCCGCGATAATATCCCGCCTGCAACAGGCTCCGTTGATCCCGAAAAAACGTTGACAGGTACTCGACATCCTCGATCCAGAAATTGAACAGGCGCTCGAATTCATCCATCTGCTGCTCCTCGTACCGCACTGCATAGAGGCCCTCTCCTGTCGCCTTTTCGGTTATAATACGAACAAGCTCCATCATTATCAACCTATAAGTTGATTTCCGCGATCTTGTCGCGCAACTGGCCGCGGATGTCGCGAATGTCGTTGGCAATTTCGATGAAGTGCCAGCGACCGTAGCCATAGCGTTCGCGCACCGCGTTGACCGCCGGGAGCCAGCGGTTTTCGACGTACCACTTTTTCTCGGCCTTCTCTTTGTTCATGCCGGTGACTTCGATGATGAGGTTCAGCGGAGTTTCGCCCCCCTTCGCCGCGATGCGGGCGATAAAGTCCGGGAAGTACTGCCGCTCTGCGCCGTCGCGGACATACGGGATGGCGCAGCCGAGAAACTGGTTCTTGACATAGCTGATCACCTCGGGAATTTCGTCGAGCGTCTTGGCGGCGACGGCCTCCCAGTCGCTGTCCATCACGACGTAATTCACGTGACTCTTGAGCGTGCTGAACACCTCTTTCGACGTATTGCCATTGACGTACTTCGTGCTGCCGAAGCGGTTGTGGTAGTTGAACACGGGCCGGATGAACTCCTCGGTGTTGATCTGCGGGTTGATCCCCCGCGCGATGTGAGCTACCACCTTTTTCGGATCCTCGAAATAGAGCAACCTCTTGTATCGCTCGTCACGCTGGTTGACGAGCTGCACCCGCGTGGCATACCACTCCTCGACGATAGCCTTGAGCCGCCCGAAAAGCTGGAAGCGCGGATTCTGGTCGTCATCCGAAAAGTGGTGGCGGATGAGCGCCCTGGTGATGAGGAACACCAGCTCCTGGTCGCGCTTTTCAAGCACTGACTCGACGCGCATCTTCTCCTGACGCGGCGAGAAGGGCGTGGCCATCGTGGTTTCGGTCGGAAAACCAGAAAAGTCGAGTTCGTAGGGTTCGATACCAGAAAAGTCGTGGAGAATCTGGCCGGTGATCTGCTCGGTACGGTAGCCGGTGATATTCGGAAAGGTGATCTCGAACGCCTGCTGCCTCTCTGGCAAAGCGCGGATGTGCGTGAATTCGAGCGGGTCAATGGAGGTTGCCGTGCCCGGCTTGAACATCGTGAAAGGCACGCCGATGATGTGCGCGTACTCGGGCGGAAACTTCTCGACGAGGCTCTCGGAATTGAAGCGAAAGCGCTCCTTTTCGGGCACAAGATCGCCGTTATCTTTGCGATATGTTTGAAGATAGTAGTTGACCCGGCGCAAGGCGCGGCCTGCCACCTGCTCGCACAGGAGCTGGGAACCGAACGCCCGAAGCCCCATGATGTGCGTCACCGTGTTGGCATCCCACCCTTCAGTGAGCATCGAGACCGACACGACGCAACGGATGTGCGCTCCGAGCTTGCCGGGCTTGCCGACCGTGTTGACCACCTCGCGCAGAATCTCGGCATCGGTGATGCGCTCCGCTGCTCCCTGCCCTTTCAGGCGGGCGTAATCACGCTTGAACTCAGCGATTTCGGAAGCGAAGATTTTACGGAACTCGTCGTTGATCTGCTCGGAGTTCTCCAGAGCATCACTGTCGATCAAGAGCGTCGGCGAGCGGCGTTTCGGGCGCTTCGTGTCGGCATCGTAGTTCGAGAAAAGCGGATAGTGGCCGTCCACCACACGCAGCACGTTGCCCTCGTCGTCGCTCTCTTCGTAGCCGGCAACGAATTTATAGACCTCCTTCGAGACCGAGGTGTTGTTGCAAACCGCAATGAACACGGGCGGCGTCGAAAAGAGTGCAGACCGCTCCTCGAACTTCGAGCGCTGCCCCTCGTAATAATTATGGTAATGGCTGTAAAACTGGTCGAGCGCACCCTTGACCAGCGATGGAATTTGCGGAGGCTCTTCGACAAAGACCACTCCTTCCGATTTCGCCTCGGATTTTTTCTTCTTGCGACCTTTTCTCGGAAGCTCCTCCCGAACGTGCTCGTAGAGGTTCCGCAGCACGGGCATCGAAAGCGTTTGCGTATCGTCGCTTTCCGGCATGAAGGGAATCTTGACCAGGCCCGACTCGATCGCCTCGATAAGCCCGAAATCGCTGACGACCCACGGAAAGAGGCTGTACGACGGATAGCCCGAACCTTGCAGGTAATAGGGCGTGGCGGAGAGGTCGCAGACCTGCTGAAGCTTGTAACGCCGGCCAATTTCAACCAGTCCAGTGAACCAGACCGCCGCGCGGAGGTTTTCGTCGACCTCTTCGTTGTCCTTCGTTTTGCCGGAGGATTTTGGCAGGTAGCAGTGATGCGCCTCGTCGTTAAGCACCAGCAACCGGCTGCCTGAGCGGATGCGCCCGAGCAGGCGCTTGATCACCTGGTTGAAATCTTCCCGCGCCTCCTGCTTGCGCCCGCCCGCATCGAGCTTGCCGTCGAACGGACTCTTCTTGTTGCCTTGCAGGGTTTTGGGTTCGAGCGCGTGATAGTTGGTGATGACGATCCGCGCGTTCAGGCCGTCGAGCCGAGGTTCGAGCATACGCGGCACGAGGTCGCGAGCGGCGTAATAGTCGCTGCGTTCGTTCCTGTCCGCTGCCCGCTTGTCCACGAACAGAACGCCGAGACGCTCCCGAATGGTCACTCCGGGTGTCACGATGAGGAAGTAATCGGCAAATCGGGTGTCGTTACGATACTCCTGCCGATTGAAGTAATGATAGAGCATCAGCATCCCCATGACGACGGTCTTGCCCGTGCCGGTCGCCATTTTGAAAGCGATGCGCGGCAACTGCTGTTCGGCGACGCTGCTGACGGAGTGCTGCGCCTCGCGCAACCGGCTGGCGATGTGCTGGCCGATGTTACTCTTCTGGGCAATTTCATTGAACCAAACGGCGGTTTCAAGTGCTTCGCGCTGGGCGAAGAAGAGCTTGCGCACCGCGTGACGATCCGGATTGGCAAACCAGTACCGGAGGAGTTCGAGCGTCACCCGCGTCGTGCCGGGATAGTTCGATTCGCGCCAGTTACCCACCTCCGACCGGACGAGATTGACCAGCAGATCATGGTAACTATCATTTAGCTCGTTGATTTCAAAGAGAGCCCGCTGCGCTCCCTGACGAGCTGGAGCCGCCTGGATGTCCGGCGTGAAGAGGCGCCTGCCTTCACGGATATCCTCATAATCGAGCGAACCGTCTGGCGCTGTTGCATAATGCAACATCGGCTGTTCGTAAGGAGAGTTCAGTATAGGATTACGGTCGCTCATGATCGAATCATAGAAGAATTGGTTGACTGCACCAGGAAGAACATCATAGCGGGAAAACTGATTCTGAATGGGGATTTCAGCACACGGTTACAACAACATGCCACGAACATCAGCATCTTGTTATATACTGATTGGTTACGCCCTTTACAAGAATGGGAATGGAAAATGATCAGATGAGATCAAGAATATGGACTGGGTCTGTTCAACTAAGTGTGTAAACGACCATTTTCATAACTGAACTCTGCCCTCGAATTTAATGGAAAGCTGGTTGATCACCGAG
>JAFGER010000092.1 GCA_016931495.1 Chlorobiaceae bacterium | reverse complement strand
GCCTCGAAGCAGTCGCCGTCCGACACGCGGGTCGCAAAGCTGGCGCATCCGGAACCTTTGAGCCGCAGTTCCCCGATTTCAGTGTGGGGCACGCCGCATGATTCGACAAGATCCTTGATGGTGGTGGCGTGGCCCGGCATGATGCACACGGGCCGCCCTCTCCGTTTGGCTGGCAGAAAATCGTTGAAATCGGGATCGAAGCGCAGGGTCACCCTGATGGAGCCTTCAGGCATGGCGGTGTTCATCATTCACCTCCCCGCTCCGGATTCACCGGCAATCCTGAGCATCCGGCGCTCGCCGTACTCCTCGATCATCGACTCCATGACCAGCGAATCGACAATCGTGCCGATACCGTGCGGGCAATCCGCATAACGCTCCTCGACCGACTCGCGTGAGAGTTCGCCGACGGCGAGCAGCTCGCGCAAAAGGGCCCCGCGATACCAGCGCCGGGAGCCTTTGAATGCCGACTGGCGTGTCAGAGGCGCAATGCCGGTACGCCTTCCGGTCAGCTCCATCGCGCCATAATCCATGAGCGCGTTGTGCCAGTCGCGGCTCAGTCCTTTGGGCAGCACCTCGTCGGCCACGTCGAGCAGCGCTTTCGGAGTGATCGATTCGGGAAGATTGAGTTCGTGGATGAGCACGCGCCGGATGTTGGTATCGACGGCGGCAATATCGAGGTTGTCGGCAAAGACGGGAATCGAACGGCTCGTGTACGCGCCGATACCCGGCAGCCTGATCAGTTGCGACGGATCGGCGGGCACCCTGCCATCGAACTGCTCGACGATCATGACCGCCGCCCGGTGCAGCCGCTGACCGCGGGAGTTATAGCCGAGGCCGCTCCACGCTTCGAGCACCTCGCGCAGCGAAGCCGATGCCAGCGACTGCACATCGGGAAAGCGCTCAAGCCAGAGCGAAAATCGGCGAGCCACGCGGTCGGCCTGCGTCTGCTGAAGCATGATTTCGCTCACCATCACGGCGTAACGGACGGTGGTCTCCCGCCAGGGGAAGCTTCGCCTGTTTTTTTCGTAAAAATCGAAAATCTTCGACTGAAAAGCCTCAACACGAGCGGTATTCATGGCAGGTCAAAATCAGACAGGAAAATAACGCAGCCCACACTCCCCCCGTCCATCAGTGCAGTGCCGCACTAAAACCGACAAAGCAGCGCCACCGGGCAATGGTTGCGCTGCTCTGCTGGAAAGCCGGTAATGCTCTGGCCTGTGCTCAGGCCTCGGCGGAGGCGCTCTTGCGCTCCTTGACCTTCAGCGCGGCCTTGCCGGTGCGTTTGCGCAGGTAGAAGAGTTTGGCTCTTCTGGCCTTGCCGTTCCTGACGACCGTGATGCTTTCGACGTTCGGCGAGTTGACCGGAATGATTCTCTCGACACCGACACCATGAGAAATCTTGCGGACGGTGATGGTCTTTGATGCGCCCATCCCCTTGTCGCCGATCACCACGCCTTCGAAAGCCTGAAGACGCTCTTTTTCACCCTCGATAACCTTGAGCTGAATCCTGACGGTATCGCCGGGACGCACTTCGGGAACATCGCTCCTCTGCTGGGTCGCTTCCACCAACTGAATTAACTGATCCATGATGACACTTTATCTTTATGGTTGTTACTTTTCCTCATTCTCTCTGCCAAGCAGCTCCGGCCTGCGCGCAAGCGTTCGTTCACGCGCATTCTCCTGCCGCCAGCGTTCGATTTTTTCATGATGGCCTGAAAGCAGCACATCGGGCACCTTCATCCCGCGGAACTCCGCCGGACGTGTGTACCACGAACAGTCCAGAAACTCGCCCTGAAACGAATCGGTCAGTGCCGACTCGCCATCACCGAGCACTCCCGGAATGAGCCTGATGACAGCATCCATGACCATCAGTGCGGGAATCTCTCCTCCGGAGAGCACCACATCGCCGACCGAAAGCTCCAGCGTAACCAGCGTCTGGCGGATCCTTTCGTCCATAGCCTTGTAGTGACCGCACAACACGATGAGGTTCTGCTTCCGTGAAAGCCGGTTGGCTCTCTTCTGTTCGAACCGCTCACCGTCGGGAGTCATGAAGATGACTTCGTCATACCTTCTTTCAGCCTGCAACTTCTCGATACATGCGAACACCGGTTCGGGACGAATCACCATTCCCGCACCGCCTCCGAAGGGCGCATCATCCACCTGCTGGTACCGGCCCAATCCGTAATCGTGCAGGTTGTGCACTTGGATCTCCGCAAGACCTTTGCGCCTTGCGATGCCGAGCAACCCTTTTTCGAGGGGTGAAGCAAAAAAATCCGGAATGACGGAAATGATATCTATCCGCATTGCATCCACATCTGAGTCATTGCCTGTCAATCTTGTCAAGAACACAAGGCCTTCCGGCCACACCGGGACCGAGGGCTTCGACGTTACAGAAATTCTGAAAACCTCCGCAACGTCACGATCCCTTTATCGAGATCGATTTCCGTTATAAACTCCTCTACGGCCGGCACCAGCACTTTCCTGGCTCCCGTATCGATTTCATAGACATCCTGCGCCGGCATCTGCAGGACATCGCTGATGACACCGACCCTGCCCTGAACTTCATCAACCGCCTCCAGACCGATCAGCTCATGCAGATAGGCGCGGTCGTCGGGCATGGCTTCAAGCGCATCGTCAGTCACGTAGAGCCGGGAACCTGCGACGGCTTCTGCCGCCTCCCGGGATTCGATGCCTTCGAGCACGAGCCAGGCAAACCCCTGACGAAGCTTGGCCGACAGCACTTTACGGACAACCGACTCTTCAGGACTCTTGCCTATATAATATTCACGGCGCGTCAGAAAACTTTCCGGAAAGTCGGTCACCGGCTGAACCTTGAGTTCACCTTTCAGCCCTTTGGGCTTCAGGACGATGCCTGTCAGAAACAGCTCCACTCGGTTTCAGCCGGTTTCGGATTTCCTTGAGTCTGCTCAGCCTTCGGCTGAACCGGCGGCTTCAGCCGCTTTCTTGGCTTGACGGCGGCGATGCTTGGCCGTGAGACGCTTCTGACGGCGCTCGGCTTCCCTCTGCTGCCACGCTTCCATCTCGGCAGCGATATCGCTCTCGCTGACGCCGCGGCGCTTCAGGTTCATTTCATGAAGCAGGCCGGTGGCGCGGATGAGGCTGTGAGCGGTTGCCGTCGGCTGCGCGCCAACGTTCAGCCAGTAAGCGACGCGATCTTTTTCGATGGTCACGGCATGCGGCTTGGCGGTCGGGTTGTAATGACCGATCACTTCAAGAAACTTGCCATCTCTCGGAGCACGCCCATCGGCGGCAACGATCTGGTAGAACGGCATTTTTTTCCTTCCGGCTCTTTTCAATCTGATCTTAACCAAAGCGTAATGTGTTTAATTTATTGTAAGAGACATTGATTCATTTATCGTTTCAAAAACTTGTCGAGCGCAAGGTTCTCCGTGGTGATCTTCCGGCCGGACTTGGTGAGCCGGTTGACCGAACGCATCATCTTCTTCATTTCGGAGAACTGTTTGAGCAGCATGTTGACCTCCTGCACCCTGGTGCCGCTGCCGAGCGCGATGCGCTTGCGGCGGCTGCCGTTGATGATTTCGGGGTTTTTGCGCTCCTGCCTGGTCATCGAAGAGATCATGGCCTCGATGGGCTTGAAATTGATGTTCTCGAGATCCTGCTTCGGCACCATCTTGTTCAGGCCGGGCACCATTTCAATGAGGCCCTGGATCGAACCCATCTTTTTGAGCTGCTGGAGCTGGTCGAAAAAGTCGTCGAGGTCGAACTCATTTTTCATGAGCTTCGACTGCATCTGCATCGTCTTTTCGAGATCGAGCGTCTCCTGCGCCTTTTCGACGAAGCTGACGATGTCGCCCATGCCGAGAATCCTCTGGGCCATACGGTCGGGGTAAAACACGTCGAGATCATCGACCTTCTCGCCCACGCTCATGAACTTGATCGGCTTGTCAACCACCTGCCGGATCGAGAGCGCCGCGCCGCCGCGAGAATCGCCGTCAAGCTTGGTGAGCACCACGCCATCGAAGTCGAGGCGATCATTGAACGCCTTGGCGGTGTTGACCGCCTCCTGGCCCATCATCGAATCGACGACGAAGAGCAATTCGTCCGGGCTGAGTTTGTTCTTGAGCGCTTCGGCCTCGGCCATCATCGCCTCGTCGATCTGCAAACGACCGGCCGTATCGACGATCAGCACATCCTTCGCCGCATTGCGCGCCGCTTCGAGACCGCCGAGCGCGGCTTTCATGGCGTCCTGCTCTTCGACCGAATAGACCGGAACGTCGATCTGCTCGCCGAGCGTCCTGAGCTGCTCGACAGCGGCAGGACGATAGACGTCGGCGGCCACGAGCATCGGATTCTTTCCGTTCTTCTTGAGCCGCTTGGCCAGCTTGGCGCAGAAGGTGGTCTTGCCGGAACCCTGAAGACCGGCAACCATGACGATGGCCGGCATCTTCTTTGGCGGAAGGTTCAGCGGCTGGTTTTCACCGCCCATGATCTCGGTCAGTTCGTCATTGACGATCTTGACGATCATCTGCGCAGGCGAAACGCTCTTGATAACCTCTTCACCGAGGGACTTCTCGCGAATGTCCTCGACCAGTTTCTTGGCAACCTTGTAGTTGACATCGGCGCTCAAGAGGGCGCGCTTGATGTCGCGCATGGCGATACCGATGTTGACCTCGTTGATCGTCGCCTGGCCGGCAAGTTTCCTGAAGGTCAGCTCAAGTTTGTCACTGAGATTGTCGAACATGATGAATCGGTCACATAAATTCTAAAAATGGATAGCTTTAAATATAAAAATATTCTCCTAAAATAAAACCGAACCATGCAACAACCATCAAGGAATTTTTCCTTTATATTACATGCGGGTCTCCCTGTGGTGTTCAGCGAAAAGATCGGGAACAAGGCCGGGGGGAGCGCAAAAGGCTGAACGTACTGATTGTCAGCGAGAATTTCAAGCCCTACGCTGCACCGTTATTGTTTTTCTTTACAAATACATAAGGTGTACCCGCGAGTTCAATTCAACCCATCTCCCATGCCCGCCGAAATCATTGAACATATCTTCCGGACTTTCAGACACAGGAAAATCGCTGTTATCGGTGATCTGATGATCGACAAATATATTTTTGGCCATGTCTCGCGCATTTCGCCGGAATATCCGGTACCGGTGGTCGATGTCACCCGTGAAGACCGGCGTCTGGGCGGAGCGGCCAACGTGGCCATCAACACCCATGTGCTCGGCGCGGAAACGCTGCTGATTGGCGTAACCGGCAGGGATGCGGAGCGCGAAAGCCTCATCGGGCTGATGCGGGAGCAGCAGCTCGACACAAGCATGATCGTGACCGACACGTCCCGGCCAACAACCAGCAAGACCCGCATCTTGTCGCAGAACCATCACATAACAAGAGTTGACTACGAGCGTCGCCACCCCCTCGATGCCGAAATCGAAGCGCAATTGCTCGGCATGTTCCGGGAGGTAGCCGCATCACTCGATGCGGTGGTGCTTGAAGATTATAACAAAGGAGTGCTCACCCCATCGCTCATCGAATCGGTCATCGCCACCTGCAGGGAACTGGAGGTGCCGGTACTGGTCGATCCAAAGCTGAAGGGATTTTTCTCCTACGCCGGCTGTACGGTGTTCAAGCCCAATCTGTCGGAACTTGCCGCCTCGCTCGGCATCACGGTAAGCAACGACGACCGCGAAGTCGAAGAGGCCTGCCTTCAGCTTGCGGGCAAGCTCGAGGCATCGAGCTTCGTGATAACCAGAAGCGAAAAGGGCATGACCGTTTATGATGGCAAATTCACCCACATTCCAGCCGTCTCGCTCGACGTTTCCGATGTCTCGGGAGCGGGCGACACGGTGATCGCGCTGCTGGCGCTCGGCATGGCCTCAGGCCTCGACCTGGTGACCAGCACCCGGATAGCCAACCTTGCAGCCCATACGGTCTGTCAGGAGGTCGGCGCGGTGCCGGTCAGGCCGGAAAAGCTCTTCAATGCCTGCCTGGCTCATCTCCGCGATTCCCTGAAACAGGGCCACGATTCTAACCTTGGTGGATTGACCTGACCATAGCGCAGAGCGCCGGGCAAAAAATCGGCCGACGCGCTATGGTCAGGTGATCCGGATGTGACGGTCAACCACCGATGGCCACGGCGGCGTGTACGAGGAGTCCTGCACCAGCGCCCGCATTTTTTGCAGCGAATAGAACGGCACCTCGAACAGGGCCGCATTGCTGAGCGCAGGCGGAATGTCGCTGCCGGGATCGAGATGCATCACGAAGGTCACGTGCACCCTTTGACTGCTCACTGGCATCAGGATCCATGCTCCCCACACCTCGCGCACCCGGTACATATCAGGCTTGACCGGCAGGAAATCGTGAGCGCTGCTCATGGTCAGAGCCAGTGCGCCCTCCTCGGAGGCGTGCAGCTCGGTTCTCACGATCATCTCCCTCCTGGGTATGGGCCATGGTGTGTTCAGCACCTGCCGGACAACGTAATCGAGCTCGGCTTCGTCACGATGCAGCACCTGCATTTCGGAAAGCTGGTGCACCCACCGCCCATAGCTGCCAAAATCGTGAAACAGGCTGATCAGCTTCCGGAGTGGCGCGCTGAACTCGCTTTCGGCCTTGAACCCCAGCACCTGGGAGCCGCTGATCTTCGAAGAATAGACCTTGATCTCTTTGTGATCGACACGAAACTCCCAGTTTCCCTGCAGGGCGGTGGCAACATCCATGAACTTATACTTGTGATGATGATACGGAATGGCGAGCAGCGCTCTACTCTGCTATAAAATCGGTGTAGTTTCTGATAATCTCTGTTTTCGACTCTTTGAACGAGGCGTCAACCGGCGTGCGGTACTTTTCCCGCTTGACGAAGTCGCGCATATTGTTGAGCGTGTGGTATGGCGTATCAATCACCGCGATGTTGGCAAGCCATGAGGGAATCTCGCCGGCCGGCTCGATGTGCAGACGGAACACCACGCGGCACTGCTCATCGGAGAGCGGCAGAATGTTCCAAGCGCCTTCAAGCTTGCGCACCCTGACGTACCGGCTGTCTTCGGGAATGAAGTCGGGCAGGCATTCGATCTTGATGAACGCCTCGCCGGTTTCGGGATCCTTGTAGGCTGTCGAGCGGGTGATGATTTCCCGGTCGGTCACCGGCCAGGGCGCCGTCACGTGCTGAAGCACCACGCGCCCTTCGTTGTCGCCGTCAAGCTCCTGCAAAATACGCATTTCGCTGGTTTTCCAGACCCAGTCGGGAGCAGACTCGATGTCGTACAGAAGGCTGAGCACAGAGTGCTGGGGAGCGTCGATGGTCGCCACCCCGACGAATGAAAGAAAATCGGATGAAGGCACCGGGCAGGTGAATATCTTCAGCCAATCGTTGTTGAACCTGAGCGTGCAGGCGTTGCTGTTGATCTTTTCAAGCAGTGACATGGGCAATAACGGTGAAATGGTTGATATTCGGTGAAACCTCTTGAAGGTGGCGAACCTGACGGAATCGGCAGCTCACCGGGGTTGCTTTTCAATAAAATGCCGTGCAACCTTCATATAAGGATCGCCATCGAAAATCAACACCCGAATCTGTTCTTCAGTTCCGAACAACTGCCTGGCAATTCTGGCCTTGAGCGCCAGAGCAATATCGTTACGGTCACGTTTGAATTCAGCAGCCGAAAACGGGATCTTGTGAACGGCACACGATGTCCTGACCAGCGTCTCAAGATCGGACGGAACCCGGTACTGTCCGAAAAATGCCTCTGCCGAGCCACGGTAATGCTGAACGGAACTCTTCGGATCGTCGATCAGCTTCAAAGCAATATCCTCAATGATTCCCTTTGCGTACAGCTCCTGATAGAAATCACTGTAGGTCTTGCTGTAAACCCAGTAATCCGGCATGATGCCCCCCGCCCGCGCAAGAACCGCATGCAAGCTGTCGCCGGGAACATCGCCGCCGACCGCCCTGGTACGGTACACCGAAACATCTCCGCCATCCCGGAAAATGAGCCCGCCATACTTTTTCATGACATTATCCGGAAAATCCCGGGTGAACCGCTCCTTGTAATAGCGCTCACGCCCCTGCGTTCCATCCTCGTAGCCACGCTGAATCTGCCGGCCCGACGGAGTGTAATACCTTGAAACGGTAAGCTGGACCAGCGAATTGTCGGACAGTTTGAACTGACGCTGAACAAGCCCCTTGCCAAAGGTTAACTCTCCGATAACCATCGCCCTGCGGTTATCCTGCAACGCACCCGCCAGGATTTCTGCTGCCGAGGCGCTGCCCCGATCCACCAGCAGGCAAACCGGCCCGGTCTCGAACAGACCGCCGGAGGTAGAGTTGTACCTGACCTGATCATCGCCGCCATGACGACTTTTGGTATAAACAATAAGCTTTCCGTCCGGCAGCAATTCATCACCAACCGCAACGGCCTGTTCGAGATAGCCCCCGGGATTGGCCCGCACATCGATGACCAGCCGCCGCATTCCCTTGGCGAGCAGCTTTTGCAGAGCCGCCCTGAATTCGTCCGCAGTAGTTTTTATGAACTGGCTGATCCGGATATAACCGGTACCGGCCTCGTCCACAAACGCCGCCGAGATGCTTGATGTTGAAATCTCCCCGCGAGTAACCAGCACCTCAATGGTGCGGCGGGTGAGCGGACGATAAATGGTTAGTCCGACCCTTGAACCCCGCTTACCCCGGAGCTTCCGGACGACAGCATCGGGAGTTATGCCGATAGAACGCTTCGAATCGATAGCGATGATCCGGTCGCCAGGCATGATGCCGGCAGACTCGCTCGGCCCGCCCGCAAGGGGAGTAACCACCAGCAGCGTATCGCGCACGACATCGAATTCAATACCGATGCCATCAAAGGTGCCCTGTAAATCGGACTCCGAAATGGAGGCCTTTTCCGGCTCATAATAAAGCGAATGGGGATCAAGCGACTGCACCATACCAAGGATTCCGGCGCCTGCAAGACTGTCAGCATTGACCGGGTCAACATAGTGGGTACTGATGAGCCGGTAAACATCGAGCAACTTGTCACCAGATGCACCAGCATCGGGCATACTGCCTCCCGGCCCCCTGTTCACCTTCGACCCGATAATAAAACCGAATCCTCCGACAAGAAGCATAACAAGCAGAGTGAATATACGGGACATGAGAACCGATCAGTTTGAGGATGCGATGAATGACATCTCCTGCAAAACAGGATGAGTTGTCGCAGAATGAACTGATTTAATGATAACGAAATAGCGGAAAAATGCCTGCATGTCAACTGCGAAAAACAAGACCGGATGAACAGTCCCGGAAATCGCTGCTCGAACCCGACCACTGAAAGACCTAAAGATTAAAATTAAAAAACAAGATTTAAAAACCGCACTAAGAGCTCCACAAGAAACATTTACTACCGCCTGACAAACTCATACTAACGACAAATCAACAAGATAAAACACTGCAACCAAAACAATAATATAAACACATAAAAACCAATTAATTAAAATCATAAAAACATAATACAACCCTATAAAATCATATTAAAGGATCATAAATAAACAACAAAGCAATAATAATACTACAAAAAATTGATTGTTTAAAAATAATAAAAACCACCATAAATACGAACTAATCAAAGATTATAACAAGCATTAACAATACAACAACATC